>JAAYBB010000038.1 GCA_012719075.1 Clostridiales bacterium | reverse complement strand
GATCAGGCCGATGGTGGAGAAGTGGTTGTTGAAAGTACCCAGGTAGCGCTTGGTGTAGGGGTACAGGCCGGAATCCAGCAGCTGGGTGATGACGGTACGCTTGACCTTCAGGCTGCGGGCGGAAATGTCCATCAGCTTATCCAGTCTTGCGTAGAAATCCGCCTCGTCCTTGGCAAGGTATGCGATCCGGGGCAGGTTGATGGTCACCACGCCGATGGAGCCGGTGCTCTCGCCGCTGCCAAAGAAGCCGCCGGCCTTTTTGCGCAGCTCGCGCAGATCCAGCCGGAGACGGCAGCACATGCTGCGCACATCCGAGGGCTCCATGTCGCTGTTGATGTAATTGGAGAAATAAGGCGTGCCGTATTTGGCGGTCATCTCAAACAAGAGCCGGTTGTTCTCGGTGTCGCTCCAGTCAAAATCCCGCGTGATCGAATAGGTCGGAATCGGGTATTGGAAGCCGCGGCCGTTGGCGTCGCCCTCGATCATGATCTCGATGAAGGCCTTGTTGACCATGTCCATTTCTCTTTGGCAGTCCCGATAGGTAAAGTCCATCTCTTTGCCGCCGACAATGGCCGGCAGCTCCGCCAGGTCGCCTGGCACGACCCAATCCAGCGTGATGTTGGAGAAGGGCGCCTGCGTGCCCCAGCGGGAGGGGGTGTTGACGCCGTAAATAAAGCTCTCGACACACTTTTTAACGGCGTCATAGGGCAAATTGTCCACTTTGACAAAGGGCGCAAGATAGGTGTCATAGGAGGAAAAGGCCTGTGCGCCCGCCCACTCATTCTGCATGATGCCGAGGAAGTTCACCATCTGATTGCACAGCGTTGCCAGGTGGCTGGCCGGCGACGAGGTGATTTTGCCGGGGATGCCGCCCAGCCCCTCCTGGATGAGCTGCTTTAAGCTCCAGCCGGCGCAGTATCCGGTCAGCATGGACAAATCGTGCAGGTGGAGGTCGGCGTCGCGGTGGGCCTGCGCAATTTCGGCATCGTAAATTTCACTGAGCCAGTAATTGGCCGTGATGGTGCCGGAGTTGCTCAAAATCAACCCGCCGACAGAATAGGTCACGGTGGAGTTTTCCTTTACCCGCCAGTCGGTGATGTTCAGGTAGCTGTTGACGGTGTCCTTGAAGTCCAGGATGGTGGACTTCATGTTGCGCATCTTTTCGTGCTGCTTTCGGTATAAAATAAAGGCCTTTGCCACATCGGCGTATCCGCTCTTGATGAGCACGACCTCGACGCTGTCCTGGATATCCTCGACCGAAATTTTGCCGTCGGTGATTTTGGGCTCAAAATCGGCCGTCACCTTCAGGGCCAGAAAGTCGATGGTCTGCGGATGATACTGCTTGTTCTGGGCCACAAAGGCCTTTGTGATCGCCTTGCTGATCTTTGACAAGTCAAACTCGGTGATGTGGTTGTCTCGTTTTACGACTTGATCCATCGGCTCATCTCCCACCCTCAAGCCCTCGGGCTTGCTAAGTATCCCCAATTATATCTTGAGGCCAGGGAGAAGTCAACGAATTTATACTTTATCTTGTAGGGTTTTAAAAACAATTATACTATATATGGGCTTCCTACACACCCCTTAGCGCTGCGCCGGGGAGAGTGGGGCGGACCAGGTCAAGAAGGGCCTGCAGCTCCTCCCTTGAGTAGCCGCTGAGCCCGCCCACCAAAACGTCGTCGGAATCCACGTAATTTTGCAGATAGTACCGAGGCGCCCCCCTGATCCAGCGGGCAATGGCGAGCAGGTCTTCCACGGTGTGGAGCTCGCGCACCACGGTGGTGCGAAACTCGCAGGGCACGGCACCCGAGAGCAACAGCGAAATGCTGTCCCGCACAGGGGTAAGGTCAGGGTTGTCCACCCCGATGGTGCGCCCGTATTTGTCCGGCGTGTTTTTGACATCCATGGCCACATAGTCCACCCGTCCGCTGTCGATCAGCTGCCGCAGCCGCTCGGGGTAGCTCCCGTTGGTGTCCAGCTTGACCGAGAAGCCGAGGGCCTTGATTTGGTCGATGAACCCCTCCAGTCCCTGCTGCAGCAGCGGCTCGCCGCCGGTGATGCACACGCCGTCCAAAAGCCCCTGCCGCCTCTTTAAAAAGGCCAGAATCTGCTCCTCCGACAGGCCGGGCCCGGACGGCTCCCCCAGCGCCAGCGAGGCGTTGTGGCAGAAGGGGCATCGATAATTGCAGCCCACCGTAAAAATGGTGCAGCAGGTCCTGTCCGGGTAATCCAGCAGAGAGAGCCTTTGCATGCCGCCGATCTGCATTTCACCACTCCCTTTTGGTTCATGATAACGGGTTTTCTGCCGCTTTTCAAGCGGATGCGCCGCCCTGTGGTGAACCCTGCAGCCGGCGCCGGCTTCGGCCGATCGCTTGAGGGTGGCTGTCCTGCGGACGGGCCTTTTAGGTTTCGAGATGGTTCAAAACAACAGCCTTGAAAACGAGGCGTTTTTAAGGCTCTCAGGTGGTGGCGCCCCCTATTTTGATACAGGTGACCCCCTCTTGTCGGGGAGGGCAAGATGGCTTGCAGGGGGCAGTTGTCAGACAAGGGCGGTCCCATAAAAGGAGTCCCATAAAAAGGGGACGGCGCAGGGATTTCCCCGCTTGGTTTAAAAAACCCTTGCAACCCCTGCGCGATTGTGGTATATTGACTATCGGTACATCCCTGGGTGTGGCGCAGTTTGGTAGCGTGCTTGAATGGGGTTCAAGAGGCCGGAGGTTCAAGTCCTCTCACCCAGACCACTAGAAAGACCCGAAATGCCTGTACTTTGTAGGCGTTGCGGGTCTTTTTGCATTTCGGCGAAACGGGGATGCGCGGCGCAAAATGGGAAACAGCCTGATGTCGGTACAGCGCTCGAAGCATTAACCCTCACGTGAAGAGCCGCCCCGCCCACTTACGAAAAGGCGGTCCCGTCGCGCAGGTAAAACCCCGTGCGCGTGATGCCGGCCTCCGCCACCGGCCGCTCGGGCAGGTCCCGCGCCAGCACCTCGAGCAGGCAGCGCGGGTTGACGGCCTCCTCCCCCGCCACCGGCAGCCGGCAGTCAAGCCGCAGCCGGCCGCCGCTTAGCTGCGCGACCGCAAGCCCCTTGACCAGTGCCGCCAGATTGACCTCGCGCTGGCCGCGCTTGCTCTTTTTGGACAGCGGGATCTCGGGGCGGCTCAGGCAGGCCAGAACCGCCCCCTCTGCCCCCGGCGCGGCCTGCGGCAGAAGCTGCAGCTCCAGCCGGTAGGCGGCCGCCGCCAGCTCGCCCAGCCGGCGGACCGGCACGGCGCTGGCCACCGGGCGCAGGCCCTCGGGCATCACGGCGGCCAGCCTGGGGGCCACCTGCTCCACCGGCAGGTCCTGTTCGAGGTCAAAGTCGCAGAGCTCGCACAGGCTCGCGTAGCCCAACGACAGCGGCGGGCTGAAGACCAGGTAGGGCTGGGGGTTGAAGCCCTCGGTGTAGCGCACCCGCAGGCCGGCCCTTGACAGGCCCCTGGCGTAGCTGCGCAGCACGTCGAGGTGGGAGATAAAGACGGCCGTCCCCTGCTTGACAAAGGTCAGTCTAACCTTTTGCATGGCAATACCCCTCCGTCAGTCGGTCGGCGCCGCAGCCCGAGCAGGCCTCACGGCAGTTTGGCGTCACCAGGCCGGCCAGCGCCCGCTGGTTCTCGCGCCACAGGTAGTCCTTGTCCACGCCGCAGTCGATGAAGTCCCAGGGCAGCAGCTCGTCGTAGGACTTCTCGCGCAGCGCGTAGAAGTCGGGGTCGATGCCGGTCTCGCGGAAGGCCCGCAGCCAGCGGTCGAGGTCAAAGTGGGTCTCCCAGCCGTCGAACTTGGCCCCGAGCTCAAAAGCCCGCAAAATCGCAGGGCCCAGCCGCCGATCGCCGCGCGCGAGCACCGCCTCGAAGTAGCTCATCTTTCGGTCGTGGTAGTTGAACTGAATCTTGTTGGAGCGGATGCTTTTGCGCAGCAGCGCGATCTTCTCGTCAATCAGCGCCCCCGCGTCCTGCCCGCTCCACTGGAAGGGGGTGAAGGGCTTTGGAATGAAGGTGGCCACGCTGACCGTCACCTTGCAGCCCTTGCCCTTTTGGCGATCCGGCCGGGCGTAGTAGAGGTCCACCACGCTCTGGGCCAGGTCGGCGATGCCGGCCACGTCCTCCATGGTCTCGGTGGGCAGGCCGATCATGAAGTAGAGCTTGATGCTGTGCCAGCCCCCCTCAAAGGCGATGGAGCAGGTGCGGTGCAGCTCGGCCTCGGTCACCTGCTTGTTGATGACGTCGCGCAGCCGCTGGCTACCGGCCTCGGGCGCAAAGGTCAGGCCGCCCCTGCGCACCCGCTGCACCTTGTCCATCAGCGCCATCGAGAAGTTGTCCACCCGCAGCGAGGGCAGCGAGAGGCTGATGTGGCTGTCGTCGCACCAGTCCAGCAGACGGCCGGTGGTCTCCATCAGGCGGGTGTGGTCGCTGGTCGAGAGCGAGGTCAGCGAGATCTCGTCGTAGCCGGTGCCGGCGATCAGCCTTTTGGCGCAGGCGTCCAGCACTTCGGGGCTCTTCTCGCGCACCGGCCGGTAGATGGTGCCGGCCTGGCAAAAGCGGCAGCCCCGGATGCAGCCGCGAAAGACCTCGAGCATCACGCGGTCGTGCACCACCTGCGAAAAGGGCACCACCACCTGCGTGGGGTAGTAGATGCTGTCGATGTCCCGCACCAGCCGCTTGGTGACCCTAGCCGGCGCCGCCGCGTCGTTTGGCGCAAAGGAGGCGAGGGTGCCGTCGTCATGGTAGGTCACGTCGTAGAGCGAGGGCACATAGACGCCCTCGATGCCGGCCAGGCGGCGCAGCAGCTCGCGGCGGTCGCCACCGCCCTGCCCGAGGTAGCGCCGCACCGCCTCCACCAGCTCGAGCTGCACCTCCTCGCCCTCGCCGATCACAAAGAAGTCGATGAAGTCGGCCAGCGGCTCGGGGTTGAAGGCACAGGGCCCGCCGGCGTGGACCAGCGGAAACAGCTCGGTCCGGTCCTCGGCGCGCAGCGGGATGCCGGCCAGATCCAGCATGTTGAGGATGTTGGTGAAGTTGAGCTCGGTCTGCAGCGTGAAGCCGACCAGGTGGAAGTCCCGGATGGGATCGCGGCTCTCCAGCCCGTAGAGGGGCAGGCCGTTCGCCCGCATCAGCGCCTCCATGTCGTCGGCCGGCGAGAAGACCCGCTCGCACCAGACGTCCGGCTGCTCGTTGAGCAGCCCGTAGAGGATCTTTCCGCCCAGGTAGGACATGCCGATGTCGTAAGTGTCGGGAAAGCAGAAGGCATAGCGCAGCAGGCCGGGGCGCCTTTCTTTGACGACGCTGCCCAGCTCCCCGCCGGTGTAGTGGGAGGGCTTTTGTACCTGCTGTAACATCTGGTCAAAGGTCACGTGGAACCCCTCCCCCCTGCGGGCTGCCCATAAGTGCGAAACAGCGCAAAGTGGCGCTCCATCTCCTCGTCCGGCAGCAGCACCGGCTGTGCGCCGGTCGAGAGCACCGTGCAGTACAGCCTGGCGCAGAACTCAATTTCCTCGGCGATCTTGAAGGCCGCGGCCAGCGTCTCGGCCGCCGCGATCATGCCGTGGTTGGCCATCAGCGCGGCGCGGCAGTCCCCCATGACCGAGGTCACCGCCTCGGCCAGCTCGGGGGTGCCGAAGGTGGCGTAGGGCGCGCAGAGCACCCGCCGGCCGGCCAGCGCCACGAGATAGTGCAGCGGCGGCAGCTCCCGCCGCATGCAGGAGAGGGCCGTGGCATAGGGTGAATGGGCGTGCACCACGCCGCCGACCTCGGGCTTTTGGTTGTACAGCGCACGGTGCAGCTCGAGCTCGGTCGAGGGCTTGCAGGGCGCATCCACCACGCGGCCGTCCAGCGCCAGCACCGCCACCTGTTCGGGGGCGATGGCAAAGTAGTCCATGCCGGAGGGCGAGAGCGCAAACAGCCCCAGCTCCCGGTTCAGTACGCTGACGTTGCCGCCGGTGCCCTGGGTCAGCCCCGCCTCGATGAGCTTCTTGCCGTAGGCCACCACCAGCTCCCGCTCATGCTGTAACAGCATAAAATCCCCTCCTCTTTATCCGGTTTTATCCAGTGCCCCGCAGCCGCGGGGGTCGGTCTCCATCGTCATCCTGTCTATCCGGTGCCCCGCAACCATGGGGGCCGGTCTTAATCGTCATCCTGTCTATCCGGTATCCCGCAGCCGCGGGGGGCGGTCTCAATCGTCGTCCTGTGCCGGCTCAGTCGCCGAGTGCAGCAGTGCCCGCAGCTCCTCGTCCGTAAAAGTATACTTGTTGGTGCAGAACTGGCAGCCCACCTCGGTGACCGGCTGCTCGGCGGCCAGGCGGGCCAGCTCGCTGTGCCCGAGCGAGAGCAGCACCTGCTCCACCCGCGCCTTTGAGCAGGGGCAGACATAGCGCTTTTCGCCGCGCTCCAGCACCGTGACCTCAAACTCCGCCAGCAGCCGGCGCAGGATGTCCTCGGGCGTGTCCCCCGCCTCCAGCAGTTCGGTCACCGGCCGGATGTCCGCAAGCGCGCGCTCCAGCGCCGCGACGGTCTCCTCGTCGGCCCCCGGCAGCAGCTCCACGAGAAAGCCGCCCGCCCGCCTGACGCTCCAGTCGCGGTCGACCAGCACCCCGAGCGCCACGGCGGCCGGCGTCTGCTCGCTGACCGCGAGGTAGTGGGTGATGTCCTGCGCGATCTCGCCCGACACGATGGGGGTGCGCCCGATATAGGGCTCCTTGAGCCGCAGGTCCTTGATGACGCTGACGTAGCCCTCCCTGCCGACGGCGCCGCCCACGTCGAGCTTGCCCGCGGCGTTCAGCGGCAGCTCGACATGCGGGTTGTGCAGGGCGCCGCGCACCTGTCCGGCGGCGTCCGACACGGCCAGCAGCAGCCCGGCCGGCCCGTCGCCCTTGATCTGCAGCGTCAGCGTGTGCTGCGCCTCCTTGAGCCGGCAGCCCAGCAGCGAGGCGGCGGTCAGCGTGCGCCCCAGCGCCGCCGACATGACCGGCGTGGTGTCGTGGATGCGCCGCGCCTGCTCGCAAATGGCCGTGGAGTCCAGCGCCATGGCGTGCACAAAGCCGTTGGCGGAGAGCAGCTTGACAAAGTTGTCCATGGGAGAAAATCGCACCTTCCTGTTTTTCGATCCCCTGCCTCAGCCGTTGTAGACCGTGGCCTTCAGGCTCAAGGGCATGGGGAAATTGATCCGCGTTAAAGTCGTACTTGTCCAGGCCGTCGCCCAGGCTCCTCAGGCGGCCGGCATCGTAGAAGTTTTCCCGAAATTCATTGAAATAGCAAGGCTGCAGCCCGGCCGAGGCATCCCGCCTGATGGCGGGTGCCCAAACGAGCCAAAACCCTGGCTCGTTTGCCGGGGGTATCGGGCGCGTTAGCGCCCGTATCCAGGGGGAATATAAATCCGCCCGAAGGCGAATTCACTTCGCCGAAGGGCACCTCGACCCGCCGGCGCAGTTCGCCGGCGACCGCGTGCGCCGTGCGAACGCGAGGGGGGTATCGAGCGAGAACCCTGCCGGGTTCGATGCTCGTATTTAGGGGGGATGGAATCCCCCCTGGACCTAAATCCGTCCTTCAAATAAGCGCACTTATTTGAAGGACACCACTAAGGCATCCCGCCTGATGGCGGGTGCCCAAACGAGCCAAAACCTTGGCTCGTTTGCCGGGGGTATCGCGGCGCAAGCCGCGTATCTAGGGGGTACGGGTACCCCCTAGACCTCAATCCGCCCGAAGGCGAATTCACTTCGCCGAAGGGCACCCAGGGCCCGCCGGCGCAGTTCGCCGGCGACCGCGTGCGCCGTGCGCACGCGAGGGGGGTATCGAGCGAGAACCCGGCAGGGTTCGATGCTCGTATTTCGGGGGGATGGAATCCCCCCTAAACTCTGTTTACTGGTTCGGCGCGTCCCTGCCCTTGCGGGTCACAAAGAACACCCGCTGCTCCTGCGGGCCGGGCGGCTCCAGGCTGTGATCGCCCAGCACCGCCAGCAGCTCCAGCCCGCTGCGCGCCACCAACTGCTCGAGCTCTTCGAGCTCGTAGACCCGCTGCTCCAGCGCCTCCTGCCGCCGCTCGTAGCGGCCGCGGCCATCCGGCACAAAGAAGTCGAGCCAAAAGGCGCAGCTTTTGCCCTGCAGCGCACTCTGCCAGACGCAGTAGACCTCCTCGGTGTCGTAGACAAAGGCGGCGCCGTCCAGCACCTGCCTAAACTTGTAGGGCGTGTTGACGTCAAAGACAAACAGCCCGCCCTTTGACAAAAACAGGTTGACCCGCGAGAGGGTCTCGAGCACGGCCTGCCCGTCCTCGAGCGCGTTGATGCCGTCCAGTGCGCAGACTGCGGCGTCCACGGTGCCGTAGAGGTCGAGCGCCCGCATGTCCTGCTGCAGCAGCAGGGTTTCGGGCGCGGCCTTCTCGCGCGCGGCGCTCAGCATCTCGGCCGAGATGTCCACGCCGATGACCTGGTGTGCCTGCTCGAGGTGGGGCAGCAGGTTGCCGGTGCCGCAGCCGAGGTCCAGCACGACCTCGGGGCTGCAGCCGTAGCGCGCCCAAATGGCCCGATAATAGGCGTAGAGCGCCGCATAGTCGGCGTTGACCAGCCGGTCGTAAAAGGCCGACAGCACGTCGTACTCCATCCCGCCTCCCCCTTTCGGCTCAGATGCGCCGGCTGAGCACCTGTACGTGCCGCCGGTAGTAGTCTTCAAAGTCGCCCTGCTCGATGGCCTGCCGGATCTCGGCCATCAGCTGGTTGTAAAACCACAGGTTGTGCAGCACCGAAAGGCGCATGGCCAGCAGCTCGCCGGCCTTGAACAGGTGCCGCAGGTAGCCCCGCGAGTAGCGCCGGCAGGTTGGGCAGGCGCAGGTCGGCTCGATGGGGTCCCGGTCGGTGGCGTACTTCTCGTTGTTGAGGTTGATGACGCCGGCCCGCGTGTGCAGGTGCCCGTGCCGCGCGTTGCGGCTGGGCATGACGCAGTCAAACAGGTCGACGCCGCGGCGCACCGCCTCGAGGAGGTTGTCCGGCGTCCCCACCCCCATCAGGTAGCGGGGCAGCGCCTGCGGCATGTGGGGCTCCACGGCCTCGATGATCTCGTACATGACCTCGGCCGGCTCCCCGACCGCCAGCCCGCCGATGGCATAGCCGTCAAAGGGCAGCTCGGCCAGGCGCCTCATGTGGTCGACGCGGATGTCGGCATAGGTGCCGCCCTGGTTGATGCCGAACAGCAGCTGTCCGGCGCCCCGCTGCGCGTTCTGGCGGTCCAGCTCGGCCCGGCTGCGCTCGGCCCAGCGCGTGGTGCGGGCGCAGGAGGCCAGCACGTAGTCGCGCGGCGAGGGGTTTTCAACGCACTCGTCAAAGGCCATGGCGATGGTCGAGCCCAGCGCCGCCTGAATCTGCATGCTCTGTTCGGGACCCATGAAGATGCGGCGCCCGTCGATGTGGGAGGCAAAGGTCACCCCCTGCTCCTCGATGCGGCGCAGCTTGGCCAGCGAAAAGACCTGAAAGCCGCCGCTGTCGGTCAGCGTGGGGCCCGGCCAGCCCATGAAGGTACGCAGGCCGCCCATCGCCTCGACCACCTGCTCGCCGGGGCGCAGGTGCAGGTGGTAGGTGTTGCACAGCGCCACCTGACAGCCGATGTGCGTAAGGTCGTCGGCCGACACCGCCCCCTTGATCGCGGCGGCGGTGGCGACGTTCATAAAGGCGGGCGTCTCCACCCGGCCGTGGACCGTCTCAAGGCGGCCCCGGCGGGCGGTGCCCTGCCGGCTTTGCAGCGTAAACATGGCCCCTCCGGATACTGGCAATTTACAGGATCAGCATGGCGTCCCCAAACGAGAAAAACCGGTAGCGCTGCGCCACCGCCTCGCGGTAGGCCGCGAGGATGCGCTCCCGCCCGGCCAGCGCCGACACCAGCATCAGCAGCGTCGACTCGGGCAGGTGGAAGTTGGTGATCAGCGCGTCCACCAGTTGAAACGTGTAGGGCGGGTAGATGAAGATGCCGGTGTCGCGGCTGCCGGCCAGCAGCCGGCCGCCCTCGCACATGGACTCGAGCGTGCGGCAGCTCGTGGTGCCGACCGCCACGACGCGGCCGCCACGACGCCTAGTCTCGTTGACGGCCTGGGCCGTCTGTTCGGGGACCGAGCACCACTCGCTGTGCATGTGGTGGGCCGCGACCTCCCGCTCCCTGACCGGCCGGAAGGTGCCCAGCCCCACGTGCAGCGTCAGGGTTGCCACGCCGATGCCCCGCGCCTGCGCCTGCTCCAGCAGCGCGGGCGTGAAGTGCAGGCCGGCCGTCGGGGCCGCGGCCGAGCCGGTCTCGGTGGCGTAGACGGTCTGGTAGCGCTCGTTTTCGCGCAGCTCCTGCCTGATATAGGGGGGCAGCGGCATGCGGCCGATGCGGTCGAGCAGCGCAAGGAAGTCCCCCTCGCAGCAAAAGCGGGCCAGCCGCACCCCGTCCTCGAGGCTCTGCTCGATGCGGCAGCGCAGGCCCTCCTCAAACCAGAGCTCGGCGCCGGGGCCCGCCCTGCGCCCGGGGCGGACCAGCACCTCCCACAGCAGGGGCTCCCGCGCCCGCAGCAGCAGCACCTCAATCGCGGCGCCGGCGCCCTCTCGGCGGCCGAACAGGCGGGCCGGGATCACGCGGGAGTTGTTGAGTACCAGCAGGTCGCCGGGCGAGAGCTCCTCGAGCACGTCTGGAAAGCGCCGGTGCCGCAGGGTGTCCGCCGCCCGGTCCAGCACCAGCAGCCGCGAGGCGTCGCGCTGCGGCAGCGGCGTCTGGGCGATGAGCTCCTCGGGGAGCTCGTAAAAGAAATCGCTCGTCTTCAGCATATTACCCCATCTCGTCGGTGCGGTGGATCTCCACGCCCGTGAAGTAGTGCAAGAGGATTTCGCGGCAGGTCTTGCCGGCCTCGGCCATGCCCTTGGCGCCATACTGGCTCATGCCGACATTGTGCCCAAATCCGGCGCCCGCAAAAGTGAAGGTGCCGTCGGATTCAACCGGTTCGGGCTCGGTCAGCCCGGCGGCCGTGAGGATCTTGGGCAGCGCGGGCAGCCGCGAGACGCGGCCCTCGCCGTCGATGGCCCGCAGGTCGCCGCCCAGCGCCTCGCCGCTGTTGGCCACAAGGCGGAGCTGCCCCGAGGTGATCTGAAACCGCGGGCTTCTGACAAGGCTGTTCAGCTTGATGCGCACGTTGTCGGTCCTTGCAATGCTGTGGGTCCTGCCGGCGCTCCCCACAAAGGTCACCTCGTAGACGTTGCCGGCCGGCTCGGTGTATTTTGAGACGTAGCAGTCGGTCACCGGCCCGATGTCGACCCCCATGCCGTTCAGCAGCGCGGTCAGCTCGCCGGCCGTCAGCGTCTTGCTGAAGGTGGTGATGGCCGCGGGGTCCTCGTAGGGGTCGGGCACCGCCGCGTAGTAGGGGTAGCCGGCGCCGCCCCAGGCGTTTTCGCTCGACTCGGTGTAGCCGCCCGAGGAGGAGAAGTAAAAGGTGCTGATCAGCTTGCCGTCGTAGCAGAGGACCTGGTTGCGGGTCTCCTCTACCGCGCTGCGCACCGCTTCGTTCTCCTTCTCGGTGCCGTAATAGACCTGGCAGTGCACCGCGTTGCAGATGTCGTAGTCCCTGTGCTTGCCGAGGTTGAACAGCACATAGGAGCGGGCGCAGACGGCCTGCGCCTTGAGGGCCTCAAGCGGCCAGGCGCCGTCCATCTCGTAGGGCAGCACCCCCTTGAGGTAGTCAAAGAGGGTCACGACGTTGATGAAGGTGATGTCGCCGCCGCTCAGCCTGCGCAGCTCAAAGGCCCCGTTGTAGTAGTACAGCCCGTTTTTGACGGCGCCGCCGTCCGCCGCGCGCGCGGCCGGCCAGAGGCCGTCGGGCGGGCGGAGCTCGTAGGCGATCGCGAGGTTGTTCAGGTCGATGACCGTGATGGTGGCAGCATCTTCGCCCACCACTCGGACGGCGTGGCCCTGCGTGTACTGCTCGATGCGCGCGGCGTCGTCCGCCGCGTAGCCGGACTGGGAGTACATCTCGATGCGCACGCGGTGGACGCCGTCGATGCTGGCCGGGAAGGCCTCGCCCACGTAGCCCCCGGCGCGCAGCTGCGCGATGAAGTCCTCGGCCTCCTGCTGTGTGGCGAAGGCGCAGTCCACCTCGAGGTGATAGGGCTTGATGGGCTGCCCTGCCCCGCCTTCGCTGACCGTGCGGCCGTCGACAGACAGCAGCGCGTCCTTGCAGAAGCTCACGTAGCGGTTGGCAATCTGCCCCACGGCGACAAAGTTCTCCCCGTCATAGTAGCCGAGCTCATAGCCGGCGTCGGCCAGCGCGTTGACGGCCGCCACCGGGCCGCTGCCGTAGGACAGCCCCACGCGGATCAGTGCATCGTCGGTCCTGTGGGCCGCCTGTGCCTGCAGGGCGCACAGACCTATCAACAGCGCCGAGCCCATGGCGGCGGCCGCCCGTTTGATCATTGACCTTCACCCCTCAAGCCTTGATGGATGTGCTATCTATCTCTATCTCTTGCTCCACACCTGTAAACAGGCAAATCCCTACTGAAAAATCCGGCCGGCCGCAAAGCCGACGCACCAGACCGGCAGCAGCCAGGCCAGTTGAAACAGCAGAAGCGAGGTCAGGCTGCCCACCGCAAAGACCCCCACGCCGATCAGCACGGCGGCCGCCGCGGTGCCGGCCGCAACCGCCAGCAGCGAGACCGCAATGCCCAGCCGCGAGGCGCTCTGCAGGCAGAGCGCGCCCAGCACCAGCCGGGCCAGGCAGAGCGGGTTGGCGCTGCCCGCGGCGCCCATGAGCGGCTGCCCGGCCTCGGCCGCGGCCTCGAGCTCCTGCCTCGCCCGGAAGGTCAGCGTGCGCACGCTGCCCGGCGCAAGGCCGGCCAGCCGTTCGACCAGCGGCCCGGTCAGCAGCGGGTCCATCGTGCAGAGCAGCAGGCCGACGCCGGCCCCGCACAGCTTTTTGAGCAGCCCGGCGGTTGCGGCCGGGATGCCGTAATCAACCGTAAAGCAGGCCGCCAGGCGCCCGCCCACCGCGAGGTAGAGCGGCACCCGGCCCCCCTCCGGCCCGTGCGGCTGAGCCTCTTCGCGGCGGACGATGATCGCCTGCTGCCGCAGGAAGTCCTGTGTGCCCAGCACTGCGATCTCGCCGTTGATGAAGGCCTGCACGCCGGCCCCCTCGAGGTGCTTGACCTCGGTCAGCGTCATCAGGCGGTCGTCGCGGTGGTCAATCATGGCCAGCAGCCCCTTTTGCAGCGGCAGGTCCAGCATCTGCGCAAGACTGGTCGTGATCAGCATGGCGTCCTCGACCGAACAGCCGTTGAAGAGCTTAAGCCCGGCCACCACCGGCGGCCGGCCCCCAAAGAGGTCGGCGTCGGACAGCAAGACCTCGTCGGTGCGGGCGAGCGCGAGGGCGCCCGGCGCGCCGGCCAGCGTGCTGCCCCGGCGGCGCAGCTGGTCGGACAGCGCGTAAAAGGGCTTGTCAAAGGCCTCGAGCAGCCCGATCGGCAGCAGTGCGCACAGCGCCGCGAGCGCCACGGTCAGCAGTGGGAGCGGCGTTTGGGCGCGGCGGTTCAGCAGTGCGAACAGCACAAAGACCGCGGGGGATGCGCCCAGCAGAAAGGGGGCCAGCCGGGCGGCCGGCGAGGGGGCCAGCGACTGCGTGAAGAAGCCCTCGAGGTCGCCGCGCCGCTCGGTGAAGAGGATGCGCAGCTCGGCCTCCTGCCGCCTGCCCTGCTGGCGCTGCAGCGCCTGCCTCGGCAGACGCTTGACCTGCGGGGAGCAGACCAGCTTGCTGTCGATGCGGGCCTTGCGCAGCGCGGCCCGGCGGTTTTGCTGCAGGCGGGCGCAGAGCAGGGCCGGGTAGGCCGTGTAGACCGGTGCGCCGTTCCGCCCGTAGAACAGCGCCTGCAGCATGGCCAACCCGGCGATGAGCAATCCCATACAGGCAAAGCCGGGGCGGCGCGCCTCGAGCTCCTCGGCCGCCATGCGGAACAGCTCCCGCCCGGCCAACAGCTGCAGCGCCAGCAGCAACGCCCCGGCGACGCCCAGCAGGCCGGGCGTCACAAAGGCGGGGGCCTCCAGCGGCCCCACCGTCCAGAACAGCGGCAGAAACTGCAGCAGCATCAGCACAAGGCCCTGCCGTCCGCCCCGGTCGGCCGCTTTGGCCCGCGCGGCCAAAACCTCGGGCAGCTTGTCCGGCGCCACATCGTCCAGCCGGCTGTGCTGCGGCGGCCGGTCCCCGGCCGGCCGGGCAAAGAGGCGCACGCGCTGTTCGAGCGCGTCGGCGGCCTCGTCAAATTCGTCCTCCGGGCCCTCCCCGTCGTCGACGTCCGGCGCCGCATCCTGCGGCGCCCCAGCTGCCCCGTCCCCCTCCGCGGGCGCCCCGGCGGGCGCCTGCGCCATCTCAAAGACCTCCTGCAGCCGGAGCTGTGCCTGCTCGGCCTGTCCCTCCTCCAGCCAATCGGCCTCGCGGTCGACCGGTGCAAAGTCCTCGTCGCCATGGCCCGGCACCGCCTCGCGACGCCGTCCAAACAGGCGCTGTGTCCAGGACCGCCGCTCGTCGGGCGGCTCGGTCAGGCTGTGCTGGTAAGTCTCCTGAAACTGTTCAAAGGCCTGTCCGAACAGCTGCTCGGCCTCGGCCGCGTCGGCCTCGTCATACTGACGGACAAAGTCCTCGTAGCTCAGCGCCCCCTCGGGCGGCGTTGGCCGTTCGGCCTCGGCCGGCTTTGGAGCGCCCTGCCCCTTGGGCATGCCGATCTGGTAGATCTCCTCGGGCAGCGAGACCACAAACTTGCGCTCCCCTTCGGCGGGCGGCTTTGGATCGCTGCCCAGCTCCTCAAAGGAGGTCTGTACAAAGGACCGCACCGGCGTGATCCTGGCCGGCCGGGGCCGCTGTGCCTGCGGCCGCTGCGCGGCCGCCTCCGGCGCCCAGTCTCCCGTGTCCATCTCTGCTTCAGGTTTGTCCGTCTCTATTGCAGGCGGCCCCTCGATTGGGTCCGCCGATTCCGTCGAAAGGCGCTGGGCCTCGAAGGGCCTGGTCTGCCCCAGCGATGCCTCCAGCTTCTCCTCATGCTCCTGTGCCATCCGCCGACTCCCCTCATCACTAGATCTCTCCGGACCTCCGCGCCGCCGGGCAGGGCCAATCAGAGGCCCCGGCGGCGCAGCACCTCGAACATGGCGATGCCGGCCGCCACCGAGGCGTTGAGCGAGCCCACCCGCCCCCGCATGGGGATGCGGACCAGGAAGTCGCAGTGCTCGCGCACCAGGCGCGACATGCCCTCGCCCTCGCTGCCCACCACCAGCCCGACGCCGCCCTCGAAGGCGGTCTCAAACAGGCTGTCGGCGCCGGCCATGTCGGTGCCGTAGAGCCAGACGCCGGCCTGCTTGAGCTGCTCCATCGCCCGCACGAGGTTGGTCTCCCGCGCCACCGCGAGGTGGAAGACCGCCCCGGCCGAGGCCTTGGTCACGGCCGGCGTCAGCCCGACGCTCTGGTGCTTGGTGATGATGACGCCGTGGGCGCCCGCAACTTCGGCCGTGCGCAAAATGGCCCCCAGGTTGTGGGGGTCCTCGAGCCGGTCGCAGAGGATGACAAAGGGCGGCTCGCCCCGCTGCCGCGCGATGTCCAGGATCTGTTCAATGGTGGCGTATTCCACCGGCCGCAGCACCGCCACCACGCCCTGGTGGGCCTCGCTGCCCGCCAGGTGGTTGAGCTTGACGCGGTCGGCCTCCGAGACCGGGATCTTCTGCTCCCTGGCCATGGCCAGCAGGCGGACCACCGAGCCCTGGCGCTCGCCGCGGGCGATGTAGATCTTCTCGACCTGGGCGCCGCTCTTCAGCGCCTCCAGCACGGCGTTTCGGCCCACCGCCACGCCCTCGTTCTGCCGCGCCACTCCGCCGTCTTCGCGTTCCACCGTCGCTGCCGCCCCTCGTCACTTTTTTGGCGCCCTTGCGCCGAATATGCTCCAGTATACCACACTTGGCCGCCGCTGAGAAGCTCGCGCGCGCAAAAATTCGACACCCCGCCCGGGCGGCGGGGTGGATCACCTGTCCGCCCAAAGCTCTTTTTTTCCGCTGCTGGGCATATATTGTCTCTGGGAAGACGCGGGGAGGTTGGTGCCTGTGATGTGGAGATTTGGCGAGCTGCGCCGCAAGGAGGTCATCAACATCCGTGACGGGGTGCGGCTTGGCTATGTGTACGACCTGGAAATCGACCCGGTGGAGGGGCGCCTCGTGGGCATTGTGGTGCCGGGGCCCCGGACCCTCTTTGGGCTGCTCGGCAGCCGCGAGGAGTACATCATCGACTGGGACGAGATCGAGAAGATCGGCGAGGACATCATCTTGGTCAGCGTGCAGATGCCCGAACAGCGCTTCGGCGCCCCCGCCCGCTCCGGCCGCACCCGGAGCAAGCGGTTTTCGGTCTGAAGCCGCACCGATCTCGCCGCGCGCCTTGTTTTCGCCAAAAGGCGCTGGTATACTATATACTATCTTAATTACATTGCGCGGCCGGGCGCCCCGGCCGCGGGCGCCGCCCGTCGAATGGCCCGGGCGGGACCTGTGAAATTTGCCGCGGAAGAGAGGGGACAACCTTGGAGCAAAACGCCTGGCGCATCCTGATCGTGGAGGACGACGTGGACCTCAACAACGGCATCGCCTTTTACTTTAAATCCCAGGGCTACAAGTGTCTGCAGGCCTACGACGGCCGGCAGGCGCTGGAGCTGTTTGAGAACAACAGCGTCAACCTGGTGATTCTGGACGTCATGATGCCGGTCATGGACGGCCACGAGGTGCTACGGAGCCTGCGCTCCCACTCCAAGGTGCCCATCATCATGCTGACCGCCCTCTCGGAGGAGCGCGACAAGCTGGACGCCTTCTCGGGCGGCTGCGACGACTACCTGAGCAAGCCCTTCAGCCTCAAGGAGCTCGAGGCCCGTGTGCAGGCGCTGATCACGCGCACCTATCAGCCCGAGAAAAAGGTGGTCAACGACCTGGTCTTCGGCGCGCTGTCGGCCAACTCCGACCTGCGCGAGATCTCGCTGAACGGCAAGCCGCTGGTGCTCAAGCGCAAGGAGTACGAGCTGCTCTACTTCCTGCTGTGCAACCCCAACCGCGCCTTCTCGCGGGAGGCCCTGATCGAGAAGGTCTGGGCCGACTCCGACATCAACGACTACCGCACGGTGGACAGCCACGTCAAGCGGCTGCGCAAGCTGCTGGGCCGGCACGGAAACTACATCCAGACCGTCTGGGGCATGGGCTACAAGCTGGCGCTCAGCGAGGTCGAGCGCCCCCAGTGAATCAAGGGCCCCGGCAGATGGGCCGGGGCCGCCGGGATCCCCTGTGCAGGGACTGCCCTGGACAGGCCCCCTTGAACGCGCGTTGACGGTAAGGGAGGCGGCCGGTGAAGCTGTTTCAAAAGTTCTGGGTCTCGATCGTCTGCGTCACGACCGCGGTGCTGCTGCTGGTCTTTCTGGTCTACGCCTACCTGCTCTACAACACCCAGATGGACAACCAGTACGGCGTGCTGGAGCAGCAGTCGGCCACGATCTCCAACATGATCGACTCGGGCACCCCGTGGAAAAACTTTGTCGAGAGCACCGAGCGCCTGTGCAACCTGCAGGGCACCTCGGTGGTGCTGTTTGACAGGGCCCGGCCCGAGAACTCCTTCATCGTCTACACCTCGGCCGCCGTGCAGAGCGAGGTGGAGGCCCGGCCCGAGCTCTACGAGCTGCAGGCGGCCTCGGGCACGCCGCTCACGCTGCGGGTGCGCAGCCAGCTGGGCAAAAACACCCACCTGCTGCTCTACGGCCGCAACATGCCCGACGGGCGCTACCTGCTGGTCATCAGCCGCACCGCCACGCTGATGAACGTCATCTTCGGGCAGTCGCGCACGCTGGTCATGCTGATCCTGCTGTCCATCATCCCCACCACGCTGCTCTCCTACCTGCTGGCCGGCGCCATCCTGCGCCCGATCCAGGACATCGACGCCGCCTCGCGGCAGATTGCCACCGGCAACTTCGACGTCCACATCGAGGCCGGGGGCAGCGACGAGCTGGCCTCGCTGGCCAGCTCCATCAACGCCATGAGCGCACAGCTCAAAAAGTCGGACAGCTTTAAAAACGAGATCATCTCCAACGTCTCGCACAACCTCAAGACCCCCATCGCCGCCATTTTGACCTACGCCGAGCTGCTGGCCGACAACGACGACCTGCCGCGCGAGCAGCGGCAGGCCTTTGTCGGCATCATCGCGGCGCGGGCGCGGACGCTCGAGGAGATGGTCAAGTCGCTGATCCTGCTCTCCAAGATCCAGACCGGCAGCGAGCCGGTGCAGCTGGACTTGGTCGACCTCGAGGCCCTCTGCCGGCAGGTGGCCGACGCCCACGCCGGCATCGCCGGGCGCAGGGGCGTCTCCATCGAGACGCGGGCACAGGAGGGCCTCCGGCGGGTGTGCAGCGACCGCGAAAAGCTGGCCACCGTGGTCGGCAATCTGCTGTCCAACGCCGTGGCCCACTGCGACCCGGGCGGGCAGGTGGAGATCTCGCTGCGCCCGGCGGGCGGCGGTGTCGCCGTCTCGGTGGCCGACGACGGCGAGGGCATCCACCCCGACGACCTGCCGCTGATCTGGGAGCGCTTTTACAAGTCGCCGCACAGCCGCGCCGGCAAGGACAGCGGCTCGGGGCTGGGCATGCACATCGTCAAGAGCATCTTTGAGCTGCTGGGCTGTCCCTACGGCATCGAGAGCACCCTCGGCGAGGGCACCTGCGTCTCCTTTACGGTGCCGGACGGCGGCGAGGCCGCCTGCCGCGAGGCCGAGGGGTGAGGGTAGGCCCCGCCCGAAAATATTCTAAAAGAATGTCCCCAAGGCAATCAAAGAGGGGCCACCGCTTGGACGGTGGCCCCTGAGTTATTTGGTGGCCCCTGAGTTATTTATTGTGCCCTCGAAACTCTTCGGGGAGGCGCAGGCCCCTATTTCAGCTCCTGCTCCAGCCGGTCGAACTCGGGCGCGCTGAAAAACGCCCCCAGCGTCATGCCGAGCCCGTCGCAGATCAGCTTGATCGTGAGGATCTTGGGGTTTTGGCTCTTGCCGTAGAGGATGTTCTTGACCGAGGAGGGCGGCAGCCCGGAGAGGGTGGCGAGCTGGTTGATCGACAGATCGTGCTGTGCACACAGCTGCAGAATGCGGTTTCGAATCGCAGAGACGGTGTCCATAAAATCCTCTCCCCTCTGCTCAAACATATATGTTAGAAATTTAAAGCCCGATCAGCCCGTTTTATGTACTCATGTCTTTTTCCCGAAAATTTTTATCATCAACGCAACGAAGAAATAGCTAAAAGGGAGACAAAACAAGGATCCGGAATAGTCAATGCCCGTCCAAACCAACGCAAATAACAAGGCATATGCAATTACAACAGCATCGTAGATTGAAGCCGAACCCGTCTTTTTATAAAAATGCCGAACGGCAAGATTAAACCCGCAGAAACTGAAAACAAGAACTACAAGAACCCGTTGAAAAGACATGAGCGCAGCACCAATTGAAGCAACA
The DNA here is from genome assembly GCA_012719075.1 of Clostridiales bacterium. Taxonomy (GTDB): domain Bacteria; phylum Bacillota; class Clostridia; order Oscillospirales; family Feifaniaceae; genus JAAYBB01. The sequence goes on along the minus strand of JAAYBB010000038.1, from coordinate 23,527 downwards.
CCTACAATAAGCAGTAATTCGATGAAAAATAACGAAACAAAGAATAACACCTATCCTCCCTCATTTCATTCTTGTCGTAAACATGCCGTCCAATTTACATCAGGGGGCTCCCGGCCCCCGGATCACCCGGCCGGAAAGGCGCTGAGCAGCTCGTCCGTGTCGACATTGTAGTACCGAATGGTCTTCCATGCGTCGGCGCCCTCGGGATGGATCAGGCCGTTCAGCAGCAAAATCAGCTCGCCGTCGCCGGAAAGGGCGGCGCCTCCGATGTCCAGGTACTCCAGCCCGGTCAGCCCGCCCTGCTGCAGCCGCCGCCAAAGCGCGTCCAGCAGCTCGGCACGGTCCTGCCCGCGGGCGTTCAGCATGTAGCCCGGCGTCAGGATGCAGTCCTCCGCAATCGAGTAGGCGACGGCATAGGCGCGTCCGTCGGTCCCGTAGCTCGGGGCGCTCTGCTGGTGCAGGTGGATCGAGGCAATCCCGTTCGCCGTGCTGAGCGTGGCCGTGACCGTGTAGCTGGTGTCGCGCGGATGCTCGAGGCAGCGGCGCGCCTCGTCCGTGAACAGGAAGTCGATTTGCGCATTGAGGCTGCCCGCCGACGGCGTGTCGGCGGCCAGGTGGGGAATGCGGATGTCATACACGCAGCGCCCGATCCCCTCGTCGTCCCAGGCGTCCTGCTCGTCCAACGCCCAGACAAAGACGTCGTCCGCCGGGGCGTTCCCGGGCGATTGGGGGCGCTGTTCCTGACCGGGCGCCTGCCGCAGGCAGCCGGTCAGCCCGACAAGGACGAGGACCGCCATGATGTTGGCGATCGCCTTTCGACCCATTTTTACACCTCGATACTGTTTATGAATTGTGCCGCTTACGGCGACGGACGCGGCATCCGCGCCGCCTGCCGGCAGCCCTGCCCGGCGCTCCCCCCCCCCTGTTGTCTCGACCCTTTACAGGGGCTGAAGGTGCCGCGAAGGGACGGCCGCGCGCCTCTAAAAACAGGTCCGGGAATTTTGCTTTCTCACTCCACCGTAACTGTGCAGGTTGCCGTCATGCCGCTCGCGATCTTGACGGTGACGACGGCCTCGCCGCGGCCGACCGCCCACACGCGGCCGCCGCCGGTGACGGTGCAGACCGCCTCGTCGCTGCTCGACCAGGTCACCGACTTGTCGGTGGCGCCCTGGGGCTTGAGGGTCTTGACCAGGATCAGCTGCTCCCCGAGCCCCAGCGTGGCGGCCCTGCGGTCGAGCGCGACCGCGGTGGCCGGTACGGCCGGCCCCTCATCCTGCTCCCCCTCCTCCTCGCGGATGGGGTTGCCCTCCTCGTCCAGCGAGGGGTTTGGCGGATAGTAGTCGCCGACCGTAAACCCAGGCGCGACGGTCAGCTGCTTTGGCCGCTCGGCAAAGCGCACGCCGCCGCACTCCACCCGCGTCGCCCGCGGCAGCCCCCCGCCGAGCACGTCGGCCGGGGCGCGCAGCGTCAGCAGACCGATGTCGGCGCCCTCCTCCAGCCGCAGCTCGGCCGCCCCCGTGACGGTCAGCGCCGTGATCTGCACCCTGCCGCCCAGCTCCAACCGGCAGTCCTCGCCCGACAGCAGCAGGTCGCCGACCGTGCTGTCGCTGTCGATGAGTGCCTCGGTCCCGGGGCGGTTGAGCTCGAGCGACGACAGCCGGCAGCCCGCGATGTGGAGCGCCCGGCCGCCGCCGTCCAGCCGCAGCGCACCGAAGACGCTCACCTGCTCGAAGGAGAGGTCGCCGGCACCGACCGAGGCTGCCACGCGCAGGTCCCCGCGCACGTTGAGGTTGCGGATCGAGACCCCCTCGGCCGTCACCAGCACCTCGTCGGCATCCCAGCTCCCCTGCTCCGGCCCGTAGCGGCCGGGGAAGGCGTAGATGCGCAGCCCCGCGTGGATGCGGTCGAGCAGCGTCACGGCCTCGGCCCTCGTCATGCGGTGGACGGGGTTCAGATAGCCGCCCTCGCCGGTCACGAGGCCGGCCCCGACCGCCGCGGTCACATAGGGCTCGGCCCAGCGGTCGATCAGGTCGGCGTCCCGCGCCCCGTTGAGGATCATCGGGTTGGCCCCCGCGATGTCCAGCCCCTCGACCCGCGCGATCATCGCGATAGCCTCCTGCCGCTGGATGGCCGCCTCCATGCGCTGGTAGGTCTCGATCTCGCCGGTGCCGAAGTAGCCGGCCCGCAGCGCCTTGCCGATCTCGGGGTAGTACCACTTGCCCTCAAGCCCGGCCGTCATCCGGCCCAGCAACTCGGGATTGAACTCGTAAAAGCCCTTGGTCTTGTTGATCAGCGTGATGAACTCGGCCCGCGAGATGGTGTCGTCCGGGCGGTAGACCCCGCCGCCATCCCCGACAAACCAGCCCATGTCGCTCCAGCGGCGCAGCGTCGGCTCGGCCCAGTGGCCGACCAGGTCGTCGGCCGCGGCCGGCAGCACTGCGAGCGCCGGCAGCAGGACCAGCGCAGACAGCAGCGCCAGCAGCCCTTTCAGGCGGCCCATCACACACCCTCCCGGGCGGCGCGGATCAGCCGCGCGACGGCGCCGACCGCCACCCGCACCGCCCGCTCGGTGTCGTGGTGGTGCTCCTGCGGCAGGCCGGCCCGCTCCCGCTCCTGGTTCCAGATGCTCATCAGCACGGCGCCGGCCCGCAGCCGCAGCGCGCTGCAGACCGTAAAGAGCGCCGCCGTCTCCATCTCGCTGCCCAGCGCGCCGCCCCGCACCCAGGCCGCCCACTTATTTTGCAGCTCGTAGCTCACCGGCATGCGCGCGGGGCTGTGCTGGCCGTAAAAGCTGTCCTTGCACTGCACCACGCCGACGTGGTGGTCGATGCCCAGCGCCTCGGCCTCCCGCTTGAGCGCCGCCGTCACCGCGAAGTCCGCGACGGCCGGGAACTCGATGGGCAGGTACTCCCGGCTGGTGCCCTCCATGCGGATGGCGGCGGAAGCGACAATGACGTCGCCGGCCTTGACCTCGAGCTGCATGCCGCCGCAGGTGCCCACCCGCACCAGCGTGTCCACGCCCAGCTGGGCCAGCTCCTCGATGCAGATGGCGGCCGAGGGGCCGCCGATGCCGGTGGAGACCACCGCCACCCGCTCCCCTTCAAGTTCCCCGAGCCAGGAGGTGTACTCGCGGTTTTGCGCAAGCGGGACGGCCCCCGACAGCTGTGCGGCAATCAGCGGCACGCGGCCGGGGTCCCCCGGCAGGATGGCGTACCTGGCGCCCTGCAGGTCCTCCCGGCACAGCTGGATGTGGTACAATTTTTCGCCCATTTCAGTTCCCTCCCGTGGTTTTGTGGCCATGGATCATCTTGGTTTAGTCTACCACAGCTGCGCCGGGGCTTCAACCAACCAAGCGCCACCGGATTTTTGGCCGGCGCGGCTGTGCATCCGCGCCCTGCTGCCCCGCCGGCATCATGGCGGCTCTCGGGACCGGTCGGGGGCAAGGCCGCCTCCCCGACCACAGGCAAAGAGGGCGGAGCACATGCTCCGCCCTCTTTAGTATACGGCTGCCAATTATAACCCCTGCTGATCTGAAGTTTTTGCCTTGGCAAACAAGGGATCTGCTATCCCTGACGCAAGTATTTGACCATGGCACGGCACACTAAAATCAAACAGGCCACCTGAAGACCCCGATATGCAATATCAAAACTGACGACTAAATATCCCACTTAACTCCCCCTGCCACACCCATCGTTCATTTTCCGGGTAAATAGCGACGACACTAAAAGGGCCATACGCAACGATTTAATCAGTCTTAAATAAACCATTGAGTTAATCAAATAATACCATTTTCGAGAATAAACGTCAAGGAAGTATTTTGAAATCATGAATAATGCTGGAAGTGCGGATGGCGAGAGAACGCGCCATCCAAGTGGGCGCACAGGTCTTGCGTGGGTGCAATTTTAATGGACAGCAAGCTGAGCATCAAAATCGGCGCGGGAAGAGACGCTGTGTGTTTGGTTCACGGGATCCATTGCCTCAGTGTCCATGCCGCTCGTCACAGGGCCCCTTACCCACACACACAGGCAAAGAGGGCGGAGCACAAGCTCCGTCCTCTTTTATACGGCTGCCAAAAGCAGTCTTTCGTATGCCCCGGGGATATGGCTGCCAATCATAACCCCTGCTTATATGCAGGTGGGTGCGCACCGGATGGTTTCGCGCGTCCCACATCCGTGCAAGCACGGGCAGGCTGGCATCCCGCCATCAGAGAGGCTGCTCCCTTATGATAAGTGTCGGATTTAAAAAGACAACCATGCGCCCTGTCGTCAGGGCTTCCGCCGAGGTCAACTCTATTATACCACAGCAGAATTTCGAAACAATAGGAAATTTTTTATAAATATAGGGCCTGTCATTGCAACAAAACAACCAAAACGGCGCCTACAGCTCTTCGTCGTCCTCGATGATCTCAAACTCCTCCGACAGCCGCTCGACAAAGCGGGCGCGGACCTCCTCAAAGGCCTCGTCGCCGGGCTCGAGGCCGCAGAGCATCTCCTCGCCGTCCTCCTCGTAGACCTTCATAAAGACCAGCTCGCCGTCGGCGTCGAGGTAGTCCTCGGCCGCGTCGTGCACCGGCATCAGCGCGAAGTAGAGCGCCCCCTCGTACTCCAGCGTGTCGAGGTGCTCAAAGATCTCCTCCTGGCCGTCCTCGCCCTCCAGCGTCAACAGTGCGCCCTCGTACTCCGGCTTTTTTTCTTCAGGCATTGCAATTCCTCCTTGACGGCCCTCTGCTATTTCGAGGCCCTGGTCTCTTTAAAGTGGAACAACAGGTCTTCGGGCTGGTGGGCGATGTCGCCGTAGGACACCAGGAACACGTTGCCCAGCTCGTCGTACTCAAAGGTCGAGATGGAGGTGTTGCGCGCCCAGTCCACCGTCTGCAGGTCGTAGTCGGCGTTTTGCACCCGCCGCGCATAGACCCGAATCGGGGTGGCGTGGGTGGCGATGGCGATGCGCTGGCCGGGGTGCTGTTTGACAATCTCTTCGACCGCGCGGAAAAAGCGGTCCTCCACCTGCTGAAAGGTCTCGCCGTTTGCAAAGTTGATCTCGTAGGGCCTGCTGCGCCACTTTTCCGACTCGCCCGGATAGGTGGCGTTCAAGGTGGCCCAGTCCTTGTCCTCCCAGTCGCCAAACGACATCTCCTGCAGGTCCTCCCGCACGTGGATGTCGATGTCGCGGTCGCCACGGATGGCCTCGGCCGTCTTGTAGGCGCGGCGCAGCGGACTCGAGTAAATCACGTCAATGGGCTCTCCGGCCATGCGCCGCTTCAAATGCTCAAGCTGCAGCGCGCCGTTTTCCGAAATGTCGCAGTCGGTGCGCCCCTGCATGCGCCGCCCGATGTTGCCGAGCGACTCGCAGTGACGCACCAGGTACACCGTGGTCACCAACAATATCCTCCTCCAAAATGCCGCAATTAATTCATCTGCACGGCACCAATTATATCACCGACCGATTCGCCTGTCGAGTGCAAATGCCGCTCCAGCCCCTCGAGCACCCGGATGGGGGCCAGCGGGTCGACGATGGTGGCGGTCCCGACCGCGACGGCCGTGGCGCCGGCCAGCAAAAACTCCAGCGCGTCGTCGGCCGTCGCAATGCCGCCCATGCCCAGGATCGGCAGCCGCACGGCCTGCGCCACCTGGTAGACCATGCGCACCGCCACCGGCCTGACGGCTGGGCCCGAAAGCCCGCCCAGGTTGTTGCCCAGAATGGGGCGGCGGGTGGCAATGTCGATGCGCATGCCCAGCAGCGTGTTGATCAGCGACAGCGCGTCGGCGCCGGCCGCCTCGGCCGCCTTGGCCATCTCGGCGATGTCGGTCACGTTGGGGGAGAGCTTGACCATCAGCTTGGCGTCGGTCGCCCGGCGGCAGGCCGTCACGACCTCGGTGATGCCGCCGGCCGAGGCGCCGAACAGCGCGCCCCCCTCCTTGACGTTGGGACAGGAGACGTTGATCTCGATCAAATCCAGCCCCGCGCCGCCGAGGGCCTCGGCCATCTCGGCGTACTCGCGCGGCGTGGCGCCGGTGATGTTGGCGATCAGCACCGTGTCAAAGCGGCGCAGCCAGGGCAGCTCGGTCTCGATGAAGGCCCGGTAGCCGGGGTTTTGCAGCCCGATGCTGTTGAGCATGCCCATCGGGGTCTCGGCGATGCGCGGCGGCCTGTTGCCCTGCCGCTCTGTATAGGTCAGCCCCTTTACGGCGATGCCGCCCAGGCGGGAGAGGTCGAAAAAGTCGACATACTCGCGCCCAAAGGCAAAGGTGCCCGAGGCCACCGTGACGGGGTTTTTAAAGGGGATTCCGGCAAAGCGGACCGACAGCTCAGACATCCCAGACCACCTCCCTCAGCTCAAAGACCGGGCCCTGCTTGCAGACGTGCCCGTAGTGCTCCGCCCCGCCTTCGCCGCGCAGCTTGACGGCGCAGCCGAGGCAGGCCCCGAGCCCGCAGCCCATGCGCTCGTCGAGCGAGAGGTAGCAGGGGATGTCCGCCCGCTCGACAGCCTGCACCACGCTCTTCAGCATGGCCATGCTGCCGCAGGAGAAGACGGCCTGGTAGTCCTCCTGCTCCAGCAGGCGCAGGGCCGCCTGCGAGACAAAGCCGGCGGTGCCGTAGCTGCCGTCGTCGGTGCAGACGGTCAGGCTGCGGCAGCAGCTCTTGAAGTCCTGCTCCATGATGACGCGGCACTTCTCTGTAAAGCCCATGACCATGTCAACGGCCACCGGCGAGCACTTGGCCGCCAGCAGCAGCGGCGCCACGCCGCAGCCGCCGCCCAGCAGCAGCACGGGTCCCCCGCGCGCATCGGGCGTGGGGAAGCCGCGGTCGCCCAGCGGGCCTAGCAGGTCGAGCACCTCGCCCGCCCGCCGCCCGTACAGCCAGCGGGTGCCGGCGCCGGCCACCTCGACGATCAGCCGCAGCTGCCCGTCCTCGACGTCGCAGACGCTGATGGGGCGGCGCAGCAGCAGGTCGTCGGCGCACTTGATGTGCACGAACTGGCCGGGCTGCACCTCTCGTGCAATGCGCGGACTTTCAATGCGCAGGTCGATTACGTTGTGGCACAGCCTTTCGGCCCGCCTGATGGTTCCCTGCTCCAGGATGGGGGGCATGGCGTTCCTCCTCACAGCGTTGTGATGTCGATCAGTTCCAGGTCGTCCTCTCCGATGTCGAGCTCGAGACAGCTCACAAAGGCGTCGGCCGTGTCGATGGCGGTAAAGCAGGGAATGGCGCGCTCCACCGCCTTGCGGCGGATTTTGACGCTGTCCAGCGTCGGGATGCGCCCCTTGCTGTCGGTCGAGACCACATAGCCGATGCGCCCGCTGTCCAGCAGGTCGAGGATGTCGGGCTTGCCCTCCCCAATCTTGTTGACCGCGTTGGCGGCGATCATGTTTTGGTTGAGCGTGCGGGCGGTGCCGGCCGTGGCGTAGAGCTCGTACCCGAGCGAGGCGATGCGGTCGGCGATGGGGATCAGCTCCTGTTTGTCGGTGTCCCGCACGGTCAGCAGCACGCCGCAGTCCCCCCTGCGGTTGCGGTAGCCGGCCGCTAGCACCCCCTTGAACAGCGCCTGCCGGTACTCGGACGCGATGCCCAGCACCTCACCGGTCGACTTCATCTCGGGGCCGAGCTGGGTGTCGAGGTCGTGCAGCTTCTCGAACGAGAAGACCGGCACCTTGACGGCGTAGTAGCTGCCCTCGGGGTAGAGGCCGGTGCCGTAGCCCATGTCCCGCAGCCGCTCGCCCAGCACGCAACGGGTGGCCAGCTCCACCATCGGCACGCCAGTCACCTTGGAGATGTAGGGCACCGTGCGGCTGGAGCGGGGGTTGACCTCGATGATATAGACCTCGTCATTGTACAGCACAAACTGGATGTTGACCAGCCCCACGACCGACAGCGCCTTGGCGATGCGCTCGGTGTACTGCACCATCTTGAACTTGGCCCTGGCCGGGATGCTGCGCGTGGGGTAGACCGAGATGGAGTCGCCCGAGTGGACGCCCGCCCGCTCGACGTGCTCCATGATGCCGGGGATCAGAATCTGTTCGCCGTCGCAGATGGCGTCGACCTCGACCTCCTTGCCCATCAGGTACTTGTCGACCAGAATCGGGTGCTCCTGGTGCGTGCGGTTGATGATCTCCATATACTCGACGACCTCGGCCGGCGTGAAGGCGATGGCCATGCCCTGCCCGCCCAGCACGTAGGAGGGGCGCACCAGCACCGGGTACCCGAGTTCGCCGGCCGCCCTGACCGCCTGCTCGGCCGTGAAGACCGTCGCGCCGGCCGGCCGCGGGATGCCGCACGCGGTCAGCAGTGCGTCGAAGCGCTCGCGGTCCTCGGCCGCGTCGATGCTGTCGGCCGAGGTGCCCAGGATCTCCACCCCCATGTCGGCCAGGTGGCCGGCCAGGTTGATGGCGGTCTGCCCGCCGAACTGCACCACCGCCTTGGTGGCGCCCTCGGCCTCGACGATGCTGCGCACGTCCTCGGGCGTCAGCGGCTCGAAGTAGAGGCGGTCGGCCGTGTCGAAGTCGGTCGAGACGGTCTCGGGGTTGTTGTTGACGATGATGGCCTTGTAGCCGTACTTGCGCAGCGCCCAGACGCAGTGCACCGAGCAGTAGTCAAACTCGATGCCCTGCCCGATGCGGATGGGCCCCGAGCCGAAGACCAGCACCTTGTCCCCCTCGAGCGGCTCCACCTCGCAGGCCTCGTCCCAAGTCGAGTAAAAGTAGGGGGTCTTGGCCTCGAACTCGGCGGCGCAGGTGTCGACGGTCTTAAAGCTGGCGCGGCGGCTGCGGACCACGGGCTGCCCCGACAGCCGCTCAATCACGGCGTCCAAAAAGCCCATGCGCTTGGCCCGCCTGTAGAGCGCGGCGTCGAGGGGTCCCTGCGCAAGCGCCTGCTCCACGTCCAGAAGATTGACCAGCCTGTCCAAAAACCAGCGGTCGATGCCGGTGCGTTCACACAGCTCTTCGACCGTGCAGCCCCGGCGCAGCAGCTCGGCCAGCACAAACAGGCGGGTGTCGTCGCAGCGGTCGAGGCGCGCCTGCAGCTGCTCGACCGGCAGGCCGTCCAGCGCCTTCATCCAGAGCCGGTCGCAGCCGATCTCGGCCGAGCGAACGGCCTTCATCAGCGCGGCCTCAAAGCCGGCCGCGATGGCCATGACCTCGCCGGTCGCCTTCATCTGGGTGCCGAGCCTGCGCTGCGCGTAGACGAACTTGTCGAACGGAAAGCGCGGGAACTTGAGCACCACGTAGTCGACGGCCGGCTCAAAGCTGGCGTAGGTGCGCCCGGTCACGGTGTTGACGATCTCGTCCAGCCGGTAGCCCAGCGCCAGCTTGGAGGCCACCCGCGCAATCGGAAAGCCTGTGGCCTTGCTGGCCAGCGCCGAGGAGCGGGAGAGCCTCGGGTTGACCTCGATCAGCGCGTACTCCTCGGAGTCCGGGTGCAGCGCGAACTGCACGTTGCAGCCGCCGTTGATGCCCAGCGCCGAGATGATGCGCAGCGCCGAGCGGCGCAGCATGTCGTACTCCTGGCGGCCCAGCGTCTGCGTGGGGGCCACCACGATGGAGTCGCCGGTGTGGATGCCGACCGGGTCGACGTTCTCCATCGAGCAGACCGCGATGGCGCAGCCGCTCTCGTCCCGCATGACCTCGAACTCGATCTCCTTCCAGCCCGCGATGCCGCGCTCGATCAGCACCTGTCCCACGCGGGAGGCCGCAAGGCCGGCCGGCGCGATCTCGCGCAGCTCGGCCTCGTCGGCCGCAAAGCCGCCGCCGGTGCCCCCCATGGTGTAGGCCGGCCGCACCACGACCGGATAGCCGATCTCGGCGGCCAGCGCTAGCGCCCCCCCTAGGTTGTCCACGACGCCCGAGGGCACGATGGGCTCGCCGAGCGCCAGCATGGCCTCGCGGAAGGCCTCGCGGTCCTCGGCCTTTTTGATCGAGTCGGGGTGGCAGCCCAGCAGCCGCACGCCCTGCCGCTCCAGAAAGCCGCTCTCGGCCAGCTCCATGGCCAGGTTGAGGCCGACCTGACCGCCCAGCGTGGGCAGCAGGCTGTCCGGCCGCTCCTTGAGGATGATGCGCTCGAGCGTGCGCGCGTTGAGCGGCTCGACGTAGATGGCGTCGGCCATGTGGGTGTCGGTCATGATGGTGGCGGGGTTGCTGTTGACCAGCACCACCTCGCAGCCCTCCTCGCGCAGCGCGACGCAGGCCTGGGTGCCGGCGTAGTCGAACTCGGCGGCCTGTCCGATGATGATGGGGCCGGAGCCGATGACCAGCACCCGCCGAATGTCCGCACGTTTAGGCATGGGCTCCCCTCCCCTCCGCCATCAGGCCGCAAAAGGTCTCCAGCACCGTCTCCCCGCCCTGCGGCCAGGGGCCGTCGGGCGGCGTGAACTGCACCGAAAGGCAGGGCGCCGCGCCGTAGCGCAGGCCCTCGACGCTGCCGTCGTTCCGGTTGATATGGCTGACCGTCAGGCCATGGGCTGCGGCCGAGTCGGGGCAGACCGCACAGCCGTGGTGCTGCTCGGTGATGACGGTGCAGTCCTGCTCCAGGACCGTGACCGGGTAGTTGGCGCCGCGGTGCCCGCAGGGCAGCCGCAGCAGGTCGCAGCCGGCCGCGCGGGCCAGCGTCAGGTGTCCGGTGCCGATGCCCAGCATGGGCAGGCCGCTGTGCAGCAGCGCCGTCAGCGCTTCAACCGGGTGGTCGAGCCGCTCCGGCCCGTCGCTGAGCAGCAGGCCGTCGGCCCCCGCCGCCTGCTCGGGCGCAAAGTCGGGGGGCAGCAGCCGCACGCGGCAATTTTGCGCCTCCAGCTGGCGCAGCAGGCCGTCGCCGCAGCCGTAGTCGACCACCGCCACCAGAAAGCCGGTGGGCTGGACGGCGGGCGTGTAGCGCGCACCGGAGAGGTCGGGACAGAATTCCAGCGCCCCCAGCTGTGCCAGCAGCGCTTCGTCGTCGGCCGCGACGCCCGAGACGATGGCCCCGCGCAGCCGGCCGGCCGACCGCAGGTGGCGGGTCAGCGCGCGGGTGTCCACGCCCTGCAGCCCCACGACGCCCTGTTCGGTCAAAAAGGCCTCAAAGGGGCCTTCGGCGCGGAAGTTGCTCGGCCGGGCGGCGCACTCCCGCACGATGAGGCCGGCGGCGTAGACGCGCTCCCCCTCCATCTCCTGGCGGCTGTGGCCGACGTTGCCGATCAGCGGGGAGGTCAGCGTCAGCAGCTGCCCGCTCGTGACGGGGCTCGTCAGCAGCCGCTGGTGCCCGGTCAGCAGCGTCGAAAAGACGGCCTCCCCCACCGCCAGGCCGGCGGCGCCGAGGGGCTCCCCCTCAAAGCGGCTGCCGTCCTCCAGCAGCAGGTAGGCGCCCTGTCCGCTCATGCCCGCACCCCCTCGCCGATGGGGTGTCCAATGCAAGCGCGCAACTCCTCACGCATGGCCAGCGCGGCCTCCCGCGCCGCCTCGGCAAAGTGCCGGCCGTCGCCGGTCTTTTTCCAGGCGCCGATGATGCCGCGCGAGGAGTTGACGATGGCGCCGAGGCCCCGCCCGTCAAAGGCGGCCGCCGCCTCGGCCCCGCCGCCGCCCTGGGCGCCGTAGCCCGGCACCAGGAAGAAGGTGTGGGGCAGCGCCCGGCGCAGCTCGGCCAGCTGCTCGGGGTAGGTGGCGCCCACCACGGCGCCCAGGTTGTCGTAGCCAAAGCGGCCGACGCCCTCCCGCCCGAGGGCGGCCAGGCGCTCGGCCACGGCGCGGTAGAGCGGCGTCCCCTCGAGCAGGCGGTCCTGAAACTCGCCCGAGGAGGGGTTGCTGGTCTTGGTCAGCACAAACAGCAGCTTGCCGGTCTTCATGAAGGGGGCCAGGCCGTCGCTGCCGAGGTAGGGGTTGACCGTGAGCGCGTCGGCGTCAAAGACCGGCAGCCGCTCGCCGTACAGCTCCACCTCGCCGAGGTGGGCGGCGGCATAGTAGTCGCAGGTCGAGCCGATGTCCCCGCGCTTGGCGTCGGCAATGACGAACAGGCCCCGCTGCGTTGCGTGGCGCACCGTGTCGTAGTAGGCCCGCATGCCCTCGTGGCGCAGCTGCTCGTAGCAGGCCAGCTGGGGCTTGACGGCCGGCAGGATGTCACAGACGGCGTCGATCAGCCCCCGGTTGAACAGGGTCACCGCGTTTGCGGCCCGCTCGAAGGGGTTTTGCCCCTGCGCCTGCTCCAGCAGGTGGGGCGGAATCAGCTGCGGCGCCGGGTCCAGCCCCATGACGCTGGGGTTCTGCAGCCGGATGATGCGTTCGATCAGGATGTCGACAGACATGGCAGGCCTCCTTTTAGGTAACGTGCAGACGGAATCCGCCCGCAGAATTTGCGGGGGAGTCTTTTCGTTCGGTTCGCCCGCAGGGAAGTTGTACCCCTTGCCTGGGACCTCTGCGGCGGGCGGTTCGGGCAGGTGCCGGCAGGGCCTGGATCAGGTCTCCCCCCGGTCGTCCCGGTAGACGACGCTGCCGTCCACGAGGGTCAGCTTGACGCGGCCGGTCAGCTCCCGGCCGGCAAAGGGGGTGTTTTTTGACCGGCTGTGCAGCCGGTCGGGCTCCACCCGCCAGCGGGCCACGGGGTCGAGCAGCACCAGATCGGCCGGGGCGCCGGGCAGCAGCCGGCCGCCCGGGACCCCCAGGATCTCGGCCGGGCGCGTGGCCATGCGGTAGAACAGCGCGGGCAGCGAGAGCAGCCCCGGGACCACCAGCGCCGTGATGGCGGCGGCCAGCGAGGTCTCGAGCCCGACGACCCCGTTCGGGGCCTCGGCATAGGGCAGGGCCTTTTCCGCGGGGCTGTGGGGGGCGTGGTCGGTCGCGATGACGTCGATGACCCCCTCGCACAACGCCGCGCACACGGCCTGCCGGTCCCGCTCGCCGCGCAGCGGCGGGTTCATCTTGCGGTTGGGGTCGCCGCGCACCTCCTCCGCGGTCAGCGTGAGGTAGTGGGGCGCCGTCTCGGCCGTGACCGGCAGGCCGGCCGCCCTGGCGTCCCGCAGCAGCCGTACCGACTGGGCCGACGAGACGTGGCAGATGTGCACCGGACAGCCGGTCTGCTCGGCCAGCGCGATCTCCCTGGCCACCGCGATGGCCTCGCTGGCCGGGTCCTCGGGCGGCAGCGTGAGGTCCTCGCTGTGCGAGAACACCGGCAGCCCGAGCCGCGCGGCCTCGATCAGCGCCTGCTTCATGTGGGCGCTGCTGAGCACCGGGCGCCCGTCGTCGGTAAAGGCGGCCGCCCCGGCCGCCGCCAGCGCCGCGAGGTCGGTGGGCCGCTCGCCGCGCAGGCCCACCGTGATCGCGGCGGCCTGGCGCAGTTTGACCGGACAGACCGCCTGCGCCTGTAGCCGGATGTCCTGCAGGGTGTCCACGTTGTCCACGGCCGGCGTGGTGTTGGGCATGGCGCAGAAGGTGGTCACGCCGCCCGCCGCGGCGGCACGGCCCCCCGTCGCCAGGTCCTCCTTGTGGGTCTGGCCGGGGTAGCGCAGGTGGACGTGCAGGTCCACAAGCCCCGGCGCCAGCACGAGGCCGCCGGCCTCGATGACCTGCGCGTCGCCCTGCGGCAGCTGCTCGCCAATCGCTTCAATGCGCCCCTCGCGGATCAACAAATCTCCGCGCCGCCCGGCCGGCGTTGCGCCGGGGTCCAGCAAGAGGGCCCCGCGAATCAGGACCTTCATCTCGGCTCACCTCCCGTATGTTCCATCGTATGTTCCATCGTATTTTCAACGATTACGACCGTGTCGTCCCCGCCCTGCTCCCGCAGCCGCACCAGCACCCGCTCGCCGCGGGAGGTGGGCAGGTTCTTGCCGACGTAGTCGGCCTTGATGGGCAGCTCGCGGTGGCCGCGGTCGACCAGCACAAAGAGCTGCACCTGCGCGGGGCGCCCCCGCGCCATCAGGGCCTCGATGGCGGCCCGCACGGTTCGCCCGGTCTGCATCACGTCGTCCACCAGCACCACCCGCCGGCCGTCCAGCGAAAAGGGGATGTCGCTGCGGTCCTCGGCCGGCCCCCCCGCGCGGTCGTCGCGGTAGGGGGTGGTGTCCACCTGCCCCACCGGCGGGCGGATGCCCTCCATGTGCTCCAGCCGCTCGGCGATGCGGCCGGCCAGCGGCGGCCCCTTGCCCAAAATACCGATCAGGCAGAGGTTGTCGACCCCGCGGTTGCGCTCGGCAATTTCGTAGCCGATGCGCGAGATGGTGCGCGACAGCGTGTCGCCCTCCATGATCACGGCCTTGACCGGCTGTGTCACGTCAATCCCCCCAGCTCCTGGCCCCGCCGCGCACAAAAAAACCTGCCGGCGCAAAACGGCGCGGCAGGCACAATGATCCCTTGGGCATGCGCGGCAGGTCAACCCTGCCCCCACTGGGACGCATCCAGCTCACAATTGTCCTTGCCGGCCTCACGGGACCGATTTAAAGGCTGTACACAGTATAGTACAAGCACCCGCCGGTTGTAAAGTGCTTTTTGATCGTCTATACTGTACGTTGACAATCATTTTGATAGAGGGGGATGTGGCATGCGTCCGCGCAAGCGCAAAAATCTGGACCCGCGCATGGAGGCGGCCTCGGCCGTGCTGGTCGGGCAGCCCGAGCAACACCGGGGGGCCTGGCGGGCGCTGTTTGGCGCACCGCCGCACGCGCCGCTCGACCTGGAGCTGGGCTGCGGCAAGGGGGCCTTCATCTGCGAGCTGGCCCGCCGCGAGCAGGGCCGCTGCCTAATCGCCTTTGACAAGGTGCCAGAGGTGCTGGTGCTGGCCCTGGAAAAGGCGGTGGAGGCGGGGCTTTCGAACCTGCGCTTTGTGCTGGGCGACGCCGCCTTTTTGGACAACTACTTTGCGCCCGGCGAGGTCAGCCGCCTGTACCTCAACTTCTGCGACCCCTGGCCCAAGAGCCGCCAGGCCAAGCGCAGGCTGACCCACCGCAGCTTTCTGGCCGCCTATATGCGGCTGCTGGGTCCGGGCGGCGAGCTCCACTTCAAGACCGACAACCGGCCGCTGTTCGACTTTTCGATCGGGGAGCTCACGGCCTGCGGCTTTGCGCTCTCGCAGGTCAGCTACGACCTGCACGCCGAAAACCCGGCCTTCAACATCGTGACCGAATACGAGCGCACCTGGTCGGAAAAGGGCTACCCCATCAACCGCCTGGTCGCCACCGTGACCGACCGGACCGCACCGGCGCCGGCGCGCAAAAGGGCCGCGGTGGCGGACCCCCTGTGATCCGCACGGCGGTGTCCGCCGCATCTCGCGGATCGCCTGCGGTATCCAGTCTTAAAATTTTCATATTTTACCATCCCGATCGGTACCGCTTCAATTGACAACGGGTGCCCGCCGGCGATATAATGATTCATGGACTGCATACTGTTTGCCCTTTTTTTAATGAAAAATCAGCTTTGCGCTGACGATGGGATGGGATACGACATGGAACCGTTGTCCACCGCCAGGGCGGGCCGAATTTCGGCATTTCCAAAGGGGGAGCGCTCGGTTGTCCGCAGCATTGTCAAGGCCTGCCTGCTCACCTACGCGGCCTTTTGCGCCTACGTCGGCATCCGCCTGATTGCCTGGCTCTCGATGCTGCTGCCGGCGATTCCGGTCGCCCTGTTCTGGGTGCTGTACGGCCTGCTGCACAGCTCGGTGCTGCTGGCCAGGGTGTTCCGCATCGGCTGGTTTAGCCGGGTGGCCGCCACGCTCTCCAACGGCTGGCTTGGCTTTTTTTTGTTTTTCGGCGTCTTCATGCTGGTGGCCGACGCCGTCCGGCTGGCCTGCGCGCCGCTGGGCCTTCGCACGCTGGACCCGTACCGGTCGGGCTGGCTCGTGCTGATCTTTGCGGCCGGCAGCTTTCTGCTTGCGGCCGGCTCGGCGCTGTGCATCGCCACCAAGGAATACGACATCCGCCTCGACAAGCCCTGCAGGGGGCACGACCAGCTGACCATCGCGGTCTTTTCGGACCTGCACCTGGGCAAGACCATCACGGGGCGGCGGCTTGAGAAGGTGGTCGCGCGCATCAACGACCTGCGGGCCGACCTGGTCTTCATCGCCGGCGACTTCTTTGACAACGACATCGCCGGGGTCAAGGACCTGCCCGGCAGCGCCGAAATCCTGTCGGGGCTCAAATCCACCTACGGCACCTTTGCCTGCCTCGGCAACCACGACGTGGACCTGCGCATCCGCCCCGAGGTCGACGACATCGAGGTGTTCTTTGCGCAGGCCGGCGTGACGCTGCTGCGGGACGAGGCTGCGGAGCTCGAGGGCTTTACGGTGGTCGGCCGGAAGGACTTTCGCCCGATCGGGCCGCACGAGAAGCGCCTGCCCCTCCAGGAGCTGATGCAGAACGTCGACCTCGCAAAGCCGGTCTTCATGCTCGACCACCAGCCCGAGGAGATCCGCGAAGAGGCCGAGGCCGGCATCGACCTGACCGTCTGCGGCCACACCCACAACGGGCAGCTCTTTCCCGGCGGGCTGGTGACCAGGCGGCTCTTTGCCAACGCGTACGGCCACCTCGACCTCGGCGGACGCCACAGCGTCGTGACCTCGGGCGTCGGCACCTGGGGCCCGCCGCTGCGCACCGCCAGCCGTTCCGAGATCGTCAAAATCCGCCTCACCTTTGGCGGGGAACAATCCTGACACCCGACAGGCCCCGGACCCAGGCGTCCGGGGCCTTTTGCGTTCACTGAGCGCCCACACTTGACAGCGACAGGGGCCCTGCCGTACAATGGGGGCCCATTTTATCTTGCCTGGAGGAGGGACGCCATGTCCGACATCCGCATCACCGGCGCCTGCGAGGGAAACCTCAAAAACCTCTCGCTGGACATCCCCAAGCAGCAGCTGGTCGTCTTCACCGGGCGCTCGGGCTCGGGCAAGTCGACGCTGCTGGTGGACGTCCTCTTCAACGAGTGCCAGCGGCAGTACCTCGAGGCACTCTCGCTGCAGGGCATCCCAAAGCCAAAGGTGGAGCGCATCCGCGGCCTTTCGCCGGCCGTTTTGATCACCCAGCGGGACGCCAACAAAAACCCGCGCTCAACCGTGGGCACGCTGACCGACCTCTACACCGACCTGCGCATGCTCTACGAAAAGCTCGGGGTGCGCAGCTGTCCGCACTGCGGCGCCGCCATCTCCTCGGCCGACTGCCGGGAGCAGACCGAGCGGGTGGGCGACCACTACCGGGTGTCTATGGACTGCTGCGTCTGCGGGCGCAGCATGGACAAGCTGACCCGCACCGACTTCTCCTTCAACACCAGGGAGGGGGCCTGCCCCACCTGCGAGGGGCTTGGGCAGGTGCACGCCGTGGACCGGGAGCGGGTGGTCGACGAGGCGCAATCGCTCGAGGAGGGCGCGGTCAGCTTCTGGGTGCACCGCTACCGGGACTACCAGATCGGGGTGCTGCAGGCCGCCGCAGGGCTTGTGAAAGCCGGCCTGCTGCCCTGGCCGCTTGCGGTCGATCGCAATCAAGCGCAGGTCGCCGCGCAGATGCCCGGCCAAAAAGGCCCCCGCGGGCCCCAGCCCGACGACGGCGACGTCGTACCGGTCCATGGCTCAGTCCCCTCTCCCCCGCTGCATGCGGGCGCTGCCGCGGCGGCTCAATGCGCCGGCCCCTCGAGGAGGCAGTAGGGCACAAAGAACTCCTCGCCCGTCAGCTCGCCGCAGCGGCCGCCCACCGGCAGCTCGGCCACGCCGTGGCCCGAGGTGACGACCACGGCGCCCGGCCAGGCCGCCCTCAGCGCCTCGACATAGCCGTCGACCTGCCGCATGCGGTTGAGTGTGTGCAGCGAATAGGGCCCGGTCTCGAGCGCCACCGACCCGATGCCGCCAAAGCGCACGACCAGCAGGTCGGGGCCCTCGGCGGCGGCCTGCAGCGCCAGCGCGAACACCTCGTCGTCGGCGCCGAAGGGGCCGCCCTGGTCGGCGGCGCGCCGGGCCTCGAGCGAGGTGTCGACCGGGGCGCCCTCGTCCTCGACATAGGCGCAGACAAATCCGCGCGCGGCGGCCTTTGCAAAGAGGTCCTCCCCCGCAAAGCTGCGCTGCTCCGGGGCCGTCAGCCCGTGGACATCGGGCGTCTCGCCGGTCAGCAGACTGGCCAGTCCGGCTGGCGTGCAGGTCGGGTAGACCGCCATCGCCCGCTGCAGCGGCAGCGAGGAGAGGTGTGGGTGCCCGCCCGAGACGCCGGCCTGCTCGGCCATGCGCCAGCCCCAGCCGTCCAGCAGCAGCACCAGCACCGGCTGTCCCTGTGCGAGCAGGCCCAGCACATCGCCCGGCAGGTCGGTCAGGCAGCGCGCGGGTGGGTCTGCCACTAGGCCGGCCACGTCCTGCAGCACCCCCTCGCCCGGCAGCGCGAGGTCGACGTGGTTGCCGGAGGCCTCAAAGTGGGGTTCCCGCTGCGGGCGCAGCCTGCGCAGGCCGCCATCCCGCAGCACAACGGCGTACTCCGCCCCGGCCTCGAGCTCGGAGGCCGCCCAGAGACGGGTCTCATAAACAGCGGCCTGCAGCCCGCCGAGGTCGGTGGGGCCGTCATACTCCCACATCGGCCAGCTGTTGCCGCCCAGCAGGCCGCCGGCCGTCAAAAAGGAGCCGTTGCGGTAATCGCCGGTTAAAAAGCGCAGGCCGTGGTCGCCGCTCTGGCACTCGACCACGATGTGCGTCAGCGACTGCGCGGCGGGCTGCGCCGGGTTTGTCCCGGCCAGCGCCACCCAGCCCGCGGTCTCCGAGAAGGCGATGCGCACCTCCGCAACCGCATCCCCCAGCAGCTCGAGGCCCCGGCCGTCGCCGCCGACCAGCAGCAGCCGCATGAAGGCGGCCGGAAAGGGCGCCGCCTCCTCGAGCAGCTGGCTCAGCGCAAGGCAGGGCAGTGTCCGCCCCTCCAGCTCGACGCTGTCCCAGCGATAGGCCTCGGCCGACGCGCGGTCGAGGCTTGTCGGATGCTGCAGATCGCCCACCAGCGCGAGCGGCGGGACATAGCCGTCCGGCAGCGGGCCCCGCACCGGCGCACAGCCGACCTGTGCCAGCAGGAGCAGCGCCGCCAGCAGGGCGAACCGCCTGGTGTCTTTCATCGCGGTCATCTCGTGATCCCTTCCGGGCGTTTTGTTCCTCCATTATGGCACCCCCCGGGGCGAAAATCAATGCGCAGGCGCGGCAAAGCCGGAAGAGGAATCCTCTTCCGGCTTTGTCTGGGAGGTGCCGCGGCCGTTTGACCGCGGGAAAGGGACACGGCCTTTGCCGCCCTCACGCAGGGGCGTTTGGGCGGGTGGGGCCGGCTCTTTTAGAACTTTTCGCCCTCGGCACGGCGCTTTCCGATTTCAACCAGCTCGGTATCGCGGAAGAACAGGGATATGCACCAGATGCCCGCAAGTCCCACCAGCGTGAAAATGATGCGGGACAGGGTGGACACCGGGCCGCCGAAAATCCAACCCACAACGTCAAAGCCAAAGATGCCGATACAGCCCCAGTTGATGGCGCCAATGATCACCAGCAACAATGCAAATTGATCCATGCTTGAGATCTCCTCTCCTTGTTTTGCAAAGATGATTGCCATGAGACATGCTACTAGCCTTTCCGGTTTTGACCCCAATATTCAATGTTTTGTTGGTTCCGCCCTGCAAAAATGCCGGTTTTTTCATCGTGTGCCCGCCCGTTTGGCCGATGGCCGCGGGCTTTCTTGTCAAGCCTGTCTTCAAATGGTACAATGGGCATTGCACAAAAGACGTCAACGCGAGGGGGGACTTGCTTGGACCGGCAGATCAGGGTCAAGACGCCCGCAAAGCTCAATCTGACGCTGGCCATCCTCGGCCGCCGCGAGGACGGCTTCCACGAGGTGGAGACCGTGATGCAGTCCATCTCCATCTGCGACGAGCTGACGCTGCGGCTGCGCCGCGAGGCCGGCATCACGCTCTCGTCGGCGCTGCCCTTTTTGCCGCTGGACAACCGCAACCTCGCCTACCGCGCGGCCCTCGCCTTTTTTGAGGCGGCGGGCATCCGCGACTTCGGCCTCGAGATCCACCTTCAAAAGCGCATCCCGGTGGGCGCCGGGCTGGGCGGCGGCAGCGCCAACGCGGCCGGCGCGCTGATCGGCCTCAACCGCCTGTACCAGACCCACTTCACGCCGGCACAGCTGGCCGACATCGGGCGGCCGCTCGGGGCCGACGTCCCCTTTTGCATCCTGCAGGGCACCTGTCTGGGCACCGGCCTGGGCGACCAACTGGTCAGGCTGCCCGACCTGCCGCGCTGCACCTTTGTGGTGGCCAAGCCGCGCAAGAGCCTGTCCACGGCCGCGCTGTACGCGCTCTACGACCGCGCCGGCCAGGATGAACCCCGCCCCGACTCCGGCGCGCTGATCCGCGCGCTGGGCGGTCCGCTGCACAAACTGGCCGCCTGCTGCGGCAACGCGCTGCAGTCCGCGGCCATCCGGGAGGTGCCCCAGATCGGCGAGCTGCTGGAGGCGTTGACCGGTGAGGACGCCCTCTGCGCCGTCATGACCGGCAGCGGCTCGGCGGTGTACGGCATGTTTGCGGGCAACGGCGCCGCGCGCAGCTGCGTCGCGCGCATGCGCGCCCGCTTCCCGGGCTGCTTTGTCTCGCTGGCCGCCCCAACCCGGGCCGGCGCCTTTTCGCGCCGGACGGCGCCGCGCCCGGAATAAAATTTTGTCCCCCGGTCAAGCATAGGCTTACCGGCAGTCGGTCGGGTATACCCGACCGAGGCCGACTTCTTGACAAATGGGGGCAAACCGGGATGAAGAGGGGCCGTATCTTGAAATTTGCGCTGCTCTGCGCACTGCTCTGTGCCTGCGTACAGCCGCTGGCCCGCGCGTCCAGGGTGGCGCGGGAGCTGTCCGGCTGCGTGATCCGCTTACACATCAGGGCCGAATCGGATGCCGAGGAGCACCAGCGGCTCAAGCTGCTGGTGCGGGACGCCCTGTCGGCGCTGCTGAACGACGGCCTGTCGGCCGCCGCCTCCAAGCAGGAGGCGCTGCACCTGCTCGAGGGCCGCCTGGACGAGATTGAGGCAGTGGCCGAGCGCACGCTGCGGGCCCAGGGCTGCACGGCGCCGGTGGCCGCGGCGCTGGCCGAGCAGCACTTCCCGCTGCGGCGCTACGGCGAGCTCACGCTCCCGGCCGGGCGCTACACCGCGCTCACGCTGACCATTGGCGGCGGACAGGGGCAAAACTGGTGGTGCGTGATGTATCCGCCGCTCTGCTACGCCGGCGAGGAGCTTCAAAATGCCGAGGCGGCCGCCCGCTTTTTCGACGAGCGGCTCTCGCCCGAGGCCATGCGCGTGCTGCGCCAGGAGGAGACCGTCTACCGCTTCTTCCTGGCCGACCAGCTCAAAAAACTGCTGAGCGATTCGGACGGCGAGGGCGGCTGAGCGGCCCGGCGCAGTGCAAGGATTGCCCTTTTTGATTGATTTTCCACCCGATTGTAATTGACATATTTTATCATTTTTGTTATGCTGATTATGGTAGCCGATTTTGTATTGGCGGACCTTTGTGGTTCGTCTGGGCCTTGAAACCCTGATTGCAAATCCGGCTACCTTTTTGTGCCCACAATGCGCAGATTGTACACGTTCGATCTAACGGGATACCGGCTGTGGCGGCGCGGGGCGGTGCCCCGCGCTCGCTTTTTGGTATTTGTCTGTTTTTTAGTAAACCCCTTGACATTTCGTGTTGGATCACTATAATAAGAGAAGTACTCCATTTGCGGATATGGCGGAATTGGCAGACGCGCTAGATTCAGGTTCTAGTCGGGGCAACTCGGTGGAGGTTCAAGTCCTCTTATCCGCACCAAAGAAAAACGGCTTCAAATTGAAAGATTTGAAGCCGTTTTCTGTTTTTGGAGCTTATCATCAGAGTCAAAAGGCGATTAACCCTGTGCCTTCTAACACATCTTCTAACAGTCCTTACCCTTTTGCCCCTTCTTCCATGTTGAGCGCGTTGCCCATTGCGACGGCGGTTTCTTTTTTTGCCTGACTATTGATATGCGCATAAATATCGAGCGTGGTGGAGGATTTTTATGTCCAAGAAACTTCTGTACCTACTTGATATTCATGCCCTGACGGATGAGCAAACTTCCCGCGGTGTGTCTGAGGTCATGAAATCGAACAATCGGTAGGCCATGCTTTTTTAGAATCATCTTAAAGCGGGATGAAACCAAATCGGGAGAAAAGGGTCTGCCATCAGGCCACACACATACAGTATCAAGGCCAGAGAAGTTCTTTTCTCCCAACCGTTCCGCAGTACACGAGTGATAACACAACACCTCCTCCGCTGTAGCCCAACAATCGTAAAAAAGAAACGGAGAGGGCGGGAGAAATTCCGCCCTCTCCGTTCAATTCTCCCATCAGTTTCTGTGCATAAACTTCCGGCTATGGCTCTTTCACATAACCGGTCTCCTCCATCCACTTGTCGCCGAGCACCCTGGCTGCCTGGCGGCGGCTCAACCCCTTTGTATCCGTTCTGCTGTAAAGGTCCTCAAATACCTCGGGCGTGATGGTGGTTTGCTGGAACCTATAATTATCGATTCCCCCACTTGTGTACATCCACGAGACGGCGGCGAGTTCAAAAGGATACGTTTTATCCCGCAGGAAGAGGTGGCAATCAAACACACCATAAACCTCTAAGGGTCGCATATCTCCTGCAAAGGCATAGATTCTTATCAGGAGAAGATACCGTTGATTCTCGGTCATAGATTTTATCGTTATAGGTCACAGCTGTCATACTGTGAAGTGCGTAAGGATACGCCTTTTTTGCAGTCCAGGTGTTGGTTCCAGGATCGTAAGCTTCCACCTTATTTGTTGCACTACCGCTATTGTTAATGTCCCCACCAATTACGTAGAGTTTACCTCCGGCTGCAGCAGCCGCGATCTTCATTCGAGCGGTCGGCATATCCTGTAGGTGTATCCAATAGCCATGTGTAAGGTCTTGAGCAGAAAGAGTTTTAAAAATATGAAAATCCGACGAAATTCCCCATTCGCTATCATATGCACAACCATATCCACCAACGGAGTAAAAATAGTTACCTAATTGAACAAAACCGCCGTATGCATTGCTATATTCTGGGGAGTATTGGCTTAACCAAGGGCTGACGGTTGGCATATATTCCATAATGGCAACGGCTTCGCCTGTATTTCCGGCAAAACAATATATCTTATTATTAGCCACCTGTATTTTATGGATAGATGGATACCCAATCATAAAACTCGTATAATCCATTCTTATTGTCGATCCAGGTGTGTATCGATTAATCCAGACACTTCCATCTGAAACTAAGCTCAAAAAGAAAAAATCTTGATAGATTGGTGCCAATAGACTAGTTCTAGAAAAATCAACATCACTTTCTACAATCCATGTATTTGCTTGCCGCAGGGCATATAATTCAAAGGCATCTACACCCGCTTCACCGATAATTTTTGCAGGAAGCTCCATGATTCGGTTAACCATGTCATTATCAATTTCTGTTCCATCCTCGGTTACCACAGAGAAGATAAGATGTTCCTCGGTATCGAAACCGCTGTATATGAGCTTGTCAACCGAAAGAACGCCTCTGAGGTTCGGATGGGCTTCTAAAAAGCT
>JAAYBB010000037.1 GCA_012719075.1 Clostridiales bacterium | reverse complement strand
GCGTTTGGTGTGGTTATTCGGTTATATGTTTTAGTTTTTTGTTGCGTGAAACCCTTGTAAACAAAGGCTTTTCAGCTTTGAGCATAAATGTATGTACCCGTGGTGGCGGCGGGGCGGCGTCTCAACCCGCCCGGCCATGTTGGCGACGTTGTTTGGCACGGGAAAATCCCCTCTTTCGCATGGGTGGGCCGATCAAAGCCCATGCTGGAGGATATGCGCATGTCGCCTGTCCCTATGACGCAAGGCCGTGACCGCCCGGCGAGAAAGCGACAGGGTTTGATTGCTATTTCAGCAATTTTCTGATATATTGATATCACCTTTTGAGGACTGAACGGGCTGAAGCGGGCGAGGGCGCCCGCCCCGCCCGGGTGCATGGATGTGACCAAAGCGGGCAAATCCGATGTTGCACCGGCCATGCGCGCAAGACATGACGCAACTGCGGCCGTCATAAAATGAAACAGGAGGCTTATATGGGATCTGATCAACAACATCTGCTGCGCGGTGTGAAAAAGCTGTCCCAGGCCGGCGTGCGCTTTGACAAGGGCGCCGTGCTGTATGTGGACCCCTTCGGGCTGCTGAGTGAGGCGGGCGATGCGACCTATATCCTGCTCACCCACGCGCACCACGACCACTACTCGCCGGCGGACATCCGAAAGGTCGTGAAGGCGGACACGGTGTTTGTGGTGCCGCCCGACCTGGCCGGGCAGATCCGCGAAGAGTTTGGCGAGGTCAAGATCAAGGAGGTCGCACCGGGCGACATCCTGTCCCTGGGGCGCAACGGCGTCGAGGTGCTGCCCGCCTACAACCTCGACAAGCCCTTTCACCCCAGGGAGAACAACTGGGTCGGCTATATCCTGCGCACCGACGACGGCTCCTACTATCTGCCGGGGGACACCGATGTGACGCCGGAGTTCCTGCAGGCCGACGCCGACGTCTTCTTTGTCCCGATCGGGGGCACCTATACGATGGATGTGGAGCAGGCCGCCGCCGCAATCAACCAGATCCGGCCGAAGCTGGTCGTGCCCTTTCACTACGGCGACCTTGAAGGGGTGGGCAGGCGCGAGGACGGCGAGCGCTTTCTCTCGCTGCTGGATGAGGGGATCGCGGGCATCATCCTGTAGGACGGCTGTGTCCGCACACCGGAACTTACCCGGCCGCATGGCCGGGCGGCGGCTGCCTGACCGCCGCTGCGGACCGGCGGCCGCCTGCCTTTGATGCGGGCGGCACTTGCCTTTGTCCGCCGCAGCCCCTTTGCGGCGGACGGACCGTAAAGGAGACTTGCATGGAACTGACCCGATGGATGGCGCTTCAAAACGGCAGCGATATCCGGGGCGTCGCCATGGGCGACCAGCCCGACCTCAATAGAGAGACCGCGGGCGCGATCGGCCGGGCCTTCGGCATGCAGCTGCGGCGGGCCACCGGCAAGCTGGAGCCGCTGGCCACGGTGGGCTACGACTCCCGCCTGACCGGCCCGGCCCTGGCGCAGGCCCTGGCCGACGGCCTGGCGGCCGAGGGCTGCCGCGTGCTCATGACCGGCCTCTCCTCGACGCCCTCGATGTTCATGACCTGCGTGGACGGGACGCTGCCGGCCGACGGCGCCGTGATGGTCACGGCCAGCCACCTGCCGCCCGAGCGCAACGGCTTTAAGTTTTTCACGCCCGAGGGCGGACTCGCCTCCCGGGAGATCCGGGAGCTGCTGCAGCAGGCGGCCATCTGCGAGCCGCCGAGGCAGAGCAAGGCGCACGAGGTGCAGCCCTGCCTGCCCGCCTACAGTGCCTTTTTGCGCGAGCGCATTTGCGCCTGGACCGGCGAGCGCCACCCGCTCGCGGGGCTGCGCATCCTGGTGGACGCCGGCGGGGGCGCCGGCGGGTTTTACGCCTCGATGGTGCTGGCCCGGCTCGGGGCCGACGTCGAGGGCAGCCTGTACCTGGAGCCCGACGGGACCTTTGCGGGGCACCTGCCAAACCCCGAGCAGGAGGGCACGCTCTCGGCGCTGGCCGCGGCGGTGCTGGAGCGGGAGGCCGACCTCGGCATCGCGTTTGACACCGACGTCGACCGCGCGGCGCTGGTCGACCGGGACGGGCGGATTCTCAACCGCAACCGGCTGATCGCGCTGATCTCGGCCGTGCTGGCACCCGACCACCCGCGCGGCGTCATCGTGACCGACAGCATCACCTCGACCGGGCTGGCCCGCTTCATCGAGGCGCAGGGCATGCGGCACCACCGCTTTAAGCGGGGCTACAAGAACGTCATCGATGAGGCCAGGCGCCTCTGCGACGAGGGGCGGGACGCGCCGCTGGCCATCGAGACCAGCGGGCACGCCGCCATGCGCGAGAACTACTTTCTCGACGACGGCGCCTACCTCGTGACCCGGCTGCTGGCCGCACTGGTCGCGCAGCACCGGCGCGGGGAGCGCCTGACCAGCCTGATCGAGGGGTTGCAGGAGCCGGCCGAGTCCATCGAGCGCCGCATCCGCTTCACGACCGCGGACTTCGCGGCCGAGGGGGCCCGCATCCTCGACGACCTGCGCCGCTACGTCGCCGAGCAGGAGGGGCTGCTGCTCGAGCCCAACAACTTCGAAGGGGTCCGCGTCAACGTGTCGCCCGCGGCCGGCGAGGGCTGGTTCATGCTGCGCATGTCGCTGCACGACCCCGTGCTGGCTGTCAACATCGAATCGGAGCGCGCGGGCGGGGCCGCGCAGATCAACGACCTGCTGATCGGCTTTCTGTCGCGCTACCAGGAGCTGCTGGCCCTTTGAGCGGCCGCGGCACAGGACGTACTCTGCCACTTGGGGAATGTGAAACATGAGCTGTCTCTCTGCCGTGCAACTGCATAAGTCGTTCGGGGAGAATCAGGTGTTAAAGCCGCTCTCCTTCGAGCTGCGCAAGGGGGAGCGGGTGGGCATCATCGGCCGCAACGGCAGCGGCAAGACCACGCTGCTGCACCTGCTCTCGGGCCGGCTGACGCCGGACGGCGGCCGGTTGACCGTCGCGCCCCACCAGCGCATGGAGGTGCTGGACCAGATCCCCAGCTACCCCGCCGGCCGGACCGTGGAACAGGTGCTGCGCTCGGCCTTTGCGCCGCTGCAGGCGCTCGAGCGCGAGCTGCAGGCGCTGCAGCGGCAGATGCAGCAGGATCACAGCCGGGCGGTGCTGCAGCGCTACGACAAGCTGCAGGCCACCTATGAGCTCGAGGGGGGCTACGAGCAGGACCTGCGCTACAACCGCGTGGCCATCGGGCTGGGGCTCGAGCCGGCCTTTACGCAGCGCCGCTTTGCCGAGCTCTCGGGCGGGGAGCAGACCAAGGTCAACCTGGCCCGCATCGTGATGGCCCAGCCCGACCTGCTGCTGCTGGACGAGCCCACCAACCACCTGGACATGCGCTCGATCGAGTGGCTGGAGGAGTTCTTATACGGCTACCCCGGCACACTGGTGCTGATCTCGCACGACCGCACCTTTCTGGACCGCACGGTCTCGCGCATCTTCGAGCTGGAGTTTGGCGAGCTGCGCGACTTCTCGGGCAACTACAGCGAGTACATGGCCTACAGGGAGCGCCTGTCCGAGGAGCTGGAGCACCGCCACGAGCAGGAGCGGCGGGAGATCGAGCGGCTGCAGACCATCTCGACCAAGCTGCTGGGCTGGGGCATCCAGACCGAGCGGCTGTCGCGCGCGGCGCTCAGCATGCGCAAGCGCATCGAGCGCCTGCGCGAGAACCAGACGCAGACGCTGCGCAAAAACAACCGGCGCATCCGCGCCTCGCTCGACGACGGCGGGCGCAGCGGCCTGGACCTGCTGAGCGTGCAGGAGGTCTCGGCCGGCTACGACCCCGCGCAGCCGCTGTTTGAGCAGCTCAGCTTTGAGCTCAAGCGCGGCGAGCGGGTGGCGCTGCTCGGCGACAACGGCAGTGGCAAGACCACCTTAATCAAGCTGCTGACCGGCGAGCTGCAGCCGCTGTCGGGGCGCATCCGATTTGGCGTCAACGTGCGGGTGGGGCTGATGCCGCAGCAGATGATCTACCCCCACCCCGAGCGCAACCTGGTCGACACGCTGCTCTACCACAAGAACATCACGGCGCAGGCCGCCCGCAACCGGCTGGCCTCCTACGACTTCATCGGCGAGGAGGTCTTCAAGCGGGTGGCCGACCTGTCGGGCGGCGAGCGGGCGCGGCTCAAGCACTGCCTGCTGAGCCTGGACCCCATCAACTTCTTTATCCTGGATGAGCCCACCAACCACCTCGACATCGCCACGGCCGAGTGGGTGGAGGGGGTGCTCGAGGAGTACGAGGGCACCATGCTGTTCGTCTCGCACGACCGCTACTTCATCAGCCGCTTTGCCGACCGGATTTTGACGCTCGAGCAGGGGCGGCTGGAGGACTTTCACGGCAACTTCGAGGCCTACCAGGCCGCGCGGGCCGCAAGGCCGCCGCAGCCGGCGGCCGCCCCGGCCAAGCCGGCGCGGGCACAGGCGCCGGCGCGAACGCTCTCGCCGCTGCGGGCCGAGCGGACCCTGCGCAGGCAGCTGCAGCAGGCCGAGCGGACGCTCGGCGAGCGGGAGGCCGAGCTGCAGGCGGTGGAGCGGGAGCTGGCCGAGGCCGCGACCGACTACGAGCGGCTGCCGCCGCTGGTGGAGCGGCAGGCCGGCCTGCAGCAGGAGGTGGACCGCCTGTTTGAGGAATGGAGCCTGCTGGCCGAACAGGTGGCCGAGCTGGACCGGCCGGAGGCCGGGACCGATTGAGGGATCATCAAACAATTGAACTTTAAGATGGGAGGGGTCGACATGACCGTGCGCGAGGGCATTCACCAGCGGCGCAGCATCCGCCGCTACGCCGACCGGCCGGTGGAGGAGGAGCAGATCGATCTGCTGCTGGAGGCCGCCATGGCCGCGCCCTCGGCCTGCGACTGCAGGCCATGGGAATTCATTGTGGTGCGCGACCCGGCCCGCCTTGCGGCGCTGGCCGGGATCAGCCCTTACAGTCAGATGGCGGCGCACTGCTCGGTGGCCATCGTGCCCTGCGCGGTGCCGGAGCGCCAGGCCATCTGCCCCGGCTTCTTTCCGCAGGACTGCGGCGCCATGATCCAGAACATCTGGCTGCAGGCCACCGAGCTGGGGCTGGGCATGGTCTGGTGCGGCATCCACCCGATCAAGGAGCTCGAGGAGCGCATGGCCGGGCTGCTGGAGACGCCCGAGGGGGTCGTTCCGTTCGCGCTGCTCTGCATCGGCTATCCGGCCGAGCAGCCCGCGCCGCGCAATCGCTTTGAGCAGGACCGCATCCACCGGGAGCAGTGGTAAAGGCATTTGCGGGGCCCCCGGCGGGACCCCGTGACGGCACAGGTGTACTTGACAACAATCAAAGGGGGAAAACGCACATGAAGCTGATGAACTTCAAGGTGGGCGACGCGATCCACGTCGGGCTGGTGCTCGAGGACGGCGTGGTGGACCTCAACGCCGCGATCGAGGCCAAGGGGCTTTGCGACCGGCCGGGCGTGGGCCTGACCATGGAGAAGCTGATCGCGGCGGGCGATGTGGGCAGGGCGCTGGTGCAGCAGGCCGCCGAGGGCAGCCCGCGGCTGAACGAGGCCGACCTGGTCTATGCGCCGGCCGTCACCTGCCCCGAAAAGATCCTCTGCGTCGGGCTCAACTACAAGGACCACGTCGACGAGGGCAGCTCGGTGCTGCCCGACTTCCCGGTGCTGTTCAGCAAGTTCAACACCTCGCTGGCCGCGCACGAGGAGGTCATCCCGATCCCGAAGGCCACCGGCAACATCGACTACGAGGCCGAGCTGGTGGTGGTCATCGGCAAGGAGTGCTTCGAGGTCTCCAAGGAGCAGGCGCTGGACTACGTGTACGGCTACACCATCGGCAACGACCTGTCGGCCCGTGCGCAGCAGCGCCGGGTCTCCCAGTGGCTGACCGGCAAGTCGCCCGACAAGTTCGGGCCCGTCGGCCCCTACATCGTGACGGCCGACGACATCGACGGCGGCAACCTCGAGATCAAGCTCTACCGCAACGGCGAAGTCGGGCAGCAGAGCAACACCCGCATGATGATCTTCGACACGGCCACCATCATCAGCTACACCTCGCAGTTCATGACCCTCAAGCCGGGCGACATCATCTTCACCGGCACCATGGCCGGCGTGATCGGCGGCCACAAGGACCCCGTCTGGCTGAAGGCCGGCGAGGAGCTGGTGGTCGAGATCGAGGGCATCGGCCGGCTGCGCAACGTGCTGGCCTGAGAGGACGTTTTGGTGCGGAAAGCCGGCGAGAACGCTTACACCGCTGATTCGCCGGCCGAAGCGCCGCGGTGCCGCAATCGTTTTGCCGTATCCGGCAAGAGCATTTACATGCCCCGGCACGGCAGACCTGCCGCGCCGGGCACACAGAGCTGCGGCGGGACAGGCGGTCCACCGCGGGGCGGAGGTGCGTTTACATGAAGGCGCGTGAAGGGTGGATTCAGCGACTGCTCAGGGGCAGCTTTTTCCGCTATGTCGTCGTCGGTGCAACCGGCGCGCTGCTGGACTTTGCCGTCTTTCGCACGCTGCTCCCGCTGGTGCAGGACAGCATGCCGGTCTCGGGCAAGGCGCTGGCCAACGGCACCGGCATGCTGCTCGGGGCGCTCTATTGCTACACGCTCAACCGCATTTGGAGCTTTAAGTCCAGGCGGCCGGTGCTGCGGCAGGCGGCCGCCTACGGCGGACTGCTGACTTTCAATGTCTTTGCCTCGAGCGGGCTGATCTATCTGCTGGGGGCGCGCACCGCACTGACCCCCTCGCTGTGCAAGATCATCGCGCAGGGCGTGATCTTTCTGTGGAACTATCTGATCAGCCGGTTTTGGATCTTTCGGCAGGCCTAGCGGGGAGCTTGGGTTGATCCGGCGATCCCGCTGCTGACAGGGCGGCACCCAAATGGGTGCCGCCCTGTTTGTCGTCCATATTGAGGTCATGGCCCGGGCCTCGGGGAATGGTCGTGCTTTTAGGCAGTAAACGCCCAAAACCGCCAAGAAAAGCCGATGTGCACCGTTTGAAACGGCCCATCGCCCGGGAAAGGTGCTGTCTCAACGCAAGGGCCCCCTTGAACACAGCCCCTTTACAGCCCAGATCTGGCGCTGCCTTACCAGGGAGGGGGACTGCACCCACCTCCAAGGGCCACCGGGAAAGCTCGACACCATCCCGTGCGATCGTTCCGTCCCCCAAGAGGGTCCTTTTCACCGAGCCCCCAAGGGGTCCTTTTCCCCGTCCCCAAGGGGTCCCTTTCCGAGGGTCCTTACGTCTTGTGGTAGGCCGCCCAGTGCTCAAAGAAGTCGGCGCGCAGCGCCTCGAACCGGGAGGGCGGATCGAGCTCATAGGGGCACTTGCTGCTGCAGCTGCCGCAGGCGATGCAGTCCTCGGTGACCTTCATCATGTTGTACCAGTCCTCGGTCATCATCTGGAACAGCGGCATGCGGCGCAGGTTGTAGTAGCTGCGCAGCACCATGTCGGTCCGGATGCCGATCGGGCAGGGGGCGCAGTAGCCGCAGTTGCGGCAGAAGTTGCCCGAGAGCTCCCGCCGGTCTTCTTCAATGATGGCGGCGACCTCGGCCTCCTGCGGCGGGTTGTCGGTGTAGCCCAGCATCTCCTCGAGCTCGTGCATGTGCTGCATGCCGTAGAGCGGCACGACGTCCCTGTGCTGCATGAAGAACCAGTAGACGGCGGCGCCGCTGGCCATGACGCCGCCCCCGAAGGGCTTCATGGCCAAAAAGCCCATGTCGGCCTCGATGCAGACCTGCTTGAGCTGCAGCTCCGAGGCGCTCGAGAGGTAGGAGAAGGGGAACTGCAGCGTCTCGTACAGCCCGCTCTCGACGGCCTCGCGCGCGATGTGCTCGCGGTGGTTGGTGAGGCCGATGTGGCGAATCTTGCCCTCCTGTTTGGCCTTGAGCAGCTCGTCGTACACGCCGTCCTCGCCGCCGGGGCGGGGGCAGAAGGGCGGGTTGTGCACCTGCATCAGGTCGATGTAGTCGGTCTTGAGGTTGCGCAGCGAGGTCTCGAGGTTTTCGCGCACCTGGGCCGCCGTAAACTGGTGGGTCTTGGAGGAGATGAAGATCTTGTCGCGCACGTCGCCAAGCGCAATGCCGATCTTCTCCTCGCTGTCGGAGTACATGCGGGCGGTGTCGTAAAAGTTGATGCCGCTGTCATAGGCGTGGCGCAGCAGCTTCGTGACCTCCTCCACCGGCTGCCGCTGCAGCGGCAGCGCGCCAAAGGCCGTGCGCGTGGCCAGGATCTCGGTCCTGCCGAGGCGTACCTTTTCCATCTCCAAAAGCTCCTTTCCCTCTGCTGTAAGGGTCTGTTTTTCAAGTGCCTCTAGTATACCACCGCCGGGCGGCGGGGCGCAATCCTCTGGGCGCCCCCTTCGGCAAAGACGGCGTTGCCGCAGCGGGGCAGACAAAAAGCGGACCCCCTTTGGGGACCGCTTTCTGGGCGCTGTCGCTTGATCGGCATCCCGCCCGAGGCTCAACCCAGCGCGGGCTCCTCGGCGATGGTCTGTTCGGCCGTGTCGACGCCGGCCTCACCCACCTCCGGGACCAACAGGGTGGGTTTGGGCATCGCCATGCCGTGCATGAAGCCGCCGAGCTCCACCTTGGCGATGTCGGCCGCAATGATGCGGCTGCCCGAGATCAGCAGGTTGCAGTGCACCTCGCCGGACTCGTTCGGGTAGTTCAAAATGCGGTAGCTCCAGCGCTTGCAGCTCTTGCCCTGGTACTTTTCGAGGTCCAGCCCCTGCTCAAGCTGCATGGCGTTGTAGGCGCGGTAGACCTCGTCGAAGGTCTTGGGCACCATGACCTCGCTGACCTCGACCGCGGCCTCCTCCACCTCCCAGCCAAACTGCTTGATGAAGTTGACGCGGTCCTCGTTGGTCTTGATCTTGCGGGCGTCCACCTCGAGACGGTTGATTGCCATGGCGTCGGTCGGCCTGCCGCTCATCACACGCATCAGCAGCAGCGCGAGCACCGCGGCGAGCAGCAAAAACAGGACGATTTTGACCAGCCTCTGATTGACCTTGATGGATTTGATGTACATGACAGCTTCCCCTCCGAGTATTCACGCCTTCAGGCAGGCACGCAGGTCAACCCGCCCATGGGGACGGATTGCACATCGCAAAGGCGCGAAGCGCGATGGATTTGGCGCCCGTCCGGTGATGCGTGTGCGCATCGGCTCTTCCCTATACATATATGACCTGCTTGCCTTATTCATGTCAAAATTTTCTTGGCGCCGGCCGGGCGGCCGTGGTATACTGAACACAGTGTATGGTGCGAAAATACGATGTATGCGAGGTGGAACGACCGGATGAAGGTATTGCTCATCAACGGCAGCCCGCACGAGCGGGGCTGCACCTATACGGCGCTCTGTGAGGTGGCCGGCGCCCTGAATGAAGCGGGTGTGGAGACCGAGCTGCTGCACCTCGGGACCGAGCCCATCGCCGGCTGTCTGGGCTGCGGGGGCTGCCGCGGCCTCGGCCGCTGCGTGATTGAGGATGTCGTCAATGTGGCGCTCGGGCGGGCAGCCGGCGCCGACGGCTATGTCTTCGGCTCGCCGGTGCACTACGCCGCGGCCTCGGGCGCCATCACCTGCTTTTTGGACCGCTTCTTCCAGGTGGGCGGGCACGCCTACAAGCCGGGCGCGGCGGTGGTCTCGGCCCGGCGGGGCGGGACGACGGCCGCGCTCGACCAGCTGAACAAGTACATGACCATCTCGCGCATGCCGCTGGTCTCCTCGCAGTACTGGAACATGGTGCACGGCAACACGCCCGAGGAGGTGCGCCAGGACCTCGAGGGGCTGCAGATCATGCGCACGCTCGGGAGGAATATGGCCTGGCTGCTCCGCTGCATCGAGGCCGGGCGGGCGGCCGGCATCCGGCCGCCCGCGCCGGAGCCGGAGCGGCTGCACACCAACTTCATCCGCTGAACAGGGCGCCGCGCCGGCCTTAAAAAAAGGGCCCTTTCCGGGGAGCTCCCCCGGAAAGGGCCCTTGTGCTCGTCACGCGCAGGGTCGCCGCCTGCATGCCTGCGGCCGGTCAGATCACCACAAGGCCGGCGTTGTCGGCCTGCAGCCGGATGACCTCGTAGTTTGGATAGTGCTGCTGCACATGGGCTAAAATGCCCTCGTAGATCCCGTTGCCGCCGCTGCCGCCCGGCACGGTGGCCAGCAGCGTGGGGCCGGCGCCGCTCACGGTGGCGCTGTAGGCGCCGCAGTCCAGCATGGTGCGCATGATCTCCTCGCCGCCCGCCACCAGCTTGAGCCGGTGCTGTTGGTGCAGCCGGTCCTTGGCCGCAATGCGCAGCAGGCCGTAGTTCTCGGTCAGGAAGGCGGCCGTGAGCAGCGAGGAGCGGGAGAGGTTGTACACCGCGTCGGCCAGTAAGAGCTGCTTGGGCAGCGCGGCGCGGGCCTCCTCGGTGCAGACCCGAAAGTCGGGCACCACCGCGACAAAGGCAATGCGGTCGTGGTCGAGCTCCTTGCGCTGGTAGTAGACCTCGCCGTGGTCCAGCACCGCCGCGACATAGCCGCCCAGCGTGGCCGGCGCGACGTTGTCGGGGTGGCCCTCGATCATGGCGGCCAGCGTGACCTTGTCGTGCAGCGAAAAGACATCCCCCATCAGCGCGCTGGCGATGGCGACGCCGGCCGAGATGCAGGTGGAGCTGCTGCCCAGTCCGCGCTGCAGCGGAACGTAGTTTTCCTGTATGATGTGCAGGCCGTAAAAGGGTCGCCCGGCCTGCGCATAAGCCCTCTTGGCCGAGTCGATAATGAGGTTGTGTTCATCCTTCGGGACGTCGTCGTCGCACTCCACGAGCACCCGATCGCTCTCCTCGAAGGTCACATAGTTATAGAGGCTCAGCGCCACACCGATGCTGTCAAACCCCGACCCGAGGTTGGCCGAGGTCGCCGGTACCCGCAACTTGAACATGAGTACGCTCCCATCCATGTAATTTTGCAAAAATGACCTTTTTGTCGAACCGGTTTTGTGTTATACTGAACTGTATCCTGCGCGGGGCTATTCGCTGCCGAGGACCTTGTAGTCCAGGATGCCGCCGGCCATGGCGATCTCCTTGAGCAG
The DNA here is from genome assembly GCA_012719075.1 of Clostridiales bacterium. Lineage (GTDB taxonomy): Bacteria > Bacillota > Clostridia > Oscillospirales > Feifaniaceae > JAAYBB01. The sequence continues at coordinate 16,431 of JAAYBB010000037.1, read as the reverse complement.
CTCGTCGTTGCCGACGGTGGCCTGCTGGGTCTCGACCGAGACGCTGAAGATGGCGATGCCGTCGGACGGGAGCCCCTGATGCAGCGTGAGGACGTTGCAGTGGCGCGCGGCAAAGACGCTCAGCAGGCCGCTGACCACGCCCGGCTCGTCGCGCAGCGTAAAGGAGAGGCTGAGGATGCGGTTTCTCGACTTGTCGTGAAAATGGAAGACGCTGTTTCGATACTTGTAAAAGGCGCTGCGCGAGAGTCCCACCTTGCCGACGGCCTCGCTCACGGTGCGCGCCCTGCCGGAATCAAGCAGCTCCTTGGCGGAAAGCACCTTGTGGTAAATTTCCGGGAGTGCCACAGATTCCACTAACACAAAGCGCTTTGGCCCCATTCGTTTCCCCCCCGAGTACAATTGTATTTCCTTTATGTACGAGTTTATCATGGGCAGACAAATATTGCAAGATATGACACGCGATTTCTGCCCATTGTCCGCTGCCGTAAAAATCGCACGAAGTTTGACGAAGGGCGGCCGATGCCGGCGAAAGCGGGCGGGCCGCAGGGGCGCCGCGCACGCCCCGCGCACATTCGGTGTCCTTTGCGCATATGCAGGGAGTGGCCCCGCCAATGGACAAAACGGCCACCATCGACCGCCGACCTGGCGTATTTGGAGTGGAGAAATGCTAAATCCCAACCTTGAAAAGAAACGGGCTTTTTTAATCAACGTCGCCTTCTTGAGCACCCTGCTGATGCTGTGCTACTTTGTGTTCAAGCACGGGCTGCCGGTGGCCATCCCCTTTGTCATCGCCTGGGTGGTGGCCATGCTGGCCGAGCCCTTTATCCGGCTGCTCGGCAGGCTGCGCGTCCCGCGCTGGCTGGCCAGCATCGTCGCGCTGCTGGTCATCTTCGGCCTGCTGGGCTGGCTGGCGGTGGTCGTGGTCTCCCGCATGGCCTACGAGGGTGCGGCGCTGGCCGCCAACGCCCCCGCCATCGGGGAGATGCTCACGGGCGTTGTCAACAGCGTGGCCGACGGGGTCGAAAACCTCTTTGGGCTGCTGCCCGAAACGGTGGGCGAGCACGTGGCCGAATACATTGAGAACACGGCCGCCACGCTGGTGGCCAACATCCCCGGCTACATCACCTCGCTCATCACGCCGATTGTGGGGATCGTGACCGGCATGGCCGTCAAACTGCCCAGCTTTTTGATTTCGGCGCTGGTCACGATCACAGCCTGCATCCTGCTGTCGGCCGACTTTCAGCGCGTGAACGCCTTCCTCAACCGGCAGGTGCCCGACAACCTGCAGGCCATGGTGCTCGAGACCAAGCAGTTTTTCAAGCTGACGGTCGGCCGCCTGGTGCGGGCCTATGTCATCATCTGCGGCATCACCTTTGTCGAGCTGTTCATCGGGATGCAGCTCATGAAGATGGAGTATGCCTTCTCGCTGGCCCTGCTGATCGCGCTGTTCGACGTGCTGCCGGTCGTGGGCTGCGGCACCATTATGATCCCCTGGACCATCGTCGCCTTCATCACGGGCGACACCAAGAGCGGCATTGCCGTCGGCATTCTCTATGTCGTCATCACGGTGGTGCGCCAGCTGATCGAGCCCAAAATCGTGGCCGACAACATCGGCCTGCCCCCGCTGGTGGCGCTGATGGCCATCTACTTCGGATTGCGGACCATGGGTATTATCGGCATGTTCGTCGCGCTGATCGCCGCCATCATGGTCAAGCACCTGCACGACAAGGGCTATATAAGCCTCTGGAGGAACCTGCACACACAGCCTCCGTCCAAGCGGAGCCGAAAGGCCGCGCCGGGGGATGTGGCGGCCGCCCCAGATCCGGCGCCGCAGCTGCAGCATCCGGGCGGGTCGGAGGGGGCGCCGCCCTCCGATCCGATCTAGCCGATGGGAAAAAGTGCGCCAAAGCGGCGGAGGCGGCGGTGGATTCTGCTGGCGGCCTCGCTGTCGCTGTTGCTGGCGGCGCTCGACCAGCGGCTCACCACCACGACTTACCGGCTGGCCTGCCCAAAGCTGCGCCAGCCGGTCTGCATGTTGCTGCTGACCGACCTGCACAGCAGCCACTTTGGCGAGGGGCAGCGGCGGCTGGTTGAACGCATTGACCGGGAGCGGCCCGATTTGATTTTACTGGTGGGCGACATCTATGAGGTCAAGCGCCCCGAGGGGCCGGTCGTGGATCTGCTGGAGGCCATTTCGCCGCGCTACCCCTGCTATTTTGTGACCGGCAACCACGAGGCTTGCAGCGCCAGGCTGGGCGAGATCCTGGCCCTGTTTGACCAATACGGCGTCCGGACGCTGGCCGGTGAGGGCCTGGCGGTGGAGGTGGGGGAGCAGCGGCTCTACCTCTGCGGCATCGATGACCCCGCGATTCCCGGCGGCAACCGGCATCAGCTGGAGGCGGCGCTGGCGGCGCGCGAGGAGGGCCTCTACACCGTTTTGATGGCCCACCGGCCCGAGCGCTTTGCCGACTATGCCGCCCACCCGATCGACCTGGTGGCGGCGGGGCACGCCCACGGCGGACAGTGGCGCATTCCGCTGCTGCTGGACGGGCTGTACGCCCCCAACCAGGGCTTTTTCCCCGACTACACCAGCGGGGTCCACGTGCTGGAGGGGACCTCGATGGTGGTCGGCAGAGGCGTCTACCTCGAGGAGCGCGTCGTGCCGCGCATCTTCAACCGCCCCGAGGTGGTGGTCATCCGGCTGGAGCCGGAGGCGTAGGGGAGTCAAAAGGCAATACTCCAGCAATGACAAAAAGCAGCACAAAAAAGCACCGGCTGGCGGTGCGCGCTGGGGCGTTTTACTCTCTTAAGAATATCGGCATAGATCGGCATTGGTCGGCCTGTATGGCCGACCGTGCCGATGTTTCTTTTTCTGAATGCGATGTGAAGACCGGTGGGCCAAACTCGCGCCCGGACAATCTCGGCCGATTCCGGAACGGTGCCGCTTCGCAGGTGACCGCATGGGTTGGGCTGTTTGGAATACCCGGAAGAGCGAAAAAGACCGCACAGGCCGGTTGCGTGCGGTCTTTTGGCCATGCTTCCATCCCGCGCCCCCAAAACGGGAACGGGCCAATATATCGTGAATTTATACTGCGGTAAAGTTTTTCCCACAATATCCTGCATTGCGGCAAGCGAATCAAACAACCGGTTCTCTTGGCGGTCGGTGCGTTTGTTTTTCGCCCCATCGCTATCTGGCCGGCGCCTTTCGCACGGGAGGGCTGTCGGAGAGATAGGGTCTATACGCGGGGTCAAGTGCCGCGAGTTCTTCCAGTGTGTCAATTTCTAAAATGTCATCGGCAGCACATTTGCGCAATTTGATCCGATAGTTCTCTTTGCAAATCCGCAGGGGCACCTCGTCCCAGTAAAACGTTCGCGCAAGCGGCGAATGCGCAGCTTTTTCCAGGTCGGCTGCAAGGCGCAGGCCGTCGTCCTCGTCCCAGTAGGAGAGGCCGAACATGCGATAGCACCGGTCGCCGCCGATGGAAAACGACTTGATGCGCAGGCCCTCATGGGCAAAGCACCATTCATCGGTGTGCTCGCACCAGCAGGCCAGATAATTCGTGTGATATTCATACTTGCGAATCAGGGTGGGGGTAAAGAGGTACAGGTCGGCATCGAGGACATAGGCGTTTTGCAGCCAGTCCTTTGCATAGAGCAACGAAAAAAGGTTGTTTGCCGAGGCATAGAGCGGATTGTCGGTAAAAATCAGGTTCGAATACTTTTCCAAAAGCGCGTCAAACGCCTCGGCCCTGTAGCCGCGGATGATGTGAATCTCGTTGATTTTCGCCGCGATCAGCGCATCCAGGATGGTGTCGATGATGCGGGTGCCCTTTACCGGAATCATCGGCTTTGGGATCCTGTCCGTCACCGGCCGCAATCTTGAACCAAGCCCCGCGGCCAGGATGACCGCGCGTTTGACGCGATAGGGGGACAGCCAGTTGAGCCCGTGAGAGGTGATGGTCCACGTGCCGTCCGAACAGCAGACAAGCTCGTCGGCCTGCATCGTGTGAAGCGCAGGCTGCACCTCGGATACGGGAAGGTGTGTGTGTTCGGCAGCTTGCGCGGTTGCCAGGCCCGCTTTTGACTGCTCCAGCGCGCAGAGCAGCTCAAAGCACTTCGACATCATCAAATCTCAACCTCCTCTTGATGGGATCCGGGCTGTTTTGCTGCAGTTACGGCCGCTTTTTGATCCTGGCGCCGTATGGGTCGGGGTCATTGAACGGATTGGGTTTTTCATCAAAGTTTTTGCGCAGGGCTTCAAACCGGCGGGAGAGGATGTCGAGCTCCTTTTGTATCTGGCGTTCGGGCAGCTTTTTGACCAGGTTGCGAAGCTCCAGCGGGTCGGTGCGCAGGTCGTAGACCTCGCAGATCTCCCGGGCGGAAAAGGGCTTTTGCAGGTGGGCCTTGACGACCACCAGGTAGCGGGCTGTGCGCACACCCATGCACACCGGCCGCCGATTCATGTCGGGACACCCGGGGCCCATGTACTCGTGCAGTGCGTAGTCGCGCCCTTCAAAGGAGAGCATGGAGCTTCCGGTCATCCAGTCGGGGACGGGCAGCGAACAGACCTCAAGCAGCGTGGGGGCAACATCCTTCGCCATGTAAAAGTTCTTGCGGCAATCCGGCTTTCGGCCCTTTTCCCACAACAGAAACGGGGGATTGCAAAGCTCTCTGTGAAAGTGGTTCCAATAGTCGTTTCGGATCGGGTCATACCAGAAGCTGAAGCCGTGGTCGGCCAAAATGGCCACCGCGGTATCGTCAAGCGCCCCCCGCGCTTCAAGCTGCTCAAACAGCCAGCGCAGGCAGCCGTCGACATAGAGCAGCGACAGGTCGCTGGTCAGCGCACCCCGATAGCTTTTGGGCAGGTCATCCAAATAGTCGGCGATTGCCGACATCTCTTTGTCCATCACCGAGAAGTCGCTGGAGTCCCAGGAAAAGAAGGTCTCGGGGGTGTGCGCATCGTCCAGGTGCAGATAGGTCAGCAGCGGGCGGTCGGGGTCTGTTCGCCGGTCGTACCAGGACAGATAGTGCTCAAAATAGCTTCTGCAGGAGCAGGAGGCGCGAAAAGTCGTATACTGTTTGCCGATGCGCGCAAAGAGGTCGTCGTCCCACACGGCCGCGCGGTACATCTTGTGATATGTGGAGGCCTCCTTAAAATTGCCCTGCAACAGGGAGCTTGCCACGGGGCGCAGCGGATAGGGCAGGTTGCGCAGGTTGCGCTCGCGGTTCAGTTGCTCAATGCGTTTGAACATCGGCAGATACCGCTGCCGCACTTTTTTTTGCACCTCCGCGGGCACGCGGCGGTCGCAGGTCCTTTTCGGAATCTTCAACAGGATGTGCCTTTCTTTTTTTGTAAACAGCTCTTTGAGATATTGGCGGGGGTCGGCCGTGAAGGCCTGGTATTCCTTTCGCAGCAGCTCAAGCTCCAAAGCCGCATCCTTCAGGCTTGAGCTCCTGTACAAAATGTCAACGCGGGGGTCTTTTTTCAGCAACAGCGCAAGCTGTTCGATCCAGGCCTCCAGGTTTTCTGCCAGCATGTCGCTGACCAGGCTGATCTCCTGATCGGACAGCGCACCCGATAAGAACAGGGGGGCATAGTAATAAAAGCGATAGTCCCAAAACTCGCGGAACACATAATAGCTTTGGTGATACATCGGGTCGGCGCCGGCGAACATGGCGCTTGGGTAAACCTGCGGGGCAAAGTGATTGACAAAGGTCTCGTATCCATGCCGGTGAAATTCCTCCAGCACGGTGCGCTTGTACTTGATCCGCTGCAGGTACCCCCCGCCGTCCATCAGGTCATTTCCACACAGCAGGGAGGTCAGGGCCGCCTCGGTATAGGGCCCCTGCGAGAACATGCGACGGGTCCAGATGGCGTTTTCCCGCAGCTTGTGCATAAAGGGGGTGGGTGAGTGCCGACGCCGGCTGCCGTTCAGCCTGTTTTGATCGACCGAATCGATCACCAGAAAAATTAAATTTTTTGCCATCGGAGACTCCTTACAAAGTATAAAACATAAAATGATAACGAAAAGTTATCTATAGTATAGCACAAATGGCAGCAGAGGACAAATGACGGCGGCCGAAAAAGCGGCAAACGGCAGGGTTTGTCCTGTTTTTGTCGCTTTTTTCGTTCGCCTTGGCCTAGCATCGGCCAGGATGTCCCGGGCATCCCCGGGCAGCGCAAAAGCGCCTTTGTGAAGCGCCGTCACAGCGCACCCGGCTCCGGCCCACGGGTCGCGCTGGGATCATGGAATCGCAGCATGGGGATAAAAAAAGACTGCGCGAAGGGTTGCATCCTTCGTGCAGTCTTTGCGTTCGGGCCTTTACTTGAAGAGCGTCGGTCAAACAGGGGCTTGTTTTCGCAAACCCCTCAGCTGGACGCCCTTGCGGACGCTTGCTGAAGCGGACGGGGGGAGGGCCCTGTGCCGCGGACAGGACCCTGCCTGAAAGGCTTAGCCGTAAATCGCGGGGTCCCGCACCCGCTCGGCCCGGTTCAGCTGGGTGTGGTTGATGTGGCAGTAGCCGCCCGGGAAGCGGTCGAGGTAGCGCTGGTGGTAGTCCTCGGCCGAGGAGAAGTCGGCCAGCGGCAGCAGCTCCACCGCGATGGGCCGGTCGTGGCGGCCGGCGAGTCTCGCCAGCGAGGCCTCGATGGCCGGCCGGTCGGCCTCGTCGGTGTAGTAGATGCCGGTGCGGTAGTTGATGCCGTGGTCGCCGCCCTGCCGGTTGACCGAGGTGGGGTCGATGGACTCGTAGAAGATGTCCAGCAGGAAGGGCAGCGTCAGCTGGCTGTCCTCGTAGACCACCCGAACGGCCTCGGTGTGGCCGGAGCCGGCACAGACCTGCTCATAGGAGGGGTGCTCAAATCCGCCGTTGGCATAGCCGACCTCGGTCTCGACCACGCCGTGCAGCAGCGAGAGGTACTTTTCGGTGCCCCAGAAGCAGCCGCCGGCCAGATAGATGGTTTTCAGCATGTGATCACCTCGCGTCACGGTTCGGGTGGCGGGCTGGCCGCGCGATGAGGCCACCGTGCGGCGCCGATACAATCCATAGCGTATGTGGTTATGACCTGCTTATGCGGCCGCGATCAATAGTTGACGACCAGGCGGCGGAAGTAGGCCTTCGGGTGGTCGCAGACCGGGCAGATGTCGGGGGCGTCCTTGCCGACGTGCAGGTGGCCGCAGTTGTTGCAGACCCAGATGCGCTCCTCGAGGTCCTCGAACAGCGTGCCCGACTCAACGGCCTTCAGCAGCTGCAGATAGCGCTCCTCGTGGGCCTTCTCGATGGCGCCCACCGACTCGAACAGGAAGGCGATGCGGTCAAAGCCCTCGGCGCGGGCATCCTCGGCAAAGCCCTTGTACATGTCGGCCCACTCGTAGTTTTCGCCGGCCGCGGCGTCCCTCAGGTTTTCGGTGGTCTTGGGCATGCCGTCGTGCAGCAGCTTGAACCAGATCTTGGCGTGCTCCTTCTCGTTGCGGGAGGTCTCCTCAAAAAATTCGCCGACCAGGTTGTAGCCCTCTTTCTTGGCCTGCGAAGCGTAATACAGATACTTGGTGTGCGCCTGCGACTCGCCGGCAAACGCGTCCATCAGGTTTTTCTCGGTCTTGGTGCCCTTCAGTTCTTTCATGGGGGTGCGCCTCCTTAATAAGAATCATTCTCTTTAGAGATGATACTATAGTACGGCAAAGCGGCCGGCTTGTCAAGCCCATTTTGCACACAGCGGGCGAACGGTCCCCCCCGGCGCGGCATAGATTGATGGAGAGAGGGGTGCGCATATGGCGGAATTTTTGTCGGGGGCCATCGTGGTCATCGCCATGATGGCGATTGTGTTTTACAGCCTGTATATCCTGTGGGCCGAGCAGGGACTGCCGGCCGTTTCGGTGCTGCTGCCGGTGGACGACGACACGCCGGTCGAGCTGCTGCTGCAGCGGACGCTGCTGCGGCTCGACCAACTCTCGGGGCGGGGGGTCTGCCGGGTGATTTTGCTCAACCTGGGCAGTGAGCCGCAGACCGAGCGCCGCTTAGAGCTGCTGCAGCGGGACCACCCGTATCTGCTGGTGACCGGCCCCGCCGAGCTGGGCGAGCTGCTTTTCAACCGGTGAAAAATGAAGTATAATCATTCCATATACTGCCGGTGCCGTCCGGCGCCGGCTTTTTTGGAGTGTTTGGCTTGAATCTGGAGCAGCAGGCGGCGCCCCTCCAACTGGAGGGGGTCGTGAACAAGATCATCTACCGAAACGAGGAGAGCGCCTACCTGGTCATGGCGGTGGAAACCGCCGAGGGCGAGGAGGTGGTGGTGGGCTACTCGGCCGGCATTGCCGTGGGCGAGAGCATACAGGCCCAGGGCAGCTACACCACCCACGCCTCCTATGGCAGGCAGTTTGCGGCCGCCTCGATCACCTCAATCCCGCCGTCGGGCGAGGCGGCCGTGCGGGCCTACCTGGCCGGCGGCGCCGTCAAGGGCATCGGGCAGGTGCTGGCCGACCGCATCGTCGAGCGCTTTGGCGGGGAGGCGCTGGAAATCCTGGCGCAGCAGCCCGCCCGCCTGGCCGAGGTGCGGGGCATCACGCCGGCCAAGGCCGCGCAGCTCGGCCGCCGCTTTGAACAGGTCAGCGGCATGCGCCGGGTGCTGGCCGAGCTGGACGGCCTGGCGCTGCCCCCCTATGTGGCGGTCAAGCTGTTCAAGCGCTACGGCACGCAGGCGGCCGAGGCCGTGGCCGCCAACCCCTACCTGCTGTGCGCCGACGAGTACGAGATGCACTTTGAGCTCGTGGACGCCGCCGCGCTGGAGCGCTTTCACATCGACCCCCAGTCGCCGCACCGCGTGATGGCCGGCATCTTGTACATCCTGCACCACAACCTCGGCAACGGGCACACCTTTTTGCCGCTCGAGGCGCTGGTGGAGAGGGCGTGCGACTTCCTCGAGGTGGGGGACGACCTCGTGCTGCACAGCGTCGACCGGCTGCAGGAGGCCGGCGAGGTGGTGGAGTGGCCGGTGGCCAACCTCGACGGGCTGTTCCTCGCCCGCTTCCACGGCGCCGAGGCCACGATTGCCGACCGCCTGCTCTCGATGGCCACGCAGCGCAGGGCGGCGCAGAACGTGCCGGCGCTAGTGGAAAAGATCGAGCAGGACCTCGGCATCCGCTACGCCGAGGCCCAGCGGCGGGCCATTTCGGGCTGCGCCGAAAACGGCGTCTTCATCCTGACCGGGGGGCCCGGCACCGGCAAGACCACCGCGCTGCGGGGCATTTTGCAGCTGTTTGAGAAAATGGCGCTCGAGACGCTGCTGGCCGCGCCGACCGGGCGGGCCGCCAAGCGCATGAGCGAGCTCTCGGGCGCGCCGGCCTCGACCATCCACCGCATGCTGGGCATCTCGCTGCGGGGCGGGCAGCCCCACTGCAAGTTCAACGAGGACAACCCGCTCGCGGCCGACGTCGTGATCGTCGACGAGGCCTCGATGCTGGAGGTCACGCTGTTCGAGGCGCTGCTGCGGGCCATGAAGCCCTCGGCCAGGCTCATTTTGGTCGGGGACGCCAACCAGCTGCCGCCGGTGGGGGCCGGCAACATCCTGCGCGACCTGCTGGGTAGCGACCTGTTTGCCTCGGCCACGCTGACCGAGATCTTCCGCCAGTCAAGGGACAGCCTGATCGTGGTCAACGCCCACCAGATCAACCACGGGGAGTACCCCACCTTCAACGCGCGGGACAACGACTTCTTTCTGGTCAAGTGCGCCGACCGCGGACAGGCCCCCGCAATGGCGGCCGAGCTGGTGGGCAGCCGCCTGCCAAGGGCCTACGGCCTCGACCCGCTCGACGACATCCAGGTCATCACGCCCACCCGCAAGACCGAGGCCGGCACCGCCGCGCTCAACGCCGCGCTGCAAAAGGCGCTCAACCCGCCGGCGCCAAACAAGGCCGAGCACCGCTTTATGGGCAGCCTGTTCCGGGTGGGGGACAAGGTGATGCAGGTCAGGAACAACTACGAGCTGCCGGTGGTGCTGGTGGAGACCGGGGAGCTGACGGCCGGCCTCTTCAACGGCGACATGGGGCGCATTGTGGACATCGATGAGCTGAACGACAGCATGACCATCCGCTTTGAGGACCGGCAGGTGGAGTACCCCTTCGACTGCCTGCACCAGCTCGAGCTGGCCTATGCCGTCACGGTGCACAAGAGCCAGGGAAACGAGTACCCGCTGGTGGTCTTCATGGCCTTTCAGGGCATGGGCCGCCTGCAGACCAGGAACCTGCTCTACACCGCCGTCACGCGGGCCAGGCGCATTTTTGTGGCGCTTGGCGAGGAGGCGGCGCTCTGTCAGATGACCGACAACAGCCGGGAGGACCGCCGCTTCTCGGCGCTCAAATACTTTTTGCTCGAACGCGTCCGGCGCGCCGGCACCGAAGTCGAATAGTATTTGATTTCCAGTGCGAAATGTGATAGAATCAAATGAATTGGTGATAAAATTAATTAGGTTTTCATGCTTATCGTAAAATTTGTGATAAATTGAAAAAAATACATGTGGCCGGAGGACGCAGATGAATGTATTCAGGGACGAGGTGGCGCACAAGGGCTTTACGTGGGAGCGCCTCGGCGACATCAGGGCCGGGCGCGGCGAGCTTGGCGAAGAGATGCCGGTGCTGGTCTACCGGCTGATGCAGTACACGATGCTGGACGTGCTCAGCGCCGCCTACGGCCTTGAGCGGGCAAACGGACACTTTCGGGACGCGGGCTATGTGGCGGGCACCGAATTTGCCAAAAACACGCTGGACCTGCAGGCCGAGTTTGGCGCCTTTCTGGCCGAGCTGCAGCAGGCCCTCAAGTCGCTCAAAATCGGCATTCTGCGCATGGAGGCCTTTGATCCCGACACGGGCGAAATTGTGCTGACGGTGGGCGAGGACCTCGACTGCAGCGGCCTGCCGATCTCGGACGAGCAGGTCTGCGTCTATGACGAGGGGTTTATCAGCGGCATTCTCGGGGCCTATACCGGTAAGCAGTACCGGGTGAGGGAAGTGGACTGCTGGGCGAGCGGGGACCGCGTCTGTCGCTTTGTCGGGAAGGTCGAATAGCGGCCGGCATTGCCGGACGGGGCCCGCCGCCGCGACGCGGGGCATCGGGAGCAAGGCCTGCCTGGCGCAGCAGAGGGTTGGTGAACCGGGCCAACCGCTAAACTGGAGGGCGGAGGGACCAACTTGGACGAATCGGATCGAGTGGATCGATTGGAACGAAGTGAAGAGATGCTGTTCTCGTACCTGCAAAAGCTCTTTTATGATCCGGCCAACGCCACGCTGCAGGTCGATGAGCTCGACGAGAAATGCCAAAAGCTCGGGATGGGCCTGCTCTATTTTGGCCAGTGCCTGGCCGAGACCCGGGAGTTTGCGCGCACGCTCTCCAAGGGCGATCTGAAGGCTCCGCTGCCCTCGCCCGAAAACGAGCTGGCGGCGCCGCTCAAGGCGCTGCACGCCACGCTGCGGCACCTCACCTGGCAGAGCCAGCAGGTGGCCAAGGGGGACTATGCGCAGCGCATCGACTTCATGGGCGAGTTCTCGGAGGCCTTCAACACCATGGTGGTGCAGCTGGAGGAGCAGCGCAGCAAGCTGAAGGCGGAGGTGGAGATCAGCCGGCAGAAGACGCTGGCGCTCGAGCAGAGCAACCGCCTGCTGGCCAACATCACCGCCGGCATTCCGCAGCAGCTCTATGTGTTCAACCTGCAGGACCGCCAGCTGCTGTACAGCAACGATGCCGCCAGGCAGGCCGCCGGGGACCCCCGCTATGTCCGGGCGCTGATGCAGGTGCTGGACGAAAATCCGACGCCGCCCGACCACGGCAGGCCGATCGAGTTCAGCGTCGAGCCGGCGGAGGGCGAGCCGCGGCACTACGCCGTGCGGGCCTACAGCCTCGAGTGGGACAGCCAGCGGGCAAGGGCCTTTGTCGTGGACGACGTGAGCGCCGATCGGGTCTACATGAAGCAGCTTGAACTGCGCGCCAGACAGGATACGCTGACCAGGCTGCACAACCGCTTTTCAGGGATGGACCTCCTCAAGCACTGGCTTGAGGAGCGGCGCGCCTTCTGTCTGGTCTTTGTCGACCTCGACAGCCTCAAGTACGTCAACGACCGCCACGGGCACCAGGAGGGGGACCACTATATCGTCACGGCCGCCCATCTGCTGGTCGACTTCATGCCGGGCGTGGAGGCCTGCCGGCTTGGCGGCGACGAGTTCATGGTCCTGGTGCCGGGCGCCGGCGCCGAGCAGGTGGCCACACAGCTGCAGCGGCTCAACGGGCGGCTCAAGGAGGCGTTGGCCCCCCGCGGGAAGTCCTATGTCGGCCACATGAGCGTCGGCATTGTGGAGGTTTTGCCCGGGCAGTCACCTGGCGCAGGCGAGGTGCTGAGCCTGGCCGATGAGCGCATGTACGAGGACAAGCGCAGGAACAAGCGGCAGGCGCGGCGCTGAGCACGCCCGGTGCGCGTTGCGCATGGAGAGGGTGGCCCCGGCAGGCCGCCCTTTGCGATGGGCAAAAAGGGCGGGAAGCCGCGGGGCTCCTGACCCCTGGGGCCTGTTCGCGCACCGCGCGCCCCCATCCTGTTTTTTAAAGGGAGCTCTGCAGGTTTGCCAAGGGGTAAAACGCCGGCGCGGGCCCGCCAGTTCTGTCAAGTTGACACAGCGGCTGCACTCCCGCCCTCTGGGAAGAGCGGCCTTTTTTTAAGACAACAGGAGAGGGCGGCCCCGGTACCGGGGCCGCCCTCTCTGGTGATTGACCTTTACTTTGGGAAGGGAAGGAGGAATTGTGCATCGCTGTAAACGTCAGCGGATGTGCGTTACCACTTGACGGTGACCACCGGCTTGATCAGATCCTTCGGCTTATCCTTCATCAGCATCAGCGCCTCCTCCACCTTGTCAAGGCCCTCGAAGCGGTGGGTGATGAGCTTGCTGGGGTCGATGCGTCCGGTCTGGACCAGTGCGGCCAGCTTCTCCATGCGCAGCCGGCCACCGGACATCAGGCCGCCGCGGATGGTCTTGTGGCCCATGCCGACGCCCCACTCCACGCGCGGAATCTTCACATAGTCGCCGGCGCCGAGGTAGTTGACGTTGCCGATCACGCCGCCGGGCTTGAGCATCTTGATGGCCTCGTCAAAGGTGTCGTTGTCGCCGCCGGCGATCACGACGCGGTCCACGCCGTGGCCGCCCGTCTTGGCCATGACCTGCTCGAGAATGCTGCCGTCCTTGTAGTTGATGATGTCGGAGGCGCCGTACTCCTTGGCAATGGCGACGCAGTTGGGGCGGGAGCCGACGGCAAAGATGTCGGAGGCGCCCCTCAGCACGGCGCCGCGGACCGCCATCAGGCCGACCGGGCCGATGCCGATGACGCAGACCTTGTCGCCAAACTGAATGTCGGCCAGTTCAACGCCGTGGAAGCCGGTGGGCACCATGTCGGACAGCATGGCGGCCGTCTCGGGGGCCACGCCCTCGGGCAGCAGCGCCAGGTTGCCGTCGGCGTCGTTGACGTGGATAAACTCGCCGAACAGGCCGTCCTTGATGTTGGAGAACTTCCAGCCGCCCAGCATGCCGTGGGAGTGCATCGAGAAGCCGGCCTGGGCCTCGAGCGAGTTCCAGTCGGGGGTGATCGCGGGGATGATGACAATATCGCCCGGTTTGAAGTCCTTGACCAGCGGGCCGACCTCCATCACCTCGCCGACGCCCTCGTGGCCAAGGATCAGGTTGTAGCGGTCGCCGACGGCGCCCTCCCAGACGGTGTGGACGTCAGAGGTGCAGGGGGCCAGCGCGATGGGGCGCAGGATGGCGTCGAGCGGTCCGCATGCGGGGCGCTCCTTTTCAATCCAGCCGGTCTTTCCGATGCCGAGCATTGCAAAAGCCTTCATACGATTTACCTCCGTCATGTTCAGTGGTTTACCGCTTGTGCGGTTCTCCAACCGTTATTGTGGTCCGTTTTTCAGCGCCGATGCGCCAAGGAGTTTTTCTCCCCCTCATTATAACCCGAGCGCTCAAAATAAAACAATTGGAGTATCTGTAGAAAATTATCGATAATAATTTATCATTATGTGAAATCTGTTAAATTGAAGTGGGGGTTTCTGTGCAAAACAGATAATTGCTGTCGCGGGATACCATCAAAAAACGGCCGGGGGAAAGACCCCCCGGCCATTTGGCGGTTGTCGATCGGACAGGGGCGCCGGTCAGCGCTCGGTTGCGCAAAAGCACATGGCGATGCAGCCGCTGCCCACGTGGGTGCCCACGACGGGGCCGAGCTCGCTGATCTGGGGATCGGCGGCCGGCACCGCCTCCAGCACCGCGTCGCGCAGCGCGATGGCGTCCTGCTCACAGTTGCTGTGCAGGATGATGACCAGGTTGCTGGCCTCGGGCTTGAAGGTCTTTTGCAGCTGGGCCACCAGTGCCCGGATGGCCTTGGCGGTGCCCCGCGCCGAGCCGCCAAGGCCCAGCTTGCCGGCATTGGTGACGTGGAGCGTGGGCCGGATGCCAAGGGCGGCGCTGGCCGTGGCCACGATGCCGCCCAGCCGCCCGCTGCGCTTGAGGGCGGTCAAATCGTCCACCGAGAACCAGATGGCCAGCTCCGGCCTCCGGCGCTCGAGCTCGGCGGCCACCTCTTCGGCCGTGGCGCCCTTGGCCCGCAGCGCGTCGGCGATGGTCAGCAGGATGCCCTGTCCGCCGGCGACCGACAGGGTGTCGATGCAGTAAATTCTGCGGTCGGGGTACCTGGCCCGCAGCTCCTCCGCCACCGGCAGCGAGTAGCTGAAGGTGCCGCTGAGCGCGCTGGAGAGGCCGATGTAGATGACGTCCCGGCCCTGCTCAAGCGAGTGCGAAAAGGCCTCCATGAACTGTTCCGGCGTCAGCGTGGTGGTCTGCATGTTGGCGCCGCCCTTGAGCATGCGGTAAAAGGGCTCAAGGCTCATCTGAGAGGGCCCCGGGCTGTGCAGAAACTCCTCGCCGTCGATGTAGTAGCGCATGGGGATGGCCGTGAAGTCGAGCTTTTTGTAGAGCGGCCTTGGAAGGTCGATGGTCGCATCGGTAATCAGGTCAAACGGGTACAAAAAATCACCACCAAAAAGTGCCCGCTCGAAAAGGGGAGCGGGCGGAATGCCCAGGGACGTGAAAGCCTTCCCTCGTTTTCAAGGCGTCTGCCGATATCGTCGGTCATCGCAACCCCTGCGGGGAAAATCGACGTTGGGCCCCGGTTGTCGGTTGAACCGCAGTCTCTTTGTGCCGGCGCCTGTCCGCCCTTTCGGTGCGGGGAGGCGGCCGGCAGGGTATTGATTGTATTGTATGTGGCCCGGGCAAAGGTTATGAGGGCGGGCGCAGCGCGCATACGTGCTACGCACCCGATGCCAAACGGCCTGCCCGCGGCGGGGTCATTTTGAAGGCCGCCACAGGCTGAAGAGCACCGGGCTGCGGCACAAGGTTGCGGCGGCCTGCCCGCGGCAGGGCGCTTTTGGACCTTGCCACCCGGCACAATAACGCCGGGCCGTTCAGGAGACCCCCGGATGCCCCCGCCGGCGCCTTGAACATCGGGTGGACATCGGGCGTATCCCTGCCGGCTCAGTAGCGCAGGCGCTCCTCCAGCCAGCCCGCCAGCTCCGGAATGGGCAGGCGGACCTGGGCCATGCTGTCGCGCTCGCGCACCGTCACGGCGCCGTCCTGCTCGGTCTCAAAGTCCACCGTGATGCAGTAGGGGGTGCCGATCTCATCCTGGCGGCGGTAGCGCTTGCCGATGGTGCCGGTGTCGTCATACTCCAGCATGAAGTGTTTGGAGAGCGTGCCGTACAGCGCCTTGGCCGGCTCGGCGAGCTTCTTGGAGAGGGGCAGGACAGCCGCCTTGTAGGGCGCCAGCGCGTGGTGCAGCCGCAGCACGACGCGGGTGTCCCCCTTCTCGGCGTCCAGCAGCTCCTCGTCGTAGGCCTCGACCAGAAAGGCCAGGGCCGCCCGGTCGGCCCCGAGCGAGGGCTCCACCACATAGGGGATGTACCGGCTCTCGTCCTCGGGGTCGAAGTACTCCATCGACTCGCCCGACACCGTCTGGTGGGCCTTGAGGTCAAAGTCGGTCCGGTCGGCAATGCCCCAGAGCTCACCCCAGCCGAAGGGGAACAGGTACTCAAAGTCGGTGGTGGCCAGGCTGTAGTGGGAGAGCTCCTCCTGTTCGTGGTCGCGCAGGCGCAGGTTTTCCCGCTGGATGCCCAGCCCCAGCAAAAACTGCAGGCAGGCCTCCTTCCAGTAGGCAAACCACTCGAGGTCGGTGCCCGGCTTGCAGAAGAACTCCAGCTCCATCTGCTCAAACTCGCGGATGCGGAAGATGAAGTTGCCGGGCGTGATCTCGTTGCGGAAGGACTTGCCGATCTGGGCCACGCCAAAGGGGATCTTGCGCCGCGTGGTGCGCTGAATGTTTTTAAAGTTGACAAAGATGCCCTGC
>JAAYBB010000036.1 GCA_012719075.1 Clostridiales bacterium | reverse complement strand
GTATTTTTTCATCATTTTTGGGTGTAAAAGGCTAAAAAATTTGTGCTTGCCGTAAGCAAGTGTGATATGATCACAGAGCGACATCACCACAAAGCGCTATAGTTTTAATGATAAAGATCCGTCAATAGCTCAGGACCAATCAATATGGTGGATGGGGGACGTGCGATGAAGGTGCTTATTGTGGGGGGTGTGGCCGGCGGTGCATCGGCCGCCGCACGGCTGCGCAGGCTGGACGAGAACGCCCAGGTCATCCTGATCGAGCGCGGCGAATACGTGTCCTACGCCAGCTGCGGCCTTCCCTACTATATCGGCGGCGAAATCACGCAAAAGAGCGCGCTGTCGGTCCAGACGCCCGAGAGCCTTCGCCTCAGACAGAACCTGGACGTGCGCATCCGGCAGGAGGTCGTGGCGCTGCACCCCGACAAGAGGCAGGTGGAGATCCGCGACTTGCAGCGCGGCGTCACCTATATCGAGGACTACGACAAGCTGGTCCTCTCTCCGGGGGCGGAGCCGGTGCGCCCGCCCTTCCCGGGCGTGGACGATCCGCGCGTCTTCACGCTGCGCACCATTCCGGACACCTACCGCATCGATGAATTCATCAAGGAAAACGCGCCCAGGCGGGCGCTGGTGGTGGGGGCCGGCTTCATCGGCCTCGAGATGGCCGAAAACCTGACCCATGTCGGCATGGAGGTCACGGTGGCCGAGCTGTCGGACCACGTCGTCGCCTCCCTGGACGCCGACATGGCCGCCGACGTGCACAGCTACCTTGAGCGGCAGGGCGTGAGGCTGCTGCTCCAAAACGGCGTGCAGGCGATTGAGCCCTTTGAGGACCACCTGCACGTGCAGCTGAGCCAGGGCAGCCTCGACGTGGACATCGTGCTGCTGAGCATCGGCGTGCGGCCGGAGAGCAAGCTGGCCAGGGCGGCGGGGCTTGAGGTGACCGAGCGCGGCGCCATTGTGGTGGACGGGCACATGCGCACCTCGGACGAGCACATCTATGCGGTGGGCGACGTGGTGCAGATTTTCCAGCCCATCACCGGGCGGGCCGGCTATGTCCCGCTGGCCGGACCGGCCAACAAGCAGGGGCGCATCGCGGCCGACAACATCGCCGGGCGGCAGCGCAGCTACCGCGGCACGCAGGGCACCGCCATTTTGAAGCTGTTCGACATGGTGGTGGGCACCACCGGCCTGAGTGAAGCCGCGGCCCGGAGCGCCGGCCTGGACTTTGACAAGGTGTACCTGATGCCCTCCTCCCACGCCGAATACTATCCGGGGGCAAGGCCCATCAGCATGAAGGTGCTGTTTGAGAAGCCCACCGGCCGCATCCTGGGCGCACAGCTGGTCGGCTTTGAAGGCGTGGACAAGCGGCTTGACGTGCTGGCCACGGCCATTTTTGCCGGCATGACGGCCGACGATCTGGCCGAGCTGGAACTGGCCTACGCGCCGCCCTTCTCCTCGGCCAAGGACCCGGTCAACATGGCCGGCTTCATGATCCAGAACCTGCTCGAGGGCAAGGTGCTGCAGCACCACTGGGAGCAGCTGCCGGCGCTGGTGCAGCAGGGCTGCGTCATGGTGGACGGGCGCACCTCCTCCGAGTATGCGTCTGGGCACATCGAGGGGGCCCTCAATATCCCCGTCGACGAGCTGCGCAGCCGCCTTGACGAGCTGGACAGGGATACGCCGGTCTGCGTCTACTGCTACACCGGCTACCGCAGCTACGTTGCCGCCCGCATCCTGACCGGCAACGGGTTTGACGCCAGCCACATGGCCGGCGGCTACCGGCTGTACGTCTCCTCGGTGCTGGGCCTGCCCTCTCCGCTCGCCTATATCAGAAAGCCCAAAGCGTGATCTTATCACAGAATGCAAACTGAAAATGCGCTATGCTGAAACCATCATAAACCCCACGAAAGTTGACAGAGAAAAGGAGTTGTTACGATGGAGCAAACCAACATTGCGCAGAACAGAATGCCGCTGATCGGAGATATGGCCCCCAGCTTTACGGCCGTCACCACCCAGGGGGAGATCAACTTTCCCGAGGACTACAAGGGGAAGTGGGTGGTCCTGTTCAGCCACCCGGCCGACTTCACCCCCGTCTGCACGACCGAGTTCATGACCTTTGCCTCGATGGCCGACGAATTCGAGGCGCTGAACACCGAGCTGATCGGCCTGTCTGTGGATTCCCTGTACGCTCACATCGCCTGGCTGCGGAAAATCCAGGAGCTGGAGTGGAAGGGCAAGAAGAACATCGAGGTCAAGTTCCCACTGATTGAAGACATCCGCATGGAGGTCGCCAACAAGTACGGCATGATGCAGCCGGGCCAGTCCAACACCCAGGCCGTGCGCGCCGTGTTCATCATCGACCCAAAGGGCAAGATCCGGCTGATCCTCTACTATCCGCTGTCCACTGGGCGCAACTTCGACGAGATCAAGCGCGTCATTCAGGCGCTGCAGAAGAGCGATGCCGACGGCGTGGCGACGCCGGCCGACTGGCGGCCGGGCGACGACGTGATCGTGCCCACCGCGGGCAGCTGCGGCACGGCCAAGGAGCGCATGGAAAATCAGGACGACGACCAGTACTGCCTCGACTGGTTCATGTGCTTCCGCCGTGAGCGCAAGTAGGAACGAACGCCTGTTTGATTGACTTTTCCCCCCGGCCAACGTATACTTTAGGTAGATCATTTACGTAAGGTGGACCACTTGGCCGGGGGGGTGTTTTATTTGGACGTTCGGGAGTTCTTTCCCTTTTGGGAGGCGCTGACCCAGGAGCACAGGGAGGATATTGAGCGGCACTGCCAGCAAAGGCGATTTCCGAAGGGCAGCGTGATCATGCCCAGCAAAGGCGACTGCCTTGGGCTGATGATGGTGCAAAGCGGCCAGTTCCGGGCATTTGTGCTGTCCGACAGCGGCAAGGAAGTGACGCTCTACCGCCTGTATGAGCTGGACATCTGCCTGTTTTCGGCCTCCTGCATCATGAACAACATCCAGTTCGACATCCACATCGAGGCCGAGCAGGACACGGAGGTGCTGCTGATGCCCTCGCCCCTGTTCGACACGCTGATGAACCAGTCAATCGACATGGCCAACTACGCCAACCAACTGATGGCCTCGCGCTTCTCCGACGTGATGTGGACGCTCGAGCAGGTGCTGTTCAAGAGCATGGATTCCCGTCTGGCACAGGTGTTGCTCGAGCATGCGCGCAATGCGCAGAGCAGCGAGCTGTCGCTGACGCACGAGATCCTCGCGCGGGACCTGGGCAGTGCCCGCGAGGTCGTGACCAGGCTGCTCAAGTACTTCCGCGACGAGGGGCTGCTGGAGCTGACCCGCGGGCGGATCTGCCTGCTCAACGAGGCGCGCTTGGCCGCCATTGCAGGGTAGCATCGCGTCGCAGTCGCCAGAACCGCCGTGGCCAGCCCCGCAATCGGCCACAGAACGGCAATTGAATGCCGGTAAGCCGCGGCCGGGACACAGATGAACAGGGCGCCCCATCACAACCGTTGTGATGGGGCGCCCTTGGTGCTTTGTCATGAAACTGTCGGATGTCCGCGGGCCCGCACCGGCGTCTTCCCGGCTGGCCAAGGGGACGCCGACGCGGGGCCTCCTGGCCGGCATGCCGCCGACGTGAAAGAGGGGCCGTGGATTTTCTTGGGAAAAGCCGCCTTTATTGTGGCGCCGGTGTCAAAGGCACCGCTGTCCCTCCACCCGGCAGCCGGCGGGCAGCTTGCTGCCGGTCCTCTTGAACACCTATGAGCTCAGATAGAAGTTGCAGGTGAAGGTGGTCCGGGTCTCCACCGTCTCGTACACCTCGATGCTGGCCTCATAGTTGTGGCCCTTCCACGCAAAGGACTTGTACAGCTGGTACGTGTCGCCGCTCCAGCCGTGCTGCATCAGGTGGTCCATGTAGTCGTTGGCGGCCGTCTCGTCCATGTCGTCGTAGGTGTAGTTGAAGTACCACATGTCTTCGCCAGTCTCCATGACCTCGACAACGCCGACCAACACGCCGGTCTCGGGCGGCAGGATGTCGGGCGGAAGGTCACTTGCGGGCCAGCTGCCGGCCTGCGCGGTGTACACGTCGATCTGAAGGGTGCTGCCGCCGCCCTGCAGGTCAAAGGTCGCGGTGTAGAGGCCCAGGACCGCCGCGGCCTCGTCGTCGTCGGAGCTGACGATCCATCCGGCGTTTTGCAGACTGCCCAGATAGACATAGAGATCGGACTTGCCGGTGTCGACCACCCGGATGGTGAGTACGCCGTCGCCATCCACCGCAGAGGCCGTGACCGTCCCCGAGGTGTACGCGGGCAGCTCGGCCGGGGCGAGGTCGGCGGGCCAGCCCTGCTTGAGCAGCCCGGCCGGGGGAGCGGGGACCTCCTGCCCGTCGGCCGAGGCCTGCGAGGGATCCGGATCGGAGGAGGTCGATTTTTCCGCGGGCTTCCCGCAGGCGCTCAGCAACAGCAGCGCCATCACCATCAGCAAAAGGCCTTTTAAGAGTAGTTTTTTCATCGGTGATCCCCCTTGTTGTCAATTCGGATGTGGTCAGGCGTCCGGCACCCCCGGTCCGCCTGGGTTCGCGTTTGATTGGCAAAGACAGTCACGGCGTGACCACGAGGTCGTACCGCACGGCATTGGTCTCGGTGTCCAGCGGCAGCGAGGCGCCCTCGAGGCCGATCAGCAGATAGGGGCCGATGTCGTCCGACCCAAGCGCGTAGTGCCGCGTTGTGTCGGCCGGCGAGTTGCCCGTTGTCCAGCTGTTGCCGTAGTCGGAGCTGAGCTTGCCACTCTGGCCCGTCAGGGAAAGCCGGCCGTCCTTTGCGGCATACTTCCCTGCGATGGATACACAGTTTCCGTAACCGGCCACGATCAGCGAGGCAAAGCTGCCGTCGGCGTTGAAGGTGTAGAGTTCTCCAATGCCGGAATTGTACTGGAAGGTCCCCGTGACGGCGCTGTAGGTGTGTCCGGTGAGGCTGCCGTTTTGCCAGCTCCCCATCAGCGTGTCCCCCGTGGGCGGCTGCACCTGCGGCGCTTCGCTTTGGTCGGGCGCGGGCAGGATTTCGGCGGCGGCGGCCGCGTCCAGCTTCTCGGTCATGCGCACCGCGATGGCCAGCGCCTGTTCGCGGGTGGCGCTGGCATAGTTTGCGGCCTGCTGTGCAGTGGTGATGGCCCTTGGCGCAAAGCGGTTGTCGCCCACGCCTGAAATGATGCCGTGCGCGGCCATGAAGTAGACCGAGGGCTTGGCCCAGTCCGAGATGTCGGCGTCGTCTGCAAATTTGGCCGGCGCGGCGTACTGGAAGACAAACGAAGCGTCCCTGTCCAGGCTCCAGCCCGCAACAAAGGCCTTTTTAAACACGCGCGTCAGCATGGTGGAGGCCTGCTCGCGGTTTAACAGGACGTTTGGCGCAAAGCGGTCGGCCTCGACACCGGCGGTGATGCCGGCCTGATAGGCCTTGAGCACCTCGGTGTCTGCAGTGTCCTGAAAGGGGTTGACCGCGGCGGGCAGGGCGGCAGTCCCCGACAGCTTTTCGTACAGTTTGACCGACACCGCCGCAAACTCGGCGCGGGTGATGGGCCCCGTCAGATCGGCCTCCTTGAGCGAGTCGGGGATCAGCCCCCGCTCGGCGGCCCGCGCGACTTCGCCCCTTGCCCACTCGGAGACCGGCTGCAGCACGGCGCCGCTCAGCGTGAAGGGCAGGCTGGCCACAAAGGATTCGTCGCTGTAATTGTGGTCGATGCCGTACAGCCGCATTTCAAATTCGCCGTTGAGATTGGGCGCGGTCAGCTCAACCACGCTGCTGCCGGCCGTGACATACTGATAGGCACCGTATTCCTCGTGCCCTGCGCCCTTTTTGTAGATCGAGACAAAGGCGCCGGACTGCTCCATCTCAGGTGTGATGCCGTCCACCGCCACCGGAATCCGCTGCAGGGCCAGGTATTCGCTCTTCTCGAGCGAGATCGAGCGCTGCTTTTGCAGCGCGACCGCAAAGGGCACGATCATCACAAAGCTGGCGTCGGTGTAGTCGTAGTCGCGGCGGTACAGGCGCATTTCATAGGCGCCGGGCTCGGCCGGCGCCCGAAACGGCAGCTGGCTCGAGCCGACGGCCTCGGGGCGCTTCCAGCTCATGTAGGCACTGTGTGCCGCACCCTTCCGGTAGATGGACACATAGGCGTAGTCCTCCACCATCTGAGCCGTGATCCCGGTGACGGCGACGAGCATGTCTTCATTTGGCGCGTAGACGGCCTTGTCCAGCGCAATGTGGCCCTCCCCGTCGGCAAGCGCCGCCAACGGCGCAAGGGCCACCGCGAGGATCAGCGCCAAGACAACGGCCATAGGTCTCCTAGTCATGATGCACTCTCCCTGTTAATGTAATTCGGGCAGAGGGCCCAAAGCCCTCTTGGCCTTCGGCCCTTATTTTTCCGCCAGCTTTTCCGCATAGGCGCCGGCGACCGGCAGGTGGTAGCGGTTGCCCCGATAGGCCTGCAGCATCAAAAACAGCGCCAGCGCAACGCCTCCAATGCCGGTCAGCGCGTTGAGGAGGCCCAAAAGCCGCCAGAGCACAAGGGGCAAGAACAGCGAGCTCCTGCCCAGGACAACGGTCAGCAGCGACAGGGCTCCGAAGGTGAGGATGGACTGCGCGGCATGAAAGCGCACAGAGGGCCGCCGGTCCACCAGAAAAAAGACGATGCCCGTGATCCAGCCCAGCAGGTAGCACAGGGCGCCCGCCACCGGCTCGGCGGGCACATCGTGCACGGCGCCGCAGCCGGGGCAGACCTGCCCGGGCGCTGTCTTGGACCCACACTGTTCACAAAACATAGGCCTTGCTCCTTTACCGTGGTTTTTTTGCAAATTGTCGGGCTGTAACCCCCCGCTCACTGGCCCAGATGCCTCTCCAGCAGCTGGCCCGAGCGGTTCTCGTTTGCGTACGCCAGCCGGTCCTCCGGGGCGCCCGGCAGCCGCCGCCAGGTCCCCTCGAGGGTCACCGCCATGCCCGCGGCATCGCTGAGGTAGATCACGGCTCTGCGCTCGCTGGCCGTCTTTCCCGGGTCGGGTGCGACCTGAATGACATAGCGGATCTCGGCGTCGCCGCTTTGACCGTCCTGGTGCGTGAGCTGCTCGCCTCCGACGCCGCGGGCCTGCGCATCCAGATAGGCCTGCCTGCCGACCGCGATAAAGCCGCCCTCGCCGGCAAGCGCCTCCTTTTCGGGCGCCGTAAAGCCGCCCTGCCCGTCGGGGATGCCGTAGTCCCCGAAGGGGTCGCGGACATAGCCGTCCAGCAGGTGCATCGTCAGGTTGTCGCAGATGCCCTCTCCGCCCGCCGAAAAGTCCATTTCGACCGGGGCGTCGGCCAAGAACTCCGTCAGGAACTCCCCCGCATCCACCGTGGTTTTCATCCAGCACACGCCGGTGTACAGCCCGGCGGCCGAACGGTTGTCGTCTGCATCGGTCTTGTCAAGGTACAGCTCGCAGCTGTAGTCGGCAAAGTATCCGGGCGCAAGCTCCTGCCGCCAACTCCCCGAGGCCTCAATCACAAAGATGCTCGGGTCGTACAGCCCGCTCTTTTGCGCGACTTGTTCCGGAGGCGCCGCTTCCGCGCCCTCCTGTGCCGGTCCGGCGGGAAAGGCGGTGTCGGCCGCCCCCGCGGGGGGCTCCTCCTCTTCCTTTGTCTGCACCTTGCCGCAGGCGGCGCAGAGCAGCGCCAGTGCGGCAAACAGGATCAACCAGCGTTTCTTCTTCATCCCATCACACTCCCGTGCGTATTTGGCAAGATGGCGGCGCCGCCGGCTCACGCCCCGGTTTCGCCGCCGCTGTCACAGACCATGCACAGCCCTTCGTCCGGACGGTAATCGGCATCGCACACCCATCGCCCGCAGGCGACACAGCGGTTGAACTGCCCCATGGCCTCGGCCTGCGCCCGCGCAAACGCTGCGCGGTAGGCCCTTTGCAGCCTGCGTTTTTGAAACGGCCCCCGCATGCAGGGCAGTTCGTCGGCAGGGGCGGTGTATGCGCTTTGGCAGAGGTCGCAGTAAAACGTGAAGTGCAGCCGTCCGCCCACGCGCTCCTGTGTGTGCCGCCGGGTAAACGCCCTCTCCATTGCACAGCCCTCCCCCTGTTACAAACCGTCTTTTGGCGGCCGCGCCGTCTCGGCGCGATCGCGATCCAGCATGGCGTACTGCACAAAGAGCTGCGCACGGGTGTTGATCCCAAGCTTTTTATACAGCCCCTTGCAGTGAAAGTTGACGGTGGCGTAGGTCACGCCAAGCTGCTCGGCAATCTCCCGCATTTTGCGGCCGCGAAGCAGGTGCGCGCAGACCTCCCGCTCCCTCGGCGTCAGGGTCTCCAGCCGCCCAAGCCGCTCCTGGGCGGCAGGCGGGCCCTCTTCGAGCGCCGCCAAAGGCGCCGGGTCGGGTGCCGGATTTCGGGCGGCGGGCTCCGCCTGATCGGGCGGAGGTTCTGGTTGATTAGCCGCATCCTCCCCCTTTGCAATCCGCCGGATCAGTTCCAGCAAGCCCATCGCAGACCACCCCCACTTCACACCTTCATTTTGCACCCTTTTGTGCCGTTCAGATAGCTATGCGATCGGATAGGTTTTGGGCAGATGGGTTCAAAAACTCCCATTTTCTGTTGAACAGGTCGGCGCAGGGCCGCCGGCGGAGGCGGGGGTGGGGGAAGGGAGAAAAAATGTCGATGCCGGCGATTGGAGGTTGGCATTGGGCCTGGCGGAACAGCGCGCCCATCGCCCATTCAAAGGCCGGGGATAAGGCCGCAGATGAAGGCAATTGAAGGCCGTTGGATACAACAAAATAAATCGCATGAATTACTGGCCAGAACCCATTTATTTTATTGAAGTATTTGGGTATGTCTGTTATAGTTTTGTAGGTAACTGTCGTTTTACGTAAATCAAGGCAAACAGTGCGGCGAGGCTGGCGTTGGCCGCACTGTTTGCCTGAGGTTCTGATGTGGTTACGTGAAGGGATTCACACGCGATATTAAGGAGGAGCACGTAATGAGAAGAGGAACGAGCCGAATGTTGTCCGCCTGTTTGGCCATGGTCATGGTCCTGTCACTGTTGCCGGCCCCCGCGCTTGCCGCCGGACCCGGACAGACGGAAGATGGGGTGCCGGAAGGCCAGGCCCTCTACCTGCCCGTTGTTGGGGAAGGGGAGGAGGTCCCGGGGCCTCAGGGGTACGGTGCCGGCGGAGTGGCGACCTTCGGCTTGGAGCCGAACCATGCCAACTGTGTCTATGCCTATGTCGGGGCGGGGAGCATTTCCATCTATAAAGAAACCGTCATCGACTCGGAGGAAGAGCCGGCGGCCAACGGCCTGCTCCAGATCATTGATGCAGAAGGCACCGTTCTGGCCTCCAGCGCGGCCATTGCAAGCTACTCCAAGAACGATAGCGAAAATTACTGGTATATCTATTATGTGACCATCCTGGACACGGAAGATATCCCGGCGGGCACCTACGACCTTCAGCTGAGCGCGGGAAACGAGATCTACTCCTGCTCCAGCGGCGTAGTCGTCGTGGGGACGGACAGCCTGCTCATCACCGGCGCCTACGCCAACGGCCTGTATGCCGGCGTAAATACTTTCGAGATTCAGATGGACCTCCACGGATTCGAGACGGAGGCAGACCTGTCCAATCTCGCTTTTCAGCTGCTGGACGGCGCGGACACGGTGATCGCCAGTTCCACCGGCGCCTATCGCGATATCTCAAGCAATTATAACGATGGCCGCTGGGGCGTCTATGCGCAGATGGAGGTGGCGGCCGGACAGACCATTCAGGCGCACGCAAACTATACGCTGAAGATCACGTATGCGGGCGAGAAAACGCTGGTCGACGGCGTGGGCGCGGTCACCATGTACAGCACGGTACCTTCTGCCGCCATCGCGGGCTTTCAGGTGCTGGATCCGCAGGTCGCCTCCGTACAGGTCACACTGGAAAACTGGTCGGAGGCGCAAAGCTACCGTGTGACCGTCAAAGAAGGCTACGGCGGCACGGAATACGGGAGCTGGCAGGGCAACATCCCCGTCACCGGCGCGATCACCATCCAGCTTCAGATCAACGGCATGACCGTTCCCATGACCAGCTACGGAAGCCAGCTTTACGTGGAGGTCTATGAGGGAGATCATCCCTATTCTACCAACAGCAAATCCTTCAACAACCCTTACTACAACCTCAACCAGGGCTCGATTTATATTTCTCCGTACTACATCAGGCCTGCGGCCACGTCCTTTTCCTTTACCATTGACTATTACAACTGCGCTTACATCCTCGGCGCGGGGGACGTCCTCTCCATGCGGAATGCCGCCGGCACGGAGGTCGGCCGCTGCGCCGACCTGACCGATACCCG
The DNA here is from genome assembly GCA_012719075.1 of Clostridiales bacterium. GTDB lineage: Bacteria > Bacillota > Clostridia > Oscillospirales > Feifaniaceae > JAAYBB01. The sequence continues at coordinate 14,015 of JAAYBB010000036.1, read as the reverse complement.
TGACGGGAGTTCCGGTACGCTGACGGGTACGCTGTTCGTCACCGGTTCCCTGACCAACAAGACGATCTACTACCTCTACCTCAACGACATCCAGTTCGACACCATCTATGCCACGGACGCCTTGTCTCTGTCCGTCTCCGTCCCAATGGCGAACAACAGTGCCGGGACATTCTGGACGAATCTGGGGGTATTCCCCGTCGAGATCAACGCCATCAACGCCAAAGGGCCGGGGGCCATCCTGTTCAAGAGCGGCGATGCCGACGTGCTCTCCAGCGGCAACATCGCCGGTGGGCCTTCGGAATATCACGACCACCTGCTGTATGCGCACACCTTTACCGCTGGACAGCTTGCCGCACTGACCGCCGGCCAGACCTATACGCTGGTCTTTCGCGACAGCGATGGGGCGGAGAAGACGCTGTACAGCAGCACCGGCCTGCGCTATGTCTCCGAAAAGACGGCGGTAGACTTTTCCGAAAGCGAACATGCCAATATCCGCTGGTATGACGCCGCGGCCGGCGGCACGACCATCGCGGCGCAGGTCTACTTTGGGAACAACAACGGCCCGAAGAACGTCACGGAGGCTGACCTGGAGGCTGCGGCGACAGCGATTTCCCTGTCCACCGGGAGCGACACCTTTGCGGTGACCGGGTATCAAAACGGCGCCTGGCTGGACGGCGGCTACAGCTACGAAATGGAGCTGGTCCTGAACAAAGCGCTTGTCGCCGGCAACTACACGGCATATGCAGGCGAAGCGGAAATCAGAACCTTTACCATTGAGGAAACCGAGCAGGATGCCAAGCCGCGCGTATACGGCAGCGACCTGCAGGGCGGTTATGTTCAAGGTGTCAACCTTCCAATGGATGGCGTCTACACCGGCAAACTGTACCGCGGCTACACCTGCCTGACCGACACCGCCTTTCCCATGACGCTTCAGGGCGAAAACAACGGGAACACCCAGTATCTCTATTTTCCCAAGGCCATTCTGGCAGGTCTCGATGCGGGCGGATATGAAATCCGGGTCTATCTGGGGAGCAAAATCCTGGGCTCCGCCGAACTTGAAATCAGGGCCGCCACCCAGCCCATCGTCACGATCAATGACGACGACGGCGACTGGAACGACAGCGGCGACCCCGTGATACACAGTCAGAACGTGCGCATTGAGGGGAACAACATGGGTGCTTACGGATACCTCCGCTGGGCGGAGACCGAGGAAGCACTGGCGCAGAAGGCGTTCACCCCCTATTTTTCAAACCAGGCGTACATCCATACCTTTGCCGGCGAAGACGGCCCGCGAAGGCTGTATGTGCAGCTGTCCAAGACCGGCCATGTCGAGGCGGCGGACAACCTGCTCTACAGCTTTGAGCTGTGGCTGTGCACGGACGGGGACTATGATGTGCAGGTGCCGGAGGAAATTCAGGGCGTACAGAACCCGGCGGATGGGGCCTATGCCATTACGGCAACCGCCGAGCTGCCCGCCACCAATCTGTGGGTCGCCTTTTACGATGCGAGCGGCAAGTACGCAAGCCGGCAGATGACCTATGCCGGTGAAACCGGCGGCGGCCGCCACGCCTTCAGCCTCGCCTTCAACGTTGGAGAACACGACTGCTTCTACGACTACTATTCCTATGGCGGAGAGTTCTACTATAAAGACACGCAGTCCATCCGGGTGTTTGCCGTCGATCTGAGCAATACATACCATTCGAACGAGGCCTATCGCGGCAACCTGATGGGCGAACCTGTAGAGCGGATCCTTGTTTTCGGAGACCCGGAATACATCATCCTGCCGCAGTTTGCCGCGGGCGAGGTGCTGACCAACGAGACCAGCTTTCCCGTTTACGGCTACGCCACGCCGAACAGTATGGTCACCGTGGAGGCGAACGATCCCGCAGAAAGTGCCAACAATACCTCCACAACGGCTTGGGCCAACGGCTACGGCTTCTTTACCGCCACACTGAGCGGCCTGTCGCAGGCAAGATACGCGCTGAACATCTACGACAGCACCGGTATCCACATAAAGAACTTTACGGTTTATTTGACGGTAGACGCCACCGCGCCCACCATCGGCGACGTGGGCTTTACCTTCCTTGCGGGCGGCAGCGCCGTGGTGCGCTGGACCTGCGAAGACACCGACGTGGACCACTTCGAGGTCTATAAGAATGGTGTCCTTCTGGGGTCCGCCGCCGCCACCGCAAGATCTTACAATGTCGTCGCCTCGGCGGACGACGGCAGCACTTTCACGATCAAGGCGTTCGACAAAGCGGGCAACACGGGGCAAAAGACCGTCTCGACGGCGGATACCGAGGCCCCCACCGCGCCCGGGACCCCCTCCGTGACCGGGAAGACCACCACCTCGGTCACGCTGTCCTGGACCGCCGGGACCGACAATATGGGCATAGCGGGTTACAACATTTACCAGGACGGCACAAAGGTCGCCGAGACGGCTGGCGAAAGCGTTCTGACGTACACCGTCGCCGGACTCACACAGGGAACGGCGTATTCCTTCACCGTCAAAACCCGCGACCAGGCGGGCAACCTGTCCCCCGACAGCACGCCCCTGTCCGCTTCCACCGTGGGGCTGACGCTCAGCTCCGCCGATTTGAAAAGCGGGTATATCGCGGACGAATTCTCCAATAAAAAGATCCCCGTCGCATTCACCGTCACCGCCGATGCCGAGGGGTACGAGGTCGGGCTTTCCGGCGCACGCATCGAGTACCGCGCAACCGGGGCCTCGGGCGAGTGGAGCACCGGAGACATGACCGTCTCCGGAAGCGGCGCGGCCGGGAACTGGGATATCTCCGGCAGCGAGGACGGATACCTGCCCATGGGCAGCTATGACGTGCGCTTTGGGGCTGAGGACAGCCTGGGTGCCAACGTGAGCAGCGACCCCGTCAATGTGGTGCTCCTGAAGCGGGACGACGTGGCGCCCACCGTGCCCGGCACGCCCACGGCCGACTCCCACAGCACCGTATCCATCACCTTCTACTGGGAGGCCTCCACCGACAACGTGGGCGTTGATCACTACGAGGTCTACCGCGGGGACAGCAAGGTCGGCGATCCCGCCTCGGCCAGCTATACCGACACGGGGCTCGCGATGGGGACGGCGTACTCCTATACTGTCAAGGCCGTAGACGCCCGGGGGAACACGTCGGCAGCCTCCACGCCGGCCACATTGTCCACCATGACGCTGGAGTTCCACAGCACAATCGATTTTGAGGCCTCCTATACCATGGAGGAACAGGCCGCTAAGAAGATTGCCGTGTGGGCAAAATTCAATCCCGAAACGGGCTATGACCCCGACGTCACCATGGCCATGGAGTACAAGGCTTCCGCACAGGAGGCGTGGACCTCTGTCGACCTGACCGTGGACGGGAGCGACGCGAACCTCTTTAAGGGCGCATGGCCCCTGGAGGGCAGCGATACGGGTTATCTGCCCGAGGGCAGCTATACCGTGCGCTTCGCGGTGACCGACGGTTCCGCCACGGCGTACAGCGACATTCAGACGGTTTCCCTGCTGCGGGATGCGGTGAAGCCGCAGATGACCGACCTCACCCCGGCCTCCGGCACATACGGCGGCAAAGCGCTGTCCCTGTACGCCGCCGCCACCGACAATGTGGGGGTGGCCCGCATCGTGCTGTCCTACTCCGCAGACGGGCAGGATTTCGAAATCACCACGCTGACCAACACGGCCGCCGGCTCGCCATTTGGCGGCGGCTATACCTGGGACGCCTCCGCGCTGGCCAGCGGCAGCTATACCCTCAAGGCGATCGCGTACGACCTTCGCGGCAACGCGAGCGACGCCCGGACCTCGGCGATCACCATCGACAACACCCCGCCCGCGAAGCCGGACGGCTTTACCGTCACCGCGACCAGCCGCTATATCCACGTGATGTGGGATTCCGGCTATGAGGCGCCGGCCGATTTCTCCACCTTTAACGTCTACCGCGCCGAGTCGGAAAATGGCGACTACACCCGTGTGGGCGGCGGCGCCGCGATTGGGTATTTTGACGACGGGGAGACCGCAGAGGCCGGCAAAACCTACTATTACTATGTGACCGCCCAGGATAAATACGGCAATGAGAGCGCCGCCACCGCGAAGCTCTCGGCCACGCTGATCGCCGACAGCGAGAGCCCCACCATCGGGGATATGCTGCCGGGGGATGACGCGGTTCTGCGCAAATCGGCACAGCTGAAAGTCACGGCGGCGGACAACTACCGCCTGGCCAAGGCGGTATTCGAGTACCGGCTCAAGGGCGCCGCGGACTGGACGCCGATCGGTGAAAAGGCCGTGGCCGGCGTCACCAACAACACCACCTTCAGCTATTCCTGGGACATCTCGGCCCTCGCCGCCGGGACCTATGAGGTCCGGGTCAGCGTCTATGACGACAGCGTCAACGACGTGGGGGCGGGCAGCGGCTATGCCGCCAACGCGCCCGCCGTGCTGATTCGGACGGTCGCCGTCAGCGCGTACAGCGCGCCGGTCGCGCCGGCAGCCGAGGCCCAGGGCGGCTATAAAACCGCCGTGCTCAGCTGGACCTATGGCGGCAGCCTGGACACGCTCAAGCGGTTTGAACTCTACCGGACAGATGCGGCCGGCGGGAGTGCCGACTACGTCGCCGCCGTCAAGGCCGGCGCATCGGGCAGCTATACCGTCGCCATTCCCGCCGAGGGGACGCAATACTTCAAAATTGCGGCAATGGACAAATACGGCGCATTCGCGTATAGCGCGGTCGTCTCGGTCGCCTCCGCGGGCAGCGACACGGTCGACCCCGTGGCCGTGATCCTCCCGGAGACGCTGTGCGCCGCCACGGGCGTGGCCTTCAGCTTTTCGGGTGCCGACTCCACAGACAACGACGCGATCGCCTCCTATTCGTGGGACTTTGGCGACGGGGGCTCCGGCTCCGGCAAGGTCTGTGCCCACACCTACACCGCTGCCGGGACCTATGGCGTTCGCCTGACGGTCCTCGACGAAAGCGGCAATTCCGACACGGCCGAGGCAGAGATAACGGTATACGACGTGACCTCCGAGGATGCGGCCCACGCCCTGATGACCGTCAGCGTGGTCAACGGCTACGCCCAGGACACGCCCGCCGTGCCCGGCGCGTCGGTCAAGGTCTATGACGGCGCAGGCTTTGAGACCACCGCCGTCACCGACTCGAACGGTCGGGCAATGCTGGTGGTTCCCATCGGTGGGTGCACCGTTTCGGCGGTTGCCGACGGCTATGTCGCCGTCGGCCGGGCGGTTGAGGTGGAGCCGGAGGACGACGGCACCTTCGCCTATACGCTGGGGATCGCGCCCGTGAATGTGTCCACCGTGGACGGCTCCCTGACCAGCACGGAGATGACCTACAATGAGATCCTGGCGGCCGGCATCGACGTCACCGACCCCGACAACGAGCATGTCTGGAAGTTTGCCGCCGAGCTGCAATTCGTCGCGGGTCCCGCCCTGCCGTTTACGCTGCCCGTCACGGCCTATTACAATCAGGCCGGCGACTTTGTGGGCGGCTCCGGCTGGGGCTGGCAGCAAATTGGCGGCGGCTCCGGCGGCGGCTGGGGAGGCCTGAATATCGGCCTGTTCCCCATTTCGGAGAACTTTGTTCTGATCATTTACGGCGAGGCCCACTGGCTCAAGGAAATGTACAACGTGGAGCTGCTGGTGATCAACAACTCCTATGTCGACGACATCACCGACTGCGTGGCCTCGCTGGCGCTGCCGGACGGCCTGTCCCTGGCCTCCATGACCAGCGGCAAGCAGACGGAGACGATTGAGCTTGGCACGGTCCCGCACAAGACCGGGGCGGACAATCCGGCCAACACCGCGAAGGCCAACTGGTATGTCAGAGGCGACGCGGAGGGCGAGTACAACCTCACCGCGGCCGTCACCGGCAGAAACCCCGAGCCCTTCGTCAAGTCCTTTACCACCGACAGGCCGCTGAAGGTCTATGCGGGCAGCGCCCTCAAGCTGTTCATCACGGCCGAGGACATCGCCTATAAGGGCGATGAATACCACGTTCAGTTCAAGCTGCAGAACGTCTCCGACAAGGAGCTGTACAACCTCTCCTTCGGCATTACCGGCGCAGAGCAGTTCAAGGTCCTGCGCATTGGCGACCACGAGGCGCAGCTGCCACTGACCGAGGAGGACTTTGGCGGCGAGATGACCCAGTCCATCGACGTGCTGGAGCCCGGCGGATACATTGCCATTGACTTTTCCACCACCACCTGGTTCAACTCTGCGCTGGAGCTGGCCGATCTGGGGCCGCTGGACGTGGGCTATTACCTGACCGGCGTTTTCGTGACCACGCTGGAGGGCAGCACCACGACCATTCCCTACGAGATCAACATCACCCATGCCAATCACGGCTCTTTCTTCGAGTGGATATGGGGCGAGGCCAAGGGCTTCGTCCAGGGCAAGTCGATCAGCCTGCTGGACAGCGACTTCCTGGGAGATATCGGGCTGCTGAAAAATGGCGTCAAGGTTTACAAGTTCCTCACGGAGGACACCACCGACGCCGGCTCCAAGGCGGAGATCACCATCGTCGGCGGCAGGTTCACCCCGGCCAACAACTTCCTGAGAACCCTCGGCGCGGACGCGGTCACCGTCTATACCGACGCGCCGGAGGACAGGTATACCATCAGCCCCGACGGCGGCACCATGACCATCACCGGGCCGGCCAACATCTACGTACAGGGCGGGGCGGCCGGCGCGGCGACCATGACCGTCAAAACACACGCCTACGACCTTGCAAGCGAGACATTTGTTCCCAACACCTATACCGTCAACTACACGGTGAGCAACCATGAGGGAACGGCGCAGCGCGTCGTGCTGCAGGCACCCGACACCGACACGGCGGCGATTCCGCTGGCGGGACAGACTGTCAAGGTGAACTTCCCCTATGCGCTGCTGGACGAGAACGGCCACTACCTGGAGGCCGCATCCAACGCGGCGTGGACAATCGAGGGGACGGACACCGCAGGCCTGAGCCTAGACAAGGGCGTGCTGACCGTCGCCAGCACCGCCAAAGGCGGCACATACACGGTGCGTTTGGCGCTGAGCGCCGAGGTGTACGCCGAGCAGACGATCACCCTGACCCGGGAGGACGCCGTGGAGACCGCCGTCAAGCTTTACCGCGGCGGATCGGAGCTTGGCGAGACGGATACGCTGGTCATTCCCGTGGGCGACGGCACCGACACCCACACCTACACCGCCAAGCTCTTTGACCAGTACGGTGTGGAGATGGCGGCGGAGTTCACTTGGCAGACCACGGAAAACACCAGCGGTGCGACGCCCGCAAACGGCGTAATCGCGCTGACCAGGAGCACCGAGCCCGGCACGCTGACCCTTGCCGCCTCCGCGGCGGGGAAGAGCGCGTCGGTGGCGGTGACCATCACCAATCTGGCCGTGGACTGGAGCGGTGTGGCCGCGGCCATAGCGGGCACGACCTATACCTACGGCGACGCAAACGGCAAGGCGGCGCTGCCCGCCTCCGGAACGGCTGTGGCGCTTGAGACCGTCACCGGCACCTTCTCCTATGCCAACGGCGCCGCGGTGCAGCATGCGGGACAGCGGAAAATCACCGTGATCTTCACGGCCGACGAAGATGCAGGCGAATATGCCGGCGCGACCATCTCGCGCGAGTTTACGATCACCGTCGGGAAAAAGGCGCTGGCCGACGGCATGATCTCGATCACAGGCAGCTACACCTACACGGGCTCGGCCATTGCCCCCGCATACGCAGTCGCCGACGGCGCGCTGCTGACGGCGGCGGACTACACGGCCGAGGTCACCGGAAACGTCGGCGCGGGTATGGGCACCGTGACCGTGACGGCCGCCGCGGAGGGCAACTACGCCGGCTCGGCGACCAAGACCTTCCCCATCGCAAAGGCTGCCATCACAGGGTTCCAGACTGCGGCGCCCACGCACACCCTGCTGGCCAATGACGCGGCCAACACCGGCACCGCCGCGCTCAAAGCCATTGCCAACGACGGTGCGGCGCTGCCCGGAACAGTGACCGTCACCTTCGGCGATGGCCTCACCGAAGTGCTGCCCATCGTCTGGGCCGACAGCGGCGATGCGTTCGCCGTCAAGGGCGGCAGCTACACGTACCCCGGCACCGTGACCAGCGGGGACAACTTCTACGCCTATGCAGGCAAGTTGAACGCCACCGTCACGGTCACGCCTGTCACCGGCACGCTGGTGACGGCCGTCCCCGGCGCGGTCACGGTGGCGAAGAGCACCGCCGCCGGCGCGGCGGGCTACGCAGACTTCAGGCTGCCAACCTCCATTGAGCTCTCCTTCGACCAAGGCGTGACCAATCAGGTCTTCGACTCCCTGACATGGGATGTGTCGGTCAGCACCCTGAAAAACGCCGCCGTTGGCAGTGTGACCCCTGTTGCGCTGACCTCGCTGCCGGCTTGGATCACCATGGACGTGATCACGGTGGCCGTCACCATAACGGACAAATACCCCGTTTCCGTGGACGTGACACCGCCCGCAGGTGTGACCTACGGCGCAGTGCTGGGCGACCCGGTGCCGCAGCAGACGGCGCAGAGCGACGGCGTCGACAGCGGCGCAACCTGGACCTACCTCTACGAGGGCACGACCGCCAAAGGCGCGGCATACAGCAGCAGCGCAAAGCCGACGCAGGCCGGCAGCTATACCGTCACCGCCACACTGGTCAGCCAGACCCATGCGGGGAGCGGCAATTCGGCGGTCTTCACCATCGCCCCCAAAACGCTGACCGGCGACATGCTCTCCATCACCGGCAGCTATACCTACACCGGCCTGGCCATCACACCCACTTATTCGGTCGCCGACGGAACCCTGCTGACGACGTCGGATTACACGGCCGAGGTCACGGACAACGTCAACGCCGGAAGCGCAGCCACCGTCAAGCTCACGGGCAAGCACAACTACCAGGGCGTGGTCAGCAAGACCTTTGCCATCGCACCGGCGTCCATCGCGGCGCTGTCGCCCACCGTCGTCGGAAATGCCGAAGTCGGGCAGACGCTGAGCGGCCTGCTGGATGTCGTCAACTTCAGCGCCGCCGACTTCACCTGGCAGTGGAGGCGCGGCGACACGGTGGTGGGCGACGGAAGCCGGACCTACACGCTGACCGCCGCCGATTCCGGCAGCGTCATCACGCTGGCGGTCATCGCAAAGGACGCGACCAACTACACGGGAACCTCTCAGACCAGCGGTGCGGTCTCGGTTGCCAAGGTCGCCGTCTTTGGTGCGCTGACCATCACCGAGCACAACGGCAGCGGCACAGACGGCAGCATCGACGCCGGGGATGTGCTCACCGTCAGCATTGCAGGCATTACGCCGATCCCCGCACAGGCCGGCGGCACGCTCCAATGGTACCGCGACGGTGCGCCCATTGACGGCGAAACGTCGGAGTCCTATACCGTAACCGCCGCCGATACCGACGCCATCCTCAGCGTGGTCTTTACGCCGGCGTCAACATTCACCGGAACCGTAAGCACTTCGGTCGAGGTCGGCAAGCTCGCCCTGACCGGCACCCTCACCGTGACGGGAAGCGCGCAGGTCGGCGGTGTTCTGACCGCAACCTTTACCACGGCAGCTGCGGATGGATACGACCTCCTCTGGTCGCGCGACGGCATGACGATTGACGGGGCTTCCGGCGGCAGCTACACCGTTGTAAAGGCCGATCAGGGCAAGACCGTCACCGCAAAAGCGGTGGCCAAGGGCCTGTATACCGGCGAGGTGCTGGCGGCCAGCGGCGTGGCGATTCCCGCCGCGGCGCCCGACCAACCGGTGCTCAGCGCCTCGGCAGGCAGCGGCCGGATCGTGCTGACCTGGGCAACCCCGGCAGACAACGGTGCATCCATTACCGGCTACGAACTGCAGATGGACGGCATAACAATCGCAAATCCCGCCGCCAACGCCACCAGCCATACCGTGACCGGCCTCCAAAACCGCACGGCATACACCTTCCTCCTGCTGGCGGAGAACGCAGAGGGCATCACCGCATCCAGCCCCGTGACGGCAACGCCCAAAACCTCCGGCGGAGGTCAGCCCTCGGACGGCGGAACGGTCGGCGGCTCCGACGCTGGCGGTTCCGACAAGGAGACCGTGACCCATCCGGACGGCTCCGTGACCACCACCGAAACCGACAAGGGCACCGGGACCGTCACGCAAACCACCAAGTATCCGGACGGCGCCATGTTGGTCATTGAAACCAGGATAGACGGGACGGTCAGCAGCACCGAGACCCAGCCAAACGGCGTCCGTGTGGAAACCACGACCACCGCGAGCGGGGAAACCGCTGCCAGGGTTACCGTTCCGCAGGGCATGGGCAGCGTCACGGTCACCATCCCCATGGCCAGACAGCCCGAGCCTGGCGATGTGGCGGTCATCCTTCACGCGGACGGCACCCGTGAGGTCGTCAAGAACTCAAGGCCCACGGAGGACGGCATGCCGGTCACGCTGCACGAGGGCGCCACACTGGAGATCGCAAACCGTGCAAAGGACTTCTCCGATGTGGCCGACGACAACTGGGCGGCGGATGCCGTCGCCTTTGTAAGCGCCCGTGAGCTGTTCTCGGGCACCACCGAAACCACCTATTCCCCCAACGACCGCATGACCCGCGCCATGCTGATGACGGTGCTGGCCAGGCTGGAGGGGAAGGACACCGACACCGGCAGCACCTGGTATGAAGAGGGCATGAACTGGGCCGTGGAAAATGGGATTTCCGACGGCACAAATCCAAATGGCAGCATTACCCGCGAGCAGCTTGCCACCATGCTCTGGCGCTATGCCGGGAGTCCGGCCGGAAACGGCAGTCTGACCGCCTTCAGCGACGCCGATCAAGTCTCAGACTATGCCGGCGCGGCACTGTGCTGGGCTGTGGAACAGGGAATTGTCAGCGGACGGGACAACGGTGCCCTCGACCCGCAGAGCGATGCCACCCGTGCCGAGGTTGCGGCCATGCTCATGCGGTTTATCGCAAACGTATTGTAAGCGCATACAAAACCCAAAGCAGGGCCGATGGACACAGTCCATCGGCCCTGCTCATTGCCTGCCCAAAATCTCCGGCGATGCCGGAGCGGCAGGTTGTCGCCAGAACCGCTTTTGGGGTAAAGCCGCAGGCGGCGAACACGTTCAGCAGGGCACAGGGCTCTGGCCATGCAGACTTCCCGTACCGTTCGTAAGATCTGCTTCGGCCATGCGTACATGGCGCCGCGCCACAGACGGAGAAGAAGACTGACATACATACAGGCAGGCTGCCGGCTTCCGCCGCCCTCCTGTGCAAAAAAAAGCCCCCGCAATCACCTGGATTGTGGGGGCTTACACTGGAAAAACGGCAGATGCCTGCGCTACAGCTGCCTGTCGGCCACGATCTCCTGATATCCGAACATGGCAAACAGCTCCGACAGGCTGTTGATCTGCAGCTTCTTGTACAGCGACGTGCAGTGAAAGCCGACCGTCGCATAGCTGATGTGCAGCTCGATGCCGATCTGCTTGCGCGAATATCCGGCCAGCAGCAGCGAGCAGACCTCCTTTTCGCGCGAGGTCAGGCGGTATAGCCCCGTCTGGTCGGTCTGCTCGATCTGCGCCGCCAGCGCGGTCATGTCCGGCTTGCGGTAGTCGTCGAACCAGCCGGCGGTAAAGAGGTGCTTTTGAAAGAGCGGGGAAAACAGGATGTACAGCACCAGAAAGGCACAGGCGATCGCCAGCGAGACCCGCGGAATAAAGTCGGGCGAGTGGGCGTTTAAAATGCCCGTCAGGACAAATGTGATGATCAGCGGCGGCAGGCAGGCGCCGCACATGTACTTTTTAAAGACGACATAGCTACCGTACTTTCTCATGACGCCGCCGAAAGTGTAAAAAGAGGCCGCATACCCGATGGTGCACAGGCCGCATAAAAACGAGCCGACGAGGTACAGCGTTGCGCCGGGGTCAACCTGCATCAGCGCAAAGGACAGCGCCAGCAAAATGAAGTAGAGGTTCCAGACGTGCCATATGCTGCGCTTGAAGATGAACTGAACCAGGACGGACAGCAGGCCGCCGAGCGTGGCGCCCAGGCCGAAGAACAAAATGGAGGCCTGCCCCCCGCGCACGTAGAGGAAGGAGATGAAGGCGTCCATCAGAAAAAACACAAAGAACAGCGCAAACGCGGGGTACATCGTCCGGTCCAGCTTGCGCACCGACCGGGCAAAGCTCTCGTCGAGCTCCCTTGGCTTAAACTGCGCGATGCAGACCACGGTCGCCAGCAGGAAGCCCACGGGCAGCACCTTCCAGAGCTGTCCGGCGGCCGCGCCGGCGGCGTCAAGCAGCAGGCAGAGGCCATAGTTGACCACGATCAGCACGGCGCCAAAGAAGCGCTCGGTGTTGTTGAGCACCAGCATATAGGCGTAGGTACCGCAAAATACGCAGCCGCCGAGACCGAACCAGCAAAGGGTCGCGGCGGCGGATTGCGACATGCCCCAGGGCAGCAGGAGCCAGGCGGCGATTGCGACAGACGCCAGGGCGGCCATGATGCGTGAAAAGGGGGCAAAGTGCTTTGAAGACACCGGGAAGAAGGCGCAGGCGCCAAGCAGGTATGCGCAGTACAGCGTCACCTTGGGGTCCAGCCCAAACAGCGGTGCGTTGACCCGAAACAGGCTGCTCATCATATTGCCGATGCCAAGCCCCATGGGCATGGCCAGCGTGTACGGCAGGTGGCTGGGGCGCAGGTTGCGAAGCTGCAGGTGGTCGCGTGTGTTCCATAAGCGGACGATTGAGGCGACTATCCGGGATAAAGGGCCTGTCATCGCGCTTCACGCTCCATCCTTCGCTGTCGTGCAGGTCCGTGGCCCTGTGCGGCAGCACCCAGGCTTTTCTTAGTATACTATATTTTTTCTCCGATGAAAACGTTGAGATTGAGAAATGGCTGAACAAAACAGCAAGGCGCGGGAGACAAGGGCCTGCAGACATTTTGCGCCGCCACACATTCTTTGCAAATATTGTCGCTGCTTGTTTTTACTTTGGTGCAAATACTACGTGGGGGAAAGGAAGTGAAAAAGGATGGCTTCTAGCAACCGCAGTGCGGCGCCAAACAGCGCATGGACAAAGTTTAAGATGGAGTGTGCGCAGGAAGTGGGTCAAGCGCAGTATGTGAAGGAAAACAACGACCATTACAAGGGCGACCTGACAAGCCGTGAAAACGGCGAACAGGGCGGGCCGATCGGCGGACAGATGGTCAAGAAGATGATTGAAATGGCCAAGAATCAGATCCCCCAGCAGTAGAAAATCAAGGCGAAGGCCGCGTCCGGAAATTCCGGTAGACGCGCCTTTGTAAAAAAGGACCGCCGACACAGGTCGACGGTCCTTTTCAGCGGTGGAGGCAAAAAGGCAAAGCGCGGAGACCCAAGCCCCCCATGGTTGATGGCCTGGCTTGGCGAAAAGTGTGTCAAAAACGTGATAAGGTTACAGAAACATGCCTGAAAAACCGATATACTGTCTGCAAAAGGGCTGTCCGGCAAGGGCGGCCGGCCAGGATGGGGGAGCACAGATGACGAGATATGTGATCGGCGCTGTTTTGGGCGGGTTGGTCGGGTATTGGGGACTGTATCGGTGGATCGGCTGCTCGACCGGGGCCTGCCCGATCACCGCAAACCCCTATACGGCAACGCTTTACGGCATCCTCCTGGGGCTGCTCTTTGCCGATTCAAACGGCCTGTCCGGCGTCACCGGTGCGTTGAAGGGAGAGGCCTCCACCGCAACCTATCAAAAAATTACGGCCGAAGAGGCGAAATCGCGCATCGACAGCGGGGATGCACTGGTTGTGCTGGATGTGCGCACCAAAGCGGAGTACGAGGCCGGGCACATTCCGGGCGCCGTGCTGCTGCCAAATGAGCACATCTCCAGTCAGGCCCTGGAGCAGCTGCCCGATCTGGAGGCCGAGATTCTGGTCTACTGCCGCTCCGGCAACCGCAGCGCGCAGGCCGCAAAGAAGCTGATCAAGCTCGGATACACCGATGTCTATGACTTTGGCGGCATCATCGACTGGCCGTAC
>JAAYBB010000035.1 GCA_012719075.1 Clostridiales bacterium | reverse complement strand
GGGCAGGGCGCCGGTTGCGGCGGCTGCGGCGCCCTACAGCGCCGCGATGGCCTCCTCGACGGCCTGCTCGGTGGCCCGCATGGCCTCCAGCGTGCGCTCCAGCAGCTCCTCGAGCGTCCAGCCCAGCATCTCGGCCCCCTGCGCAATGACCTCTCTGGAGCAGCCGGCCGCAAACTTCTTGTCCTTGTACTTCTTCCGGAGGCTCGAGAGCTCCATGTCCTGCGTGGACTTCGAGGGGCGCATGAGGGCGGCGGCGTAGATCAGGCCGGTCAGCTCGTCCGACGCGAACAGCACCCGCTCCATCTCGTGCACCGGCTCCACGTCGCAGACCAGCCCGTAGCCGTGGCTGACCACCGAGCGGATGAAGTCCTCGTCGGCGCCGATCTCGGCCAGCAGGCGGGCCGAGTGGGCGCAGTGCTCCTCGGGGTAGCTGCCGTAGTCGATGTCGTGCAGCAGGCCGACCATGGCCCAGTAGTCGGCCTCGTCTTCGTAGCCGCGGGTCTGCGCAAAGTGGCGCATCACGGCCTCCACCGTCAGCGCGTGCCGCAGCAGAAAGGCCTCCTCATTGTACTTCTTCAGCAGGGCGATCCCCGCATCCCGATCGGGCGCCTGTTTCATAGCCGCTCTCCTCCTTGTGGTTGTCTTTAATTGTTGCCGCGCAGGGCGCGGGCTAGTCCCCCAGCAGCTGTTCGCGCAGCGACTCGATCACGGCGGGCTCCAGCCCGCTTCGGATCAAAAAGCGCTCGGCGCCGCCGTAGGTCCTGTCGAGGTGGTCCAAAAAGGCCTCGATGGTGGCCGGCTCGCTCGACAGCAGGCTCTTCGGGATCTCGGCGTCGCTCTGCTGGGCCCACAGCATCAGCTTTGGGGCCAGGTAGGTGGCCGTGACCATGTAGTCGGCCACGATGTCGAGGCGGGCGACGCCGCAGAGCTGCAGCACCATGGCGGCGATCACGCCGGTGCGGTCCTTGCCGGCCGTGCAGTTGAACAGCACGCCGCCCTGCGGCAGCGCCTGCGCAAGCAGCCGGAAAATGGTCAGAAACTGCTCGGGCATATAGTCGGTCATGCTGGTGTAGAGCAGCGTGAGGCTGGTCATGAAGCCGTTTAACTCCGACTCGTCCATGCGCTTGCGCAGGTGGGCCGGGTCCCCCATCAGCGAGATGTGGTGGTAGGCGATCCCGCCGGCCTGGGCAAGGCTGCTGGGGTGGCGGACCACCTCGTCCTCGGCCCGCAGGTCGACGACCGTGCGGATGCCGTAGCGCAGCAGGGCCTCCACGTCCTCCTTTGGCAGCTCGATCGGCCCGTCCGACCGCAGCAGGCGGCCGTACTGGGTCACCCGGCCGCCCGCGGCCGGGTATCCGCCCAGCTCCCGCGTGTTGTACAGGGCCTTCAGCGGCAGCCGGCGCAGTGGTGTGGGCATGCACATCCCCTCCGTCTTATCCATGTCGTAATGCCAGTTGTCCCCATTGGGGGATAGTTGAAGTATAGCGAAAATCGCAGGAATTGTAAAGCGGACAAACCGGTGTTATAATAGATCATTATGGAGCCAAAAACCTGAGGCGGGAGCTGTGGAACATGAAGAAGGGCGACAAACTGGTGACCGAAATCACCGCGCGGGACGAGGATTTTGCCCGGTGGTACACCGACATTGTGAAAAAGGCCGAGCTGGTCGACTACTCGAGCGTGCGCGGCTGCTGCGTGCTGCGGCCCTATGGCTATGCCATCTGGGAGCACATCCAGCGCATCCTGGATGCCGAGTTCAAGCGGCTGGGGCACGAGAACGTCATGATGCCGATGTTCATCCCCGAGAGCCTGCTTCAGCGCGAAAAGGACCACGTGGAGGGCTTTGCGCCCGAGGTGGCCTGGGTGACCCACGGCGGCGACGAGGAGCTGACCGAGCGGCTGTGCGTGCGCCCCACCTCCGAGGTGCTGTTTTGCGACCACTACGCCAACATCATCGAGTCCTGGCGCGACCTGCCCAAGCTCTACAACCAGTGGTGCTCGGTGGTGCGGTGGGAGAAGTCGACCCGCCCCTTCCTGCGCACGGCCGAGTTCCTGTGGCAGGAGGGCCACACCATGCACGAGACGGCCGAGGAGGCCATTGAAGAGACCGAGCGCATGCTGAACGTCTACGCCGACTTTGCCGAGGGGCAGCTGGCCATGCCGGTGCTGCGCGGCGAAAAGACCGATAGGGAGAAGTTCGCCGGCGCCGAGCGCACCTACACGATCGAGGCCATGATGCACGACGGCAAGGCCCTGCAGTCGGGCACCTCCCACTACTTTGGCGACGGGTTTGCGCGGGCCTTCAACATCCAGTTCACCGACCGCAACAACCAGCTGGCCTATCCGCACCAGACCTCCTGGGGCCTGTCCACGCGCATCATCGGCGGCATCATCATGACCCACGGCGACGACAGCGGCCTGGTGCTGCCGCCCGCCGTGGCCCCGATCCAGGTGGTCATCCTGCCCATCGCCTTTCACCGCGGCGGCGTGCTTGAAAAGGCGCGCGAGGTGCAGGCCCAGCTGCAGGCGGCCGGCCTGCGGGTCAAGCTGGACGACAGCGACGCCTCGCCGGGCTGGAAGTTTGCCGAGTACGAGATGAAGGGCATCCCGCTGCGGGTGGAAATCGGCCCGCGCGACCTCGAGCAGGGCAGCTGCATCGTGGTGCCGCGCGACAGCCGCGAGAAGCTCTCGGTCCCGCTGGACAGGCTGGCCGAGGTGCTGCCGCAGCTGCTCGAGGACTACCGCCTCCGCCTGTACGCGCGGGCGCTGCAAAACCGCGAAAAGAACACCTTTACGGCCCTCACGATGGAGGAGATCCTGGCCTTCGCCGCCGCCGGCAACGGCTTCCTCAAGACCATGTGGTGCAAGGAGGCGGCCTGCGAGGAGCAGATGAAGGAGCAGGCCGGCCTGACCAGCCGCTGCATGCCGCTGGCGCAGGAACAGCTGGGCGAGTGCTGCCCCATCTGCCAGAAGCCGGCCAAGGTCATGGTGGTCTGGGGCCGGGCCTATTGACGGCACCCGGCACGTGCGTCCATTCTGAGTGGACAAAATGGCCTTAACTCCCTGCTTGACGGCCCTGTGCCCCTGCCGGCGAAACCCGCCGGCAGGGGTATTTTCATGGCCGCAGGCGATTGGTTATGCAGGTAGAGCATATTTGCATGACATCATATAATCTTTTTTTATAGTGGTGTGCGCAGGTCCAAAACAGCGCAGGGATCCTGGTTTTGGGGCCCTTTTTTGGTCGAAAGTGGCTGCATTTCTTGTTTTTTGCGTCTTTTGGGCCCGTGTGTGGGCGGTCCTGCCCTTTGCCTGATTTCTTTTTTAAAAACATTTCGCCGCACCTTGTGGTTTTGGCCTGAATGCGCTATAATAAAAGGCATAAATATGAGAATTGATGGAAAGAAGGGGGAGTGTGGGCAACGGCTGCTGTACCAGGGACCTTCCGTGTGAAGCGGTGCGTTCCGGGCCGGAGCGATTTAAGGCCGAGCTGGACCTGCTGTACCGGGACAACCGGTACAGATTGATCGTGATTGCGAACAAGCTGCTGCGCGACTTTATGGAGTCGGAGGACGTGGTGCAGGAGGTCTTTTCCGACATGCTCGAGGCCTCCGGCCGCTACTTGGGCAAGCCGGTGGGGGAGCTGCTGCTGATCTCCTGCGCGGCCGTGCGCTACCGGGCCATCGACCGCCTGCGCCGAGCCGTCCGCGCGCCGGTCTCCGCAAGCATTGAAAACTGGGAGACCGTGGAGGCGCCGGGGGCCGGCGTCGACGCCGGCCTGCTGCGCGACGAGGAGATGGCGCTGATGCGCCGGCTCTACGGCCGGCTGTCCGAGCGCACCCGGTGCATTGTCGAGATGAAGCACCTGCAGGTGATGGGCCACCGCGAAATCGCCGCGCGGCTGCAAATTTCCGAGCGCACGGTGGAGTCGCGGCTGCGCCGTGCGCGGCTGACGCTGCAAAAGTGGCGCGAGGAGGCCGACGTCCCCGGCAAGCCGGGCTGACCCGTGCGATGCCCTGCGCGGCCAAGGCGCACTCCGCCCGGCAGCCGATTCAGATCCAAGGGGAATTTTCCCAAAATGGCTGCAGGGATTTTGACCGCCTTTTCGATATCTTTAAGTAAAGGGGGATTTTCCGCGCCGCGGGCTTCCTCTTTAAAACACGGCGCCGCGCCGATGGCGCTCCCGCGCTCCCGGCCATTCCCGCAAAGCGGCCGCGCCGTGCTAACCCAAGCTGGATCCATTCACATCCCGGGTGGATTCATATCGGGGTGGCGGATCACCAACGGTGGTCTGTCACCCCTCTCCCATTTTATCCCCACCTCTGCCAAAGGGCGAAAAAACAAAAAGTTTTTAAAAAAGCGAATTTGTAACCAAGGTAAAACCATCGGCTGGTATACTGTCCTCAAGCAGTTGCCCAAAGCGGGCGCGATCCATGTGGAATGGGGGCGTTTTTTTGAATATGCCGGTCTTTCACAGCATGGGTGCTGTGGTGAAAATCTGCATCGACAAGTGGGAGAGCGGCGTGCTCAGCGGCCGGATCTACTGTCCGGACTTCCCCGAGGAGGCCTTTGCCTTTTCCGACATCTGCGCCATGCTGTTTATCATGGAGGACATCTTTGACCGGCGCGGCATGCCGGCCGCCTTCCACAAGCTGCGAAAGTTTGTCAGCCCCAAGCCGCTATCGGGCGACGAGCCGCTCGAGCGCCACCGCTTTGACTTTGGCGCCAGCGCCGACATTCAGGCGCTGGGGGGCATCACCGGCAGCCTCTGCACCTTCCTGGTCGTGGTGCAGACCCGGCTGAACGCCACCTGGCAGGGCGAAATTGCCTGGCACGGCCAGCGCGAGCCGCTGAGCTTTGCCAGCGTGCTGCAGATGATCTTCATCATCCGCGACCAGGTGGACCGCTGCATCGGGCAGGGCCCGCCGACCGCCGGGCCGAAGGCCTAGGGAGGTTTCTTTTGGTTGTTGTTGCTACCCAATATAAAGACCTGTGCAAAACCCCGGGGCATGGGATCGGAAGGGCGTTCCGATTCCATGCCCCGGGGCTTTGTGTGCAGCCTGTGCAAAATGGGGCGGCCCTGCCTCTACCGCAGGTCGCCAAGCGCCTCGAGCATGGCGTCGGCCTGGGGTTCGAGCTCGGCGCGCTTGGCGTTGCGGTAGCCGACGCCGTAGGCGAAGACGCCGGCCGCCCGCGCCGCCGCCGCGGCGTAGGCGGCGTCGTCCACCAGGGCGGCCTGCGCCGGCAGGGCGCCCATGGCCGAGACCACTTCCAGCACGGCCTCGGGCGTGCCCTTGGGCGAGGCCGTCTCGCCCGAGAGGAAGATGCCGTCAAAGCGCCGCCACAGCCCGTTTTCGGTCAGCACCTCTTCGACCAGCGGGCGTGGGGACTGCGAGAACAGCGCCAGTTTGGCCCCCTGCCGGCGCAGGGCGTCCAGCGTCTGCAGCGCGTCCGGCATCAGCTCGGCCTCCCGCGCGTAGAGCTCGGCGGCCGTTTCGAGCCAGACTTCGACAAAGCGGTCGTAGGGCATGTCGAGGCCAAACTGCACGCACATGTGGGCATAGCCCTGCTGAAAGGTCATGCTATCCATGGCCGAGATCTCCCCGTCGGTGGCCGAGAGGCCGCAGCGCACCAAAAAGGTGCGGGTCATCTGGCTCCACACCCGCAGCGTGTCCACCAGGGTGCCGTCGAGGTCAAAAATATACAGCGAAAAGCGGCTCATCCCTTGATCAGTTCCGCGACGTCGCGCATGGTTTTGGCCGCGGCCGTGATGTCGGGCCTCGCCAGAATGGCCGAGATGACCGAGATGCCGTCCAGCCCGAGGCCGCAGAGCTGCGGGCCGGTCTCCTCGTTGATGCCGCCGATGGCGCAGGCCGGGATGTCCACGGTCTCGAGGATCTCCGAGATCTCCTCGACCGTCAGGGCCCGCTTGACGCCGGCCTTGGTGTCGGTCATGAAGGCGGCGCCGATGCCGATGTAGTCGGCGCCGTCCTCCTTGGCGTCGATCGCCTGCTGCAGCGTCGAGGTCGAGACGCCGAGGATCTTGTCTGGCCCGATGAGCCGGCGCGCGATGCGGGCCGGCATGTCGGTCTGGCCGACGTGGACCCCCTCTGCGCCGACGGCCAGCGCGATGTCCAGCCGGTCGTTGATGATCAGCGGGATGCTGTGCTTTTTGCAGACCCGCTGCACCTCTTCGGCCGCCTGCAGAAAGTCGAGCGTGGAGACGTCCTTTTCGCGCAGCTGCACCAGCGTCACGCCGCCCTCGATGGCGCGCTCGACGCTCTCCCCAAGGCTCATGCCCTTGAGCCAGTGCCGGTCGGTGCAGAGGTACAGGGTCAGGTCAACCAAATTCATGTAAACTCCTCCATGTCGTCATCTCATGTGGGTGTATCGTCAGCGCCCGCGCGCCGTGCGGCGGGCGCTCAGGGACCGGTGATCAGGTAGGGCGGGTAGGCGCTGATGTCCCAGACATAGCGGCAGACATAGCGCATGCCCCTGGCGTACAGCTCGCTCTTGCGGGGGATCTTGCTCTCCCCGAGGTAGGTGGCGCCCAGCGCCTCGATGGTGCGCAGACTGGGCAGGTTGTCGGAGGTGGTGGTGATGATGAGCTCCTCCATGCCGTGCGACCGGGCGACCGGGGGCACCAGCAGACAGAAGCGGCGGGCGTAGCCGTGCCCCCGGTAGGGCTCCTGGACGCCGTAGCCGATGTGGCCGCCGTAGAAGAGGTCCTCGTTCATGCCGATGCGCAGGTGGATGTGTCCGATCGGGTGGTAGAGGCCGGGCAGATAGGCAAAAAAGTGGTAGGCGGGCGCCCAGTTGCCCTTGCGGTGGGGCACGCATTCGCTCAGGCGCAGCGACACCACCCCGTCGCCAAGCTCGGGCACCGGGAAAAATTGAACGTCGTCCAAACGGACACCCCCTTAAAAACGCCCCTGGCCGGGCTACTGTCCGCCGGCCTGCCGCAGGCGCCTTGCAAACTGCTCGATCTCCTGCGGCGCCGCACAGTAGATGCGCCGCGAGATGACCGGACTGTTTGGGCGCCGGTGCTCGCGGTCGAGGTAGTTGAAGTAGGCGCCGGGGGTCAAAATGCCGCCGGCGTGCAGCGCGTCGATGCCCAGCGGGCCGACCAGCCGGTCGGACAGCAGCGTGCAGTTGGCCCCCCCCATGAAGTAGGTGTGAAAGCGGCCGCGCGCAAAGTGGTAGAGCTGGGCGTCCGTGTACTGCTGCAGCAACGAGGCGTAGTCGTCGTGGCGGCCCTGCGGGTCGAGGCGGTGGGGCGAGTGCCAGATCACCACCTCGGTCATCAGCTCCGAGATGCCCTGCTCCAGCCGCCGGCGCTGGGCCTCGCTGAGCGCGATGCCGTAGCAGAAGATGGTCTTTCGGCTGTGGAGCGTGCAAAACTCCAGGTAGCGCTCCCGCCCCTGCACCACCGCCAGCACCCCCCGGCAGACCACGCCCCTGAGCCGGTGGGAGGCCTTGTCATAGGGGCCGTAGGTGTACACGGTGTCCTCGTAGCAGATGTCCACGTGCCCGATGGTGCCCAGGCCCTTTTCGGTGGCGTGCACGAAGATCTCGAGGCTGGGCAGCTCCTCCGGCTCGGCGGGGGGGTCGTCGGCCGTCTCTCGCCTGAGCTGGCGGGAGACCTTGCCCTGCTGCCGCTTGGGCACCAGCGCCGTGAGCAGGCTGGGCCGTGAAAAGCGCAGCCTGCGGCGAGGAGGGCAGTGGTCGTCGGCCCGCACCGGGCGGCGCGCCTCCAAAAAGTCCTGAAACTGGGTGATAGCCGCCAGCAGGCAGTAGATGCCGGCGATGTTGAGGGAGGTCGAGATGTAGGCCACCGGGCTGAAGATCAGCGCCAGGCCGAACAGCACCGACAGGCTGCCGAACAGCACCGACAGGCTGCCGAACAGCACATAGCCCGAGGAAACCCACTCGTTGTTCTTGCGCTGCAAAAAGCAGGAGGCCAGGTAGAGCAGCCCCGAGAGCAGCGCGTTGGCGCCCAGCATCAGGGGCAGCAGGGCCAGCAGGCTGGAGGGCCGCGAAAAGACCACCCAGACCCCGCCCAGCGAGAGCAGCGCCGAAAAGAGCTGGCGCAGCTGCCGCACCTCGTTTTTCCGGCCGAACAAAAAGGAGAGCAGCCCGATCAGCGCAAACAGCGCCAGCGCCGTGCCGGCCAGCGTGAGGAACACCGAGATGACCACCTGGTGGCGCGAGAGCAGCAGCCCCCCCAGCAGCACGTACAACAGGGCGCCCAACAGCATGGACCCCGCCGTGATGCTGCGCCTATCCACCCCCAGCTGAACCTGTCTCATCGTCAACATCCCCCGGTCGACCGAATCTCTGTTTTAATCGGTTTATTATATCACGCTGCGCGCAGCTTTTCCACCTGAATTCACCTGCGCCAAAAAGAATCCGCCCCGGCCTGCGGGCGGGGGCCGGGCCTGTACGCCGGCGGGCGGAAGTGCCGCCGGCCTACCTGGGAGAGGGCCCGAGCGCTCAAAGCGGGAAGCCCCCGGGAGGGGTGCTGTGCGGCGGGCCGCCCTCCCCGCGCGCCGGCGAACGGACCTGCCGCCGCCTTCTCCGGCGGTCCCGCCCTGGACAACGACAAAGGGCCTGCGGCCTCTGCCGCAGGCCCTCCTGCTTTGATGTTGTCCTCCGGACGGCGCCCTGTCCGGTGCGTGCCTCCGGCGCCCCGCCCGCCAGCTCGCATTCCGCGTGGTATTCACCCTTCCCAACCCCCGGCACTGCACCGCAGACGCCCCGGCGACAGGTGTGCTGTGCCCCCGCGCGCCCGGCGCGGCGTCCGGATCGTTGAAGGTCTTGCGGGTCTTCCGGTTGGCAACGCATGCCCCCGCACACCTGGCGTGGCGCCTCAGCGCAGTTACACCGGAGAGCAGGCATTTTGTGAACGCATGCCCTCATACGCCCGGCGCGGCGGCTACCCCGAGACGGTCTCCACCGAGACCACCTCCACCATGCCCTCGCCGGCGTCCCCCTCGGGCAGCAGGTAGCGCAGCTCGACCTCCGTGCCCGGCTCCAGCAGCACCACATAGGGGTTGCGGGCGGC
Organism: Clostridiales bacterium; assembly: GCA_012719075.1. Lineage (GTDB taxonomy): Bacteria > Bacillota > Clostridia > Oscillospirales > Feifaniaceae > JAAYBB01. The sequence continues at coordinate 5,689 of JAAYBB010000035.1, read as the reverse complement.
CGACACCACAAAGATGTGCGCATCGCCCGACAGCCGCAGGAAGTACCGGCTGGTGCCCTCGATCACGGCGGTGCGGATCTCCTCAATCACGCCGGCGGCCACGGCCTGCTCCAGCTCGGCCTCGGGCGTCTCCTCGGGCAGCGGCAGGTCGCTCTCGTACAGGCCGTTCTCCTGCAGCAGCTTGAGGTAGTTGCGCTCGCACTCGTAGATCGAGGCGCCGTTGGCCACCAGGTTGTAGCGGCTGTAGTTGACCATGGCGTAGTTTTTGACCAGCTCGGCGTTGTCCTTGAGCGCCAGCACGTAGGTGGGCTGGTTGCCGATGTTGAGCAGCAGCGGGAAGGTGGCCTTGTAGCCCAGGTGCTGCACGATGCCCTCGGCCGAATCCTGGGCCGAGTACTCCTCGGCGCCCGGAATGAGGTAGTACTTGGTCTCCTTGGTGCGCTGGTTCGACAGGATAAAGCCGGTGTTGGACTCGTCGCGCCCCACCGAGGTCACGCCGGTGTACATATAGACATCGTCGTTCATGGCGATGTAGTTGTACCCCTCGGTGGTCATGACCACGTCGCGCTGGCCGAACTGGGCGTTCCAAAAGCCGTTGCGGTAGCGGCCGTAGTAGTCGAACTGGTGCATCAGCAGCAGCGGGCTGTAGACATTGTCCACCCAGCGGGGGACCTCGCCCGCCTCGATATAGCGGTGCTCGCCGGTGACGGCGTTGAGCAGCACCACGCCGGTGATGTCGGTCCCGCCGAACAGGCCGATGCGCCTGACCGAGCGGGAGGCCACCCAGTAGGGGATGCCCTGCTCGTCGAGCTCGAAGGTGATCTGCTCGAACATGAAGGTGGGGTAGCGGATGCGCAGTGCGCGGCGGACGTTGCGGAAAAAGGGCTCGCTCTCGGAGTAGAGCATGCCGCCGCCCGCGTCGATGTCGGCCTTGCTCTGCCCGTAGTCGGTCAGGCGCACCACGTCGACCTCCTGGCTGATCATGTCGATGATCAGGTAGGCCGGCAGCCCCTGCTGCCGGTTGTTGAACCACTTAAAGGGGTCGCCGTAGAGCAGCGGCGTCACGCGGACGGGGCGGCCCCTGTAGTTGATCTGGGTGTACAGGTCGCTGACCTCGAACTGGCTGACCATGTCGGCCAGCTCGCCCAGCTTGCGGTCTCCGAGCTTTTGGGCGCTGGCGCGGTCGAGCAGCGGAATTTTGTCGTAGCTGATCTGGCTGACGTCCTGCGTGAACTCGCCGGTGCCCACCTCCAGCAGCTCGCGGTAGGCCGCCGAGCGAAACAGCGGCGCCGAGATCAGCGTGCCGAGGCCGCCGATCACGATCAGCGCGGCCAGCAGGTACATCGGAAACAGCAGCGGGGCCATCCTGCGCACGCCCTTGCCCTCGCCGCCTGCCATGGCCGTGCGCCACTTGTTGCGCAGCACCAGCGGAACCCGCAGCAGCGTCCAGACCATCAGCACGATGCCGATGTAGACGTAAAACTCGTAGGCCTGCAGGTTGATGGCCGGCAGCGCGGTGAAAAAGAACAGCAGCGCAAACAGCAGCGTGATCAAAAAGGCCCAGAGCTCGCCGTTTTTGGCCGGCTTTTTGGGCTGCCCCTCCTGCTCGGCCCAGTGGTTGACCACCTGCTGCCAGTCGGTCCTGCCCGGTTTTTTCCCAAACTCAAACTTCATCGCGCATCCTCTCTATACTCAAGTGAACTGCCCGCCCTTGACAAGCCCCCCCGTCCGATTCAAAATAGAAGGGAGGGGTTCCCCCTGCGGGGACCGCCTGCGGGACCGGGCTTTTTGGTCGCATCTTCCATATCTCATTATAGCAAAATTGCCGGCCCCCGGCAATGGGGCGCCCGGTGAAAGGGGTGTTTTTTTGAAGCGAGCGGTCTACTTCTTCTGCCCGCGGCCCGAGCTGGACACCGTGGCCACCCACGTGCTGGACCACCTGCGCCGGCGGCTTTCGCCGCAGCCCAGCGGCCTCGTGGTGGACGGCATGCCGGCCCTCTTTTACGTCGACGCGGCCGGCAACCGCTTTGACTTTGTCTCCTGTGCCTATTATTTCAGCCATCGGTACGAAACATACCTCGATATGGCAAATGTTCACTTTAAAGACTGCGACATCGCCGGCTACGTCAACTGGCACGGCGGCGCCAACGCCCCCGACAAGGTGCTGACCGTCCACAGCATCGGCGACGTCATGACCGGCAAATTCGCCCCCTCGAACCCGCTCTACCTGCGCAACCTCGCGGTGGCGCTGGAGCGGGGCCGGGCGGCCGCGGGGCTGGACGACTTCACGACCCACACCGAGGCCACCCACTGGTCGGGCGCCATCCACGGCAGCGACACGGCGCTGATCGAGCAGCTGCAGGTGCCCATCGTCGACATCGAGATCGGCTCCGCCCCCGAGACGCTGGCCGACCTCCGCGCGGCCGCGGTGCTCGCGGACGCGCTGCTGGCCGTCTTCGACGACGACCGGCGGCCAAAGACGCTGCTCTGCCTCGGCGGCATCCACTTTGACAGCACTTACTCGGCGGCGCTGATCCAGCCGGCGCTGCCGCTGTCCATCGGCCACTTTCTGCCCACGATCTGGCTCGTGAACGGCGACTACAGCGGAGAGCGCGGCCTCGCGCTGCTGCAGCACGCGCTGGACACGGTCATCGGCGGCGTCGACGCCATCGTCTTCAACGACAACATGAAGAAGCCGGTCAAGGACTGCGTGCGCGCCTTTGCCGAGCAGAGCGGCCTGCCGCTGCTCAAGCACCGCCGCCTGCACGCGCCGCTTGAGATCGACTGGACGGGGTGACCGGGTTTTGCTCCGCGCCGGATTTTTGTAAAAAATCCCTGAAAAACCGGCCCTTTTCTGTTGACAATCCACAGTCCGGGGACTATAATGAGGTACAACTCAATCGCAAGACAGACCATAGACAAGGTCAAAAAAGGCCCGCAACAGAGAGGGCGGTCACCGGCTGAGAGCCGCCTGCAGCAGCGCCGAACATACCCCCTTGTCTGTCGCGGGGAGGAAATGCCCCGCCGGGACGTCCCGTTACAGACGACACGAGTGACAGGCCCCGCGGCCTGTAATTTGGGTGGAACCGTGCTTTGACCAGGCACCCCGAAACAGTTGTTTCGGGGTGCCTTTTTCTTGTCTGCACCGGCAGGGGCCCCCAAAAAACCGCCCAAACGGCCGCAAGGTTCTTTACAATGCGTAATTTGTTTGGTCTTTTTTGCAGAGAGGAATCACGCTGTTTCGAAGGGGTTTTTCTTGTCTGTGCCGGCAGAGGCCCCCAAAAAACCGCCCAAACGGCCGCAAAAACATCTACAAATCGTAATTTATTTGGTCTTTTTGACCGGGAGGAATTGTTATGAACATCAAATTGCAGGACGGCAGCGTCCAACATTTTCCGGGCGGCGCGTCGATCTACGACATTGCACAGGCGCTCTCGGGCGGCCTGGCGCAGCAGGCCTGTGCGGCGCTGGTGGACGGCGAGCCGTCCGACCTGCGCTCGGTGCCGCAGGGGGACTGCAGCCTCGACATCCTGAAGTTCGACCACCCCGAGGGCCGGCACGCCTTTTGGCACACCGGCTCCCACGTGCTGGCCCAGGCCGTCAAGCGCCTCTACCCCGAGGCCAAGCTGACGGTCGGCCCCGCGATTGAAAACGGCTTTTACTACGACATCGACGTGGAGGCCCCCTTCAACCCCGACGACCTCGAGAAGATCGAGGCCGAGATGCAGAAAATCGTCGCGGAGGATTTGCCCATCGAGCGCTTTGTGCTGCCCCGCGACGAGGCGCTGGCGCTGGCCGACCGCATGCAGGAGCCCTACAAGCGCATTCTGATCGAGGAGCTGCCCGAGGGCGAGGACATCTCCTTTTACCGGCAGGGCGACTTTGTCGACCTCTGCGCCGGCCCCCACCTGATGAGCACCGGCAAGCTGGCGGCCCTCAAGCTGCTCAACGTCACGGGCGCCTACTGGAAGGCCGACGCCAAGAACAAGGTGCTGCAGCGCATCTACGGCATCGCCTTTCCCGACAAAAAGCAGCTGCAGGCCCACCTGACCATGCTCGAGGAGGCCAAGCGCCGCGACCACCGCAAGCTGGGCCGCGAGCTGGACCTGTTCGACCTCTACGAGGAGGGGCCGGGCTTCCCGTTCTTCATGCCCAAGGGCATGGTCATCCGCAACCTGCTCGAGGGCTTTTGGCGCGACGAGCACCGCAGGGCCGGCTATGTCGAGATCCGCACCCCGATCATTTTGAACCGCCAGCTCTGGGAGACCTCGGGCCACTGGTTCAACTACCGCGAGAACATGTACACGCTGCAGATCGACGAGGAGGACTACGCCATCAAGCCCATGAACTGCCCCGGCGGCATCCTGGTCTACAACCGCGGGCTGGTCTCCTACCGCGACCTGCCCCAGCGGGTGGGGGAGCTGGGCATCGTGCACCGCCACGAGCTCTCGGGCGCGCTGCACGGCCTGATGCGGGTGCGCTGCTTCACGCAGGACGACGCCCACATCTATATGACCGAGGACCAGATCCGCGAGGAGATCCTCGGCGTCATCCGCCTGAGCCAGAAGTTCTACCAGCTGTTCGGCTTTGAGTACGCGGTCGAGCTCTCGACCCGGCCCGAGAAGTCGATGGGCACCGACGAGCAGTGGGCGGCCGCCACCTCGGCGCTGCAGGCCGCCCTCGACGCCAGCGGCCTGCCCTACCGCATCAACGAGGGCGACGGCGCCTTCTACGGCCCCAAGATCGACTTCCACCTGCGCGACTGCATCGGGCGCACCTGGCAGTGCGGCACGATCCAGCTGGACATGCAGATGCCCGAGCGCTTTGACATGAGCTATATCGGCCCCGACGGCGAAAAGCACCGCCCGGTCATGATCCACCGCACCATCTTCGGCTCGATCGAGCGCTTTATCGGCATTTTGACCGAGCACTTTGCCGGCGCCTTCCCGGTCTGGCTCTCGCCGGTGCAGGTGGAGCTGATCCCCATCACCGACAAGCACCACGCCTATGCCGAGCAGCTCAAGGCACAGCTGGCCGACCAGGGCTTCCGCGTCGAGAGCGACCTGCGCAGCGAAAAGATGGGCTTTAAGATCCGCGAGGCCCAGCTGCAGAAGGTGCCCTATATGCTGGTGCTGGGCGACAAGGAGGTCGAGGCCGGCGTGGTGGCCGTGCGCTCGCGCAAGGACGGCGACCTCGGCGTGATGCGCCTGGAGGACTTCGTGGCCCGTCTTCGGCAGGAGGTCGACAGCAAGGCGCTGGACTAATGGGCCGATCGGGGCGGACCCGATGCCCGGGGATCATTAGCAGCCTGGTGCGTTATTGGGTAAGCAGTACCACAAAAAGTTCAATGGGCCCTATAGCCCGTTTGCACTCCGGAATTGGATGAAAGGAGCATGCAGAAAAACCGGCTGTTTGAGCGTCCGCAGGACGCGAGTTCCGGTTTTTCAAGTGCTCCTCACAGTAGCAACAGGCCCCAAGTCTCCTTGGGGCCTGTTGTACTTTAGAGGCGCCGGGGGGTCCGGGAATCCGTCGCTCAAATAAGCGCGCTTATTTGAGCGACACCGACAAGGCATCCCGCCTTGTGGCGGGATGCCCAAACGGGCCAAGGCCTTGGCCCGTTTGCCGGGGGTATCGAAACCGCTTTGCGGTTTCGTATCCAGGGGGTACGGGTACCCCCTGGAAGCTACGC
>JAAYBB010000034.1 GCA_012719075.1 Clostridiales bacterium | reverse complement strand
GTAACAATAGATAAGGAGCGCCGCCGTTTCCGGCAGCGCTCCTTTGAACAGCCTGTTGTGTAATCGATACGGGGTCGTTAGGCGGGCGTCTCGGCATCGGCCGGAGCCTCTTCGCCCTCAGCCTCACCCTCGGCGGCGGCTTCGCCGTCGGTGGGAGCGACTTCGCCCTCAGCGGGGGCCACTTCACCCTCGGCAGGGGCCTCTTCGCCCTCGGCGGACTCGACCGGGGAGGTCAGGGCAACGGTCTTGGTCTCGCCGTCCCAGGAGACGCCCATGCCCAGCGCGTTGGCGATGGCACGGATGGGCAGGTAGGTGGTGCCGTCCATGATGAAGGGCTCCACGACGTTGCCGTTCGCATCCTTGGGGGAGACGGCGACGCCGTCGATCACGATCTTGATGTCGTTGTAGTGAACGGTGATGGCCTTCTCGCCAATGAAGGGCTCTGCTTCGGCAGCAGCCTCTTCACCTTCGGCGGCCTCTTCGCCCTCAGCGGCAGCTTCACCCTCGGCAGCGGCTTCGCCCTCGGCAGCGGCTTCACCCTCGGCAGCGGCTTCGCCCTCGGCAGCGGCTTCGCCCTCGGCAGCGGCTTCGCCCTCGGCAGCGGCTTCGCCCTCGGCAGCCTCTTCGCCCTCGGCGGCGGCTTCGCCCTCGGCGGCGGCTTCGCCCTCAGCGGCCTCTTCGCCCTCGGCGGCGGCTTCGCCCTCAGCGGCAGCTTCGCCCTCGGCGGCCTCTTCGCCTTCGGCGGCGGCTTCGCCCTCGGCGGCCTCTTCGCCCTCAGCGGCGACGACCGAGGTCAGGGTGACGGTCTGGGTCTCCCCATCCCACTCAACTTCCATGCCCAGCGCAATGGCGATGGCACGGACGGGCAGGTAGGTGGTGTCCTCCATGATGAAGGGGTCCACGGCATTGCCGGCCGCATCGACGGGAACCAGCTTCTCACCGTCCAGCGTCAGCTGAATGCCGGTGTAGTGGGCAGTGGCCTCCTTGGAGACCGGGGCGGCAATGCCCGAGGCCGCGAGCGCGATCACGGTGGCGACGGCAAGCACGCCGCTGAACAGTTTACGCAGGTTTTGCTTCTTCAAACGAAATCCCTCCTAAAAAGTGTAGGTAGCACAGACATACAGACATTATACGGATAAATTTGATAAAACACAAGTCTAATTGGCAGATATTCAGGCGAAACCCAATTAAAGGATGCCGCATATCGTCAAAAACCGCGCATTCTTAAACCTGTCGAAGGCGTCCCCATCCCAGATGCGCCAAGCGCGTGCACCGGACTTTGCGGTCGGCGCAAGGGCTTTTTGCGGAGCGGCCCTTTCCTTTGGGATAAAATTGGTGTATAGTAATTGCGTTGACGATCTGACTGGATCCGGGAGGTCCCCATGCAAAGAAAAGAAGCCAGAGCGCTGGCGCTCGAGCTGATCTATGAATATGAATTTCACAAAGACCGGGCGCCGCAGGATTTTTACGTCGATGCGCTGCGCCTGCGGGAACTGCCGGGCAACGACTATGCGCTGCGCCTCTTCCTGGGCGTACAGCAGCACCGGGAGGCCATGGACGGCCTCATCGCGCAGCACAGCAAAAACTGGTCGCTGTCGCGGATTTCCCGCGTCAGCCTCGCCATTTTGCGGCTGGCGGTGTTTGAGATGCGCTTTGACGACCAGGTGGAGACCCCCATCGCCATCAACGAGGCGGTCGAGCTGGCCAAGCAGTACGAGGGGGAGGACGCCTACACCTTCATCAACGGCGTGTTGGGCGGCATTGCGCGGGAGGGGGAGCATGGCTGACCGCTGGTGCCTCGGCATCGACACGAGCAACTACACCACCTCGGTGGCCGGCTGCCGCGCCGATGGGCTTCACCACGCCCGGCGCCGCCCGCTCGAGGTTTCGGCCGGCCAGCGCGGCCTGCGGCAGAGCGACGCCCTCTTTTTGCACGTCCGGGCGCTGCCGGCGCTGGTCGAGGCGCTCTGTGCGCAGTTTGACGGCCCGCCCGCCTGCGTCGCGGTGTCGGCGACGCCGCGGGATGCGGCCGACTCCTATATGCCCTGCTTCCTGGCCGGCGTCTCGGCGGCGCGCTCGGCGGCCGCGGCGCTGGGGGTCCCCTGTCACGAGCTCTCCCACCAGCGCGGGCACGTGCTGGCGGCGCTGCTGGGCTGCGGACGGCTGGACCTGCTCGGGCGGCCCCACGCGGCCTTTCACGTCTCGGGCGGCACGACCGAGCTGCTCAGGGTCGAGGCCGACCCGCACGGCGACGGCGCGATCACGCTGCTGGGCGGTTCGGCCGACCTCAACGCCGGACAGCTGGTCGACCGCTGCGGCCTGCAGGTGGGGCTGGACTTTCCCTGCGGGCCGGCGCTCGAGGCGCTGGCCGAACAGGGGCGCCCCACCATCCCGCCAATGAAATTTGCGCCTGCGGCGCAGATCAACCTCTCGGGGCTTGAAAACGCCTTTGCCCGGCTGCTCGAAAAGCACCCGGCCGAGGACGTGGCCTGCTGGCTGCTCGAGAGCATCGCCGCCGCACTGGTGGCGCTGGCCGCCCACCGGCTGGCCGGGGAGACGCTGACGCTGGTGCTGGCCGGCGGCGTGCTCTCCAACCGGCGGATCGCGCAGCGGCTGTCGGCGCGCTTTGACGCCGTTTCGACCGGGCACGGCTACGCCGCCGACAACGCCTGCGGCGTGGCGCTCTACGGCGCGCTGCGCCTGTGAGGCCTGTTTTAGGAGAAAGGGGGCACCTGAATGGAGGAGCGTTTAATCCGGAGCGTCTCGGAGCTCAACGCGCTGGTCAAGCAGATCCTGGACGCCGACCTCCGCCTTGAGCGGGTGCTGGTGCGCGGCGAGATCTCCAACTTTACAAACCACTACAAGACGGGTCACCTGTACATGACCCTCAAGGACGAGAAGAGCGCGGTGCGGGCCGTGATGTTCGCCTCGGCCGCCGGCCGGCTGGCCTTTGTGCCCGAGGACGGGCTCAAGGTCATCGCCGAGGGCCGCGTGGCCGTCTTCGAGCGCAGCGGCCAGTACCAGCTCTACATCAACGACCTGCAGCCCGACGGCGTCGGGGCCCTGCATCTGGCCTATGAGCAGCTCAAGGCCAGGCTCGAGAAGGAGGGCCTGTTCGACGCCGCGCGCAAGCGGGCGCTGCCCCGCACGCCGCTGCACATCGGCGTGGTGACGGCGCCGACCGGCGCGGCGGTGCGGGACATCATCACGGTGCTGGGCCGCCGCCTGCCCAGCGCGCAGGTCACGCTCTACCCCGTCCTGGTACAGGGGGAGGGGGCGGCCCCCCAAATTGCGGCGGCCATCGACCACTTCAACCGCGAGGGGCTGGCCGATCTGCTGATCGTCGGGCGGGGCGGCGGCTCGATTGAAGATCTCTGGGCCTTCAACGACGAGCGGGTGGCCAGGGCCATCGCGGCCAGCGAAATCCCGGTCATCTCGGCGGTCGGGCACGAGACCGATTTCACGATTGCCGACTTCGTGGCCGACCTGCGCGCCCCGACGCCGTCGGCCGCCGCCGAGCTGGCGGTGCCCGACCGGGCCACGCTGAAAAACCGCTTTGCCAACCTCAACCGCAGCCTGTCCGGCCTGACGCTCCGGCGCATTGCACAGCTGCGGCAGCAGGTTGGGCTGCTGGCGCAGCGGCGGGTCTTTCAGTCGCCGCGCTACCAGGTGGAGGACCGGCGCATGGCGGTGCTGGCGCTGTCCGAGCGCATGGCGACGACGATGGAGGCCGCGCTGCGGCGCAGGCGGCAGCACTTCACGCTGCTGACCGGCACGCTCTCGGCCCTGAGTCCGCTGGCGGTGCTGGAGCGGGGATACGCCATTGTCACCCGGGGGGATCAGCCGCTGCGCAGCGCGCAGCAGCTTCACATCGGAGAGGAGGTGGCGCTGCGCTTTGCGCGCGGTGCGGCCACCGCCTCCATCACGGCGGTCAAACAGGAGGAGACAGATGAAGGAGCATGACGGCGGCCTGCCCGCCCTCGAGGAGATTGATTTTGAGCGGGCGCTGGGGCGCCTGGAGGAGATCGTGCGCAAGCTCGAGGCGCCCGACGCCAAGCTGGCCGACTCGCTGGCCCTGTTTGAGGAGGGCGTGCGGCTGACGGCGCACTGCAACCAGCTGCTGGACGTAGCCGAACAAAAGGTTACGATGCTGGCCGAGGGGGAGGGGGGCGCGCTGCAGCGCATCCCCATGCCGCCGATTGAAGACCGCAGGGGCGGCAGGGGGGACTGAGCCGTGACGACCGAACAGCGCCTGCCTGTCGAGGCCTTTTCCGACTACCTCTATAGCTGCCTGCCGGCGGCCGAGGGTTGGCTGCAGCGCAGGCTGATCGAGGCCATGCGCAGCGGCCTGCTGCCGCCCGGCAAGTTCTTCCGCGCGCGGCTGATGCTCTGTGCCTGCGCCTGCTGCGGCGGCCGCGCCGAGGACGCCTTTGCCTTTGCGGCGGCACTGGAGATGATCCACGCCTACTCGCTGGTGCACGACGACCTCGCCTGCATGGACGACGCCGACACGCGCCGCGGCGCGCCCGCCGTGCACCGCCTCTACGGCGAGGCCTTCGGCGTGCTGGCCGGCGACGCGCTGCTGACCGAGGCCTTTGCGGTGGCGGCCGCTGCGCCGCTGCCGGGGGAGCTGACCGTCCGCTGCATCGGCGAGCTGGCCCGCCTGGCCGGCTGGCGCGGCATGGCGGGCGGACAGAGCGTCGACGTCGAGAGCGAGCAAGACGGCCTGCACCTGACGGTGGAGCAGCTGCTCGACATGTACCGCATGAAGACCGGCGCCCTCTTTGCGGCGGCGGTCCGCATCGGCTGCCTCGCAGGCGGCGCCTTTGCGCAGCCAAGGGTGCTCGAGGCGGCGACCGCCTTTGGGGAGAACCTGGGCATCGGCTATCAGATCCTGGACGACTTGCTGGACCTGTGTGGCGATCCGGCCAAGCTGGGCAAGCCGGTCGGGGCGGACAGCCGCAACCAGAAGCGGCCCATCACAGCCCACTACGACCCGGCGCACTGTCGGGCACTGCTGGGGCAGTACCGGCTTTTGGCCGAGCGGGCCGCGGCCGACATCCCAAGCTCCGCGCCGCTGATGGACCTGTTAAAGCAGGCCCTCGACCGCGAGTACTGACCGCCCCGCCGGTCCGCAAGGCCTGTCTGTATAAAAAAACAATTATACAAGAAAATTTCGATTGGAATTGCATTGCCCTGGCAAAACTGGTATAATTGTCAAGATAAAGTGACGGGTCGCGCGCCCAGGCTGGCGGGCGCCTGTCCATTTTAGCGGCCCGCCTTCCACCTGAAAGGGATTGAATGGTTTGACCTCTACCCTATTGAACACCATCGCCTCGCCCATCGACGTCAAGCGATTGCCCTCCTCACAGCTCCCCACGCTGTGCAGCGAGCTGCGCGAGGTGATTTTGACGACCGTGGCGCAAAACGGGGGGCACCTCTCCTCCAACCTCGGCGTCGTGGAGCTGACGGTTGCGCTGCACCGCGCCTTCGACTCGCCGACCGACCACATCCTGTTTGACGTGGGGCACCAGTGCTACGCCCACAAGCTGCTGACCGGCCGGCAGCAGCTGTTTCACACGCTGCGCCAGTACGGCGGGCTCTCGGGCTTTCCCAAGCCCGGCGAGAGTGCGCACGACGCCTTTCACGCGGGGCACAGCAGCACCGCCATCTCGGCCGGCGTCGGCATCGCGGTGGGCAACTGCCTGCTGCAAAGGCCGGGGTACACGGTCGTCGTCGTCGGGGACGGCGCGCTGACCGGCGGCCTGGCCTACGAGGGGCTCAACAACGCCGCCGAAAACGGCCGCCTCATCGTGGTGCTCAACGACAACGACAACTCCATCTCGCGCAATGTCGGCTCGGTGGCGCGCTACCTCTCCAAGACCACCTCAAAGCCGATCTACTTCAAGATCAAGGACGCCACGCGCAAGGCGGTGCAGGGCGTCCCGCTGCTCGGAAAGCCGGCCTACCGGCTGGTCAGCCGGACCAAGCGGCTGGCCAAGGACGCCATGACCAACAGCAACTTTTTTGAAAACTTCGGCTTCAGCTACTTCGGCCCGATCGACGGGCACGACATCAAGACCATGACCGACGTCTTTGTGCGGGCGCGCAGCATCGGCCGGCCGGCCCTGGTCCACGTCAAGACCCAGAAGGGCCGCGGCGTGGACTACGCCGAGCGCAACCCCTGCCGCTACCACGGCGTGTCGACCTTCGACGCGCTGACCGGGAAAAATGCTGTGAAGTCCGACACCTTTTCAGATGTGTTTGGCCGCGAGCTGACCCGCCTGGCCGCAGCCGACGGGCGCATCGTCGCCATCACGGCCGCCATGCAGGAGGGGCTTGCGCTCGACGGCTTTGAGGCCGCCTTTCCGACCCGCTTTTTCGATGTGGGCATCGCCGAGCAGCACGCCGTGACCTTTGCGGCCGGGCTGGCATCCACGGGCCTGCGGCCCTGCTTTGCGGTCTACGCCTCCTTCCTACAGCGCGCCTACGACCAGCTGGTGCACGACGTGGCGCTGCCGGGGCTGCCGGTGGTGTTCGGCATCGACCGCGCCGGCCTGGTGGGCGAGGACGGCGACACCCACCAGGGGCTGTTCGACCTCTCCTTGCTCAACCACATTCCGGGCATGGCCATCTACACGCCGGCCGACTACGCGCAGCTCCGGCAGGCCCTTGGCGAGGCCTTTGCACAGCAGGGCCCGGCGGCCGTGCGCTATCCGCGCGGAACAGAGTCCGCCCTGCCGCCCGGCCGTGCCGGCGACCACATGCGCCACTACGGCGACGGGGCCGCCGCACTGACGCTGCTCACCTACGGCCGCATGACCGCAAACTGCATCGAGGCGATGGAGCTGCTGCGCCGGGAGGGGCGGTCGGCCGCCGTGCTCTCGCTGCAGCGCGTGCGCCCGGTCGACCTCGAGGCGCTGGCCGCCTGGCTGCCGCGGGACGGCTCGGGCAGTGTGCTCTTTGTCGAGGAGGGCCTCGAGAACGGCGGCGTCGGCCAGCAGCTGCTGCTGCCCATGCTGCGCCGGGGGCTCTGCAAGGCCATCGACATCCTGGCCGTGGAGGACCGCTTTGTCCCGCAGGGCAGGGTCGACCAGCTCATGACCCTCTGCGGGCTGGACGCGCAGGGCATTGCGGACCGCGCCCGCCGCATGGAGGGGGCGCCGTGAGCGAGAAGCCCAGGCTCGACACCCTGCTGGTTGCGCGCGGACTGGTGGACAGCCGCGAAAAGGCCAGGGCCCTGATCATGGCCGGCCACGTCCATCTGGCCGGGGAGCCCCTGCTCAAGCCGGGGCAGCGGGTGCCCGAGGACGCCGAGATCCTGCTGCGGGAATACGAGAAAAAGTACGTCAGCCGCGGCGGGTACAAGCTCGAGAAGGCGCTTGATTTCTTTTCCATCGACCTCTCCGGGGCGGTCTGCATCGACGCGGGCGCCTCGACCGGCGGCTTCACCGACTGCATGCTCCAGCGCGGCGCCGCGCGCGTGTACGCCGTCGACGTGGGGTACGGCCAGCTGGCCTGGTCGCTGCGCACGGATGCGCGGGTGATCTGCCTCGAGCGCACCAACGTGCGCTACCTGGACCGCAGCCATGTGCCAGACCCGGTCGACTTCGTCTCGGCCGACCTCTCCTTCATCTCGCTTGGCCTCGTGCTGAGGCCGCTGGCGGCGCTGATCCATGAAGGGGGACAGATGGTGGCCCTGGTCAAGCCCCAGTTTGAGGCCGGCCGCGAAAAGGTCGGCAAAAAAGGGGTTGTGCGGGAACCCTCGGTTCACCGGGAGGTGCTCGAGCGGGTCTGTATATACGCCGCGCAGAATGGGCTTGCGGTGCTCGGGTTGACCCATTCGCCCATTCTGGGGCCGGAGGGCAACATCGAGTTTTTGATCCGCCTGCGCAAGGGGGATGCCGCGGGGCTGCCGGAACCCGACCTCGAGGATGTTGTGCGCAGCGCGCACGGGGAACTCAAACCCTCGTGAAGGCCGCCCGCAGGGGCGCCGGCACGCCAATAAATTCTAGGAGGCTTGCTTTGAAAGTTGTGATCTATGCCAGCATGATGAAGGACACCGACTTTTCAGTCTCGCACGACGTCGCCGCCCAGCTTGGCGAATGGGGCGCCGAGGTCTGGGTGGACGAGCAGCATGCCGAGCACTACCGGGACCTGCCCGTCTTCACGGCGCCGCCGGCCGACTGCTGCAAGGACGCGCAGTTTGTGGTCTCGGTCGGCGGGGACGG
>JAAYBB010000033.1 GCA_012719075.1 Clostridiales bacterium | reverse complement strand
GGATGGCGATGTCCCTGGCCAGCTCGACGTGCTGGCGCTGGTCCTCGCCCACCGGCACGATGTCGGCGTCGTAGACCAGGATGTCGGCCGCCATCAGCACCGGGTAGTCAAAGAGGCCGGCGTTGACGTTTTCGGTGTGGCGCTGGGCCTTGTCCTTGAACTGGGTCATGCGGGAGAGCTCCCCGAACATCGTAAAGCAGTTGAGCACCCAGGCCAGCTGGGCGTGCCCCGGCGAGTGGCTCTGGATAAACAGGACGCACTTGTCGGGGTCGAGGCCGGCGGCCAGCAGCTGCGCAAACAGCTGATAGGTCTGCTCCCGCAGGTTGTCGGGGTCCTGGCGCACCGTGATGGCGTGGAGGTCCACGACGCAGTAACGGTTGTCGTATTCGTCGCTGTCCTGGATGTCCACCCAGTTCTTAATGGACCCCAAATAATTGCCGAGTGTGATTTTGCCGCTGGGCTGGATGCCGCTGAGGCTGACCTTCCGTTTTTCCATGACTGCGTCTCTCCTTTGCTGTAAATTTTTTATATATCCATACTTCGCGGAGTTTGCCGCGGGAATGCTGACAGTATACCTTTTTTTGCACCGGGATGCAAGCGGGCGGACGTCTTTTTGCTGCGGACAGCTCAGAGCGGGGGCAGCAGCAGGCCGAAGACCAGCCACAGCGCCGCAAAGCTGACCAGGTTGGTGAGGTTGTTGAACAGCGCCGCCGCCTTCGGATGAAAGCCGTACTCCGAGCAGTAGGCGATGCAGTTGATGGAGCCGGGCAGCAGCACGAACAGCATCAGTGGGTAGAGCTCGGCCGGCCGGTAGGGGGCGAAGCGCCAGAGCAGCGCGGCGGCCACGGCGGCCACCAGGTAGCGCAGCGAGATCATCTGGCCGATCAGCCGGCGCTCGCCGGCCTCGATAAAGAAGTCCACCGTCATGCCGACCGCCAGCATCGAGAGCGGCGTGTTGATTTTGCTGACCGTGTCGGTAAAGGTGTAGCAAAAGGCCGGCAGCCGCAGGCCGGTGGCGGCCATGAGCAGCGCGGCCGCCAGCGCGATGAGCGGCGGCGACTTGACCAGCCGCCGCAGCGCCGACCCGAAGTCGGCGCCGCCGTCGGTGTAGAGCTGCGCGTGCAGGATGCAGAAGGCATAGAGCGTGACGGCGTTGCCGCCGTGGATGGCCACGATGGCCGGCATGGCCTGCTGGCCGAACAGCGCCTCGGCCAGCGGGATGCCGATGAAGCCGACGTTGATGCCGGCAAAGTTGAGCACGGCCATGCCCTTTTGCTCCCTGGTCTTGCCGCGCAGCAGCAGGTAGGAGAGGCCCGACAGCGCCAGCCCATAGAGGCAGGCCACCACGAACAGCGAGAGGTAGGCCGGCGTCAGCGTGACGTTTTTAAAGTTGGAGAGGATCAGGCAGGGGATCACGATGCCCACGATCAGCTTGAACAAAATGCGGTAGTCCTGGTCGCCGACCAGCCCCGCCCGTTTGAGCAAAAAACCGGCGGCGATGACCGCCGCCATCAAGAGAAAGACCGAGTTGATCTGGGTCATTGCGCCCCTCCGATGCCGTTTTGGCGGACACAGCGGCCCGCCACGTCTATCTTACCGCAATGGCGGCCCATGTGCAAGAAAAACCGGGCGGGTCACAAAGGGGGCCGGCGGCCGTCAATGGGCTTGTACTTTGCGCCCCAAAGAGATAAAATACGGGGGATGCGACCTTTAAAGAGGCCTGCGATCCCGCCATGCCCGTCCATTCCCCCCGGGGCCGCCCGACGGCCCGCGAAAGGAGACCCCTGCAAATGCCCAGGATGCGCCCTGCGCTGACGCTGCTGCTGGCCCTGCTGCTGCTGTTTTCAACCGGCTGCACCCCAAAGACGCCCGAGGAGGAGACCCCGCCGGTGGTGGCGGAGCCGGGCCCCGAGCCTGAACCCGAGCCCGAGCCCGAGCCCGAACCCGAGCCGCGGCCCAACCCGCTGACCGGCCTGCAGATGGCCGACGACTACGAGCTGATGCGCCCGGTGGCCCTGATGATCAACAACATCAAGGAGAGCATGCCCTCCAAGGGGCTCTCGCAGGTCGACGCGGCCTTCGAGGTGCTGGCCGAGGGCTCGATCAACCGCATCATCGCGGTGTTTTACGACTACGCCAAGGTCGGCACCGTCGGCTCGGTCCGCTCGGGCCGGGATTACTACTTCAAGCTGGTGCTGCCGCTCGAGCCCATCATCGCGCACTACGGCGGCAGCCCGGCGGCCTACATCTACATCAAGCAAAACCGCCTCGACAGCATGGACGGCATGAACGGCAGCGTGGATCGGCTGCTCTACTGGCGCGACAAGGCCTACATGAAGCACGGCTCCGAGCACAGCGCCTTTACGAGCGGCAAAAAGCTCGTCGAGGCCATCGAGGGCCTCGGGCGCAAGACGGCGCTGTCGGAGCCTGCGCCGCACTACTTTGACTTTGCCGCCGAGCCGGCCGCGCCCGGCGAGCTGCCGGGCGGGACCGTCACGGTGCCCTTCTCCAAGTACATCACGCCGGTCTTCACCTACAGCGAGGAGGAGGGGCGCTATCTGCGCGCCCAGTACGGCACGCCGCACATCGACGCCGACAACGACAGACAGGTCGGCGCCGACAATCTGTTTGTCCTGTTCACGGGGCACCGCAACGTGCCGGGCGACGACGCCGGCCGCATCGCGGTGGACGTGGTGGGCAGCGGAGAGGGCCTCTACTTCTCGCAGGGCAGGGGCGTGAACATCCGCTGGAGCAAGGAGGGGGACAAGCAGTTCTTCGTGCTGACCACCGAGCAGGGCGCGCCGCTGACCGTCAACCCCGGAACCCTGTGGTTTTGCATCGTCAAGACCGGCGCGGCGGTGACCTATGAGTGAGCAAACCCCCTCGCCCGGACGGCTGATTGCCCAGCTGCCCGCGGCGCTGCTGGGCTGTTACGACCGGGGCGCCCGCGTGCTGCCCTGGCGCAGCGAGCCCACGCCCTACCGCGTTTGGGTGTCCGAGATCATGCTGCAGCAGACCAGGGTGGAGACCGTGCTGCCCTACTTCAACCGCTTTGTGGCGGCGCTGCCCGACCCGCGGGCGCTGGCTGAGGCCGAGGAGGCCCGCCTGCTCAAGCTCTGGGAGGGGCTGGGGTACTACAGCCGGGCCCGCAACCTGCAGCGGGCGGCGAAACAGGTGGTGGAGCGGCACGGCGGCGCGCTGCCGGCCGACTACACGGCGCTGCGCGCGCTGC
>JAAYBB010000032.1 GCA_012719075.1 Clostridiales bacterium | reverse complement strand
TAAATGGGCCTGCGCGTTTCGAGCCCCGCAGGGGCGAGGAACGAAGGCGCGAGCGCACAGGCCCCTTGTCAAAAAACCGTTGGTTTTTTGACAGTCTACGGCCGCCCCAGGGGGCGGCAGGGCGGGGGATCAGCACGCGGCTTCAATCAGGCAGACACAGTGGCAGGCCATACCCTCCCCGCGGCCCGAGAACCCCAGCCCCTCCTCGGTGGTGGCCTTGACGCTGACGGCCGAGACCGGCAGCCCGCAGGCCTCGGCCAGGTTTTGGCGCATGGCCTCGATGTAGGGGGCCAGCTTTGGGCGCTGTGCGATCAGCGTGGCGTCGAGGTTGGAGGCGCGGTAGCCCGCCTGTGCGAGCAGCGCGCAGACCTGCCGCAGCAGCGCCATGCTGTCGGCGCCGGCATAGCGCGGGTCGTCGTCCGGAAAGTGGCGGCCGATGTCGCCCAGTGCGGCCGCCCCGAGCAGCGCGTCGCAGACGGCGTGGGCAAGCAGGTCGGCGTCGGAGTGGCCCTGCAGCCCGAGCGCAAAGGGGATGTGCACCCCGCCCAGCAGCAGCGGCCGCCCGGGCACCAGGCGGTGGACGTCGTACCCGTGGCCGATCCTCATGGCGCGCCTCCTTTGGTTAAACGACGAGCGCCGAACCCCGCCGCCTTCCGGCGGCCCTTTTCAGCGCATGTCCTTGCCTTGTGGTTGTATTTGTAAACGGGTTTCCGAAGGCGTGGGCAGTCTGCCCGCCAAAGCCGGCGGGGTTCCGCCCACGCCTTTAAAACTCCGCGCTGCCGGTCAAAAACAGCTGCGCGACCGGCAGGTCCTCGGGCGTGGTGACCTTGATGTTGCGCACGTCGCCCGGCACCACCCGCACCGGCTTGTTCAGCAGCGCGTAGACCGAGGCGTCGTCGGTGCAGAGCTTGTCTTGATCCATCGCATAGGCGATGGCCGCGTCGAAGGCGTCAAAGGGAAAGACCTGCGGCGTCTGCGCGCACAGCAGCGCGGCGCGGTCGAGCTCCTCCCCCAGTCGGCCGTCCTTCTCCCGCCAGACCGTGTCCTTGGGCGGCAGCGCCGCGATGGCGGCGCCATATTCGAGCGCCTCGCGCACCACCGCGTCGATCAGCTCGGGCGGGCAGCAGGGCCGCGCGCCGTCGTGGATGGCGATGTGGGTGTAGCCGGGCGCCAGCGCCGCCATGCCCAGCGCCACCGAGGACATGCGGCTGGCCCCGCCGCATACCACGTGGGCCACCTTGGTCAGCGCGAAGTCGCCCACCAGCCGCGCGATCTCGGGCAGCTCCTCGGGCCGGGCCGCCACCACCACGGTGTCGATCAGCTCGGCCTGCTGCAGCGCCGTCAGCGTGTGCACCAGCAGAGGGACGCCGCCGATGTCGATCAGCTGCTTGCCGTCGCCGTAGTGGCCGCCCATGCGGCTGCCGGCCCCGGCGGCCGGGACCACGCAGGCCACCGCCGCCTCGGGCGCCCGCTTTTTAAACAGTGAAAACATCCCAGCGCACTCCTTTACAAAAACCGGTCGGCAGCGGCGGGGCGGCAGGGGTCCGGGTGCCGGGGCCGCCCGCTTTTTTGGAAAGACAGCCCCTGCGGTCGCAGGGGCTGTCAAAGGGGTTTGTTTAAGACGTGGGTCCGGTCTGGGCAAGGGTCCTGCTCATTCGAACACATCCGCCAGCAGCTCCTCGATCTCGTCGCGGGAGCGCCCCACCGACAGGCTGATTTCGCTGACGAAGATCTGCCTGGCCGAGATGAGCATCTTGCGCTCGCCGGTGGAGAGGCCCTTGTCGTGCTCGCGCTTCATCAGCGAGAACAGCACACAGGAGACCTCGTTGATGTCCCCGCTGCGAATGCGCATCATGTTGTCGCGGTAGCGCTTGTTCCAATTGGTGCTCTCCTCGGCCTCGGCGCTGCCGAACTCGCGCAGCACGCCGCGCGCCTCCTCGGCCTCGATCACGGGGCGAAGGCCCACATCCTCCATTTTTTCCACCGGAATGGAGACCGACATATCGCCGAAAGGAAGCGTCATCACATAGAAGTCCTGCCGTTCACCCAGCACTTCTTTCTCCACGATCTTCTCGATGACGCCGGCGCCGTGCATGGGGTACAGCACCTTATCACCCACTTCAAACAAGTCGCTCCCTCCAGTCTGGTATAATGGCGTGGTTCCATTATACCATACGGCGGTGAAAAGTGCAAGGAGCCGCGGGGGCAAAAGCACAGCTTCGTGCCCAGGAAGCACTTGGGGCGGCAAGCCAGGGCGCCCCTGCTTCAAAGAGGGCCACACCGGGGGTCACACCTTTTGCAGCGCCTCCTGCTGGGCCATCTCCCGGCCCAGCTGCTCAAACTTGCGGGCGATGGTCAGCTTGTCTGCAATCATGGCGATGAACTCGCTGTTGGTGGGCTTGCCCTTGTTGTTGTGCACCGTATAGCCAAAGTAGCTGTTGAGGGTCTCGACATTGCCGCGGTCCCAGGCCACCTCCACCGCGTGGCGGATGGCCCGCTCCACCCGCGAGGGGGTGGTCTGGAACTGCTTGGCCACCGCCGGGTACAGGCGCTTGGTGACCGATTCCAGGATGGTCATGTCCATGACCGACATCGTGATGGCCACCCGCAGGTACTGGTAGCCCTTGATGTGGGCCGGCACGCCGATGTCGTGGATGATGTCGGTCACGGCGCGCTCCAGGTGCAGCTGGGTGTCCAGCTGCGGGCTTCGAAGCCCACCCAGGATCGGGGCCGGCGGGGTGTACCTGGGGGTGTTTCTGCCCGCCAGCGTGCGGATGCGATCCACCAGGATACTCGTGTCGTTGTCCTTAAAAAGGTAGTAAGAGGCGCCGTTTGCCATGGCCTGCCTCGTGATCTCCTCGTTTCCAATGCAGGAGTAAATCAGTACGGAGGTCTTGCTGTCGGCCTCTCTGGTGGACAGCGCCGAGAGCACGCCGATCCCGTCGGTGCGCGGCAGGCAGAGGTCCAGCACCAGGACGTCCGGCCGGTATTGGCGGGTCATGGCAATGGCCTCGTCGCCGGTGTGGGCAAGTGCCTGCACCCGCATGCCCTCTTTCTCCAGGTAGGCTTTGGTCGCCACCGCGAAGTCCTCGTTGTCGTCGGCAATGATCACGGTAATTCTCTGGTCGCTGGTCTCCATCATCGGAACCCTCCCCAATATTTCGTCTGTTGTGTGCGGTGTTTCTTGGCTAAGGTTACCATATATTGGGAAATTTTGCAAGGGGTTTGCACCAATTTTTGGTTTTATTTGGGAATTCTGTAAAATGCGTTTTTGCGACTCTTTAGTATAAATATTATAGCATGCCGGGGACCAATTCTACAAGAAGCAGCTCAATAAAAGCCTTTTCGAGCCATTTTGTGCCCGATTTGCCCGGGTATTTCACGCATAGCTGCCAAAAGCGCCCCTTTACAAGAACAAATGTTTGTGTTAGACTACAGGGGACAAGGGGATTGCGCTGTATGGGCACAGATCGGGGGCAAGGCCGTGGAGCTGATGCAAAAGCTGACCATTTTGACCGGCGCTGCAAAGTACGACGCGGCCTGCACCTCGTCGGGGGCCGACCGCGCGGGCGGGCAGGGACTTGGCAACGCGCTGCCGGCCGGCTGCTGCCACGCCTTTTCGGCCGACGGGCGCTGCATTTCGCTACTCAAGGTGCTGCTGACCAACCACTGCGTCTACGACTGCAAGTACTGCGTCAACCGCAGCAGCAACGACGTGCCGCGCACCGCCTTCACGCCGCGGGAGCTGGCCGAGCTGACCATTCAGTTTTACCGGCGCAACTACATCGAGGGGCTCTTTCTCTCAAGCGGCGTGGTGCAGAGCCCCGACCACACCATGGAGCGCATGATCGCGGTGCTGGAGCTGCTGCGCGGCGAGTACAACTTTTGGGGCTACATCCACGCCAAGGCCATTCCGGGGGCCTCGGCGGCGCTGATCGACCGCATGGGCCGGCTGGCCGACCGCCTCTCGATCAACGTGGAGCTGCCCAGCGAGCAGAGCCTGCGGCAGCTGGCCCCGAACAAGAGCCGGGAGGGCATCTTCCGGCCCATGGGGCTGATCGCGCAGCAGCTGCAGCAGAACACGCAGGAGCTGGCCATTTATCACAGGGCCGCAAAGTTTGTCCCGGCCGGGCAGGCCACCCAGATGATCATCGGCGCCAGC
>JAAYBB010000005.1 GCA_012719075.1 Clostridiales bacterium | reverse complement strand
TCGGCTACACCGAGCTGCTGCCGCCCGAGAAGGTGCTGCAGACGGCCTTCAACAAGCTGGGTGCGAAGCGTCCGCACCTGAACCCGCTCAACGAGGCGGCCTTCAACAAGGGCCTCGAGATCGGCCGGGCGGCCAAGAAGTAAGCAGGGCGCAAAACAGGCATGTACCAGAGAGAATCCGCCCGATCCGGGCGGATTCTTCGCCATTTCGCAGACAGGGCGGCCAGGACGCGCGCGCCCTGTGAAGAGAGAAGGAGGGGACAGAGCGCATGGAGAGCGTCTACACAAGACCCAGCACGATCATCCCGGGGTCCAGCACGGGATTTTGCCCCGGCTGTATGCACGGCACGACCTGCAAGCTGGTGGCCGAGGTGATCGAGGAGCTTGGCATCGCCGATCAGGCGGCCTGTGTCTGGGGCATCGGCTGCTGCGGCCTCGGCAGTATGTACACCACCTTCGACAGCATCTTTTCACCGCACGGGCGGGCCTGTGCCATGGCCTCGGCCTACAAGCGGGCCAACCCCGACGAGTTCGTGTTCACCTATCAGGGCGACGGCGACCTGGCCTCCATCGGCATTGCCGAGACCCTCTATGCGGCCAACCGCGGCGAGAATATCTCGGTCGTCTTCGTCAACAACGGCACCTATGGCATGACCGGCGGCCAGATGGCCCCCACCACGCTGGTGGGCCAAAAGGCCACCACGGCGCCCTTTGGCCGCAAGCCTGAAGAGCATGGCTACCCCGTGCACATCTGCGAGCTGCTGGACAGCCTCAAGGCGCCCCATTACCTCGAGCGGGTGACCTGTGTCGACGCGCCGAACGTCATCAAGACCAAGGCCGCCATCAAGAAGGCCTTCCGGTATCAGCTCGAGGGCAAGCCCTTCTCACTGGTCGAGGTCGTGAGCAACTGCCCCACCAACTGGGGCCTCACCCCGCTGGAGACGCTTGACTACCTGCGGGAGCACAGCCTGAAGGAGTTCGCGCTGGGCGTCTACCGCGACAGGGGCTGAGGGCAGGGGGCGGAGCCGGGTGGCGTCAGGACGCTCCGGCCTGCGGGCCCATGGCCGGCCCGAAGAGGGGCATCCGCCCGCAGCGGCGGGCGATCTGGGGTCGGCCTTGTACAAAGTGGCGTCCGGGGTGGACGCAGCCGCAAATTGTTCTCATCTGCCAGGGGGCAGGCTCGCCGAGCGAGCCTGCCCCCTGTTTGTAAACGGAGGACCGCCCCGCCGGGGGCGGTCGGCTGTAAGAACGGCCTGCCATTGGCGGACGGCGCCTGACCCCGACAGCCTTTGGCGGGGGAAAACCCCTGCCATTGTTGGCAGGTTGTAACATCCCTGTATGCGATGACCGCCGCCCGTTGGGCGATATCGGCACGGCAGGGACAGCGCTTTTTTGTCAGTGTAAATCTTGTGTTGACAGCCAAAATGGCCCATGTTATTATCATGTTAATTTATAAAAGGAGAAGTAACATGGACCATACAAGAACACTTACCATTCATCTTCCGGAGGCGCTGGCGGCACAGGTCGACCTGTTGCTTCAAATCAGCGGCGGGGACCTTGACGAATTGGCCGCCACGCTGTTTACGCGCCATACGGAGCAATCCGTACAGGCCCTTGCGCAGAGGCAGGGGGCAGCCCCCGCGGCCGGCGGCAGGGCGCGGGCGGACATCACCCCCCCAATGATTGCGGCGTCGTACGCCGTGGCAAAAGAGGTCTACAGCGGCGCCCTGACGCGCAGTGAGGGCAAGGACAGGGTGCACGCGTTGACCGGAATGAACGGCAACTCCGCACAGGATTACATCAACAATTTTCTGGCGATGATGGACGGCGAGGTCTACCACCGGACCATGAGCACAGCGGCAACGGCCTATTTTTTGCGGCACATTCATGCCGACTATGGCGCCGAGCGATTTAAATTAGCCGTCGGCGCGACACAGCAGCACATTGCGTACTATCAGGCCATCTCCGGCGCGCCCTCCCGCAAGAGGGTCAAGCTGATTGAAGCGCTGCAAAAAGAGCTGCTGCAGGCCGAGCCGCAGTGAAGGGTAACAGGCCCCCTTTGATGCAAAACCCGCCTGACACACGTCGCAGACCCGCCCGGCGCACCCCTGTGGCAGGGGCCCCTGTCCTCAAACAGGGCTTTGCCGGATTTGCTGAAGTGCTCCCGCACCCTTATTGCGCGGATTTTTGGGCGGCGCCGGCGGGCCGCCCGGCTTTTGCCAACGCCGCGGTGCATTTTTGGGCCGCACAAAAAATGGGCTTGCCACCCACCAGAGGAATTTGCTATACTACACCTATGCGAGTAACCAGCCCCTCCCAGGGCGGGAGGAAACAACCGTGCAACCTGCACGAACAACAGCCCTCAGAATTTTAGGAGGAGACGTAATCTATGGCAAACTTCCAGGAGCAGTACAAGTCCAAACTCATGACCATGCAGGAGGCGCTCGGCCAGATCAAGGACAAGTCCCTGATCGCCACCGGGGCCTTTGGCCAGGAGCCCATCGGCTTTTTGCGGGAGCTGCACACGATCTATGACCGCATCAGCGAAATCACGCTGTACGGCGGCGGCGGTTCCGAGAAGTACCCCTATATGTTCGAGAAGCCGTACCAGGACAAGTTTTTTGTCACCACCAACTTCTACGGCGCGGGGACCAGGGCCAACCACCCGAACGGCAACGTCTCGATCATCCCGATGCACCTGCACCAGTGCTACACCCGCTACCACGAGGTCTGGAAGCCCAACGTCATCGCCACCAGCGCCACCCCGATGGACAAGCACGGCTACTTCAACCTGTCGCTGGGCGGCTGGGAGCTGAAGTTCCTCGAGGACGCCGACGTCGTGATCGTCGAGGTGGTCGAGGACATGCCCAACATCCCCGGAGAATATGAGCTGCACATCTCCGACGTCACCGCCGTGGTCGAGAGCGGCCGCACGCTGCTGACCGGCAAGCCGGGCGAGCTGACCGAGACCGACATCGCCATCGGCCAGCACGTCGCCACGCTGGTCGAGGACGGCTCCACGATCCAGCTGGGCATCGGCGCCGTACCGGATGCCGTCGCGCAGGCCTTTAAGGTCAAGCAGGATCTGGGCGTCCACACCGAGATGCTGACCAGCTCCATCGCCGACCTGGCCGAGTGCGGCGCCATCACCAACCGCAGGAAGACGCTCTACAGGGGCAAGACCATCGGCGCCTTTGCACAGGGAAGCCGCAAGCTGTACGACTTCCTGGACGGCAACCTGTCGGTCTATATGCGCCCGACCTACTATGTCAACGACCCCCATGTCATCGCCCAGAACGAGAAGATGGTGTCGGTCAACACCTGCATCGAAGTGGACCTGGTGGGGCAGATCGCCTCCGAGACGCTGGGCACGCGCCAGTTCTCGGGCACCGGCGGCCAGAACGACTTTGCCGAGGGCGCCATCCACTCCAAGGGCGGCAAGTCCATCATCGCCATGCACTCGAGCGGCACCAACAAGGCCGGCGAGCGCTTCTCCAAGATCAAGTCCATCCTGACCCCCGGCTCGGTCGTGACCATGAGCCGCAACAACATCGACTATATCGTGACCGAGCACGGCATCGCGCCGATGAAGGCCCGCAACATCCGCCAGCGCGTGGACAACCTGATTGCCGTTGCGCACCCCGACTTCCGGGAGGAGCTGCGCGCCGAGGCCAACAAGCTGATGCTGTGGTAAAGCCCGGTTCAGGCTTCAACAGCCGCCCGGCGGCGGAGACCGCCAAACAGGACTGAGACAAGGGTCGCCTGCCGGCAAACCGGCAGGCGACCTTGATCCGTCGGTGGAGGACACGGGCTCAGGGGGATCTTGCCAGAGGTCCCGGCCTGCAGGCCGCAGCGTACTTTTAGGCGTCAAAAGGTCCAAAACCGCCGGAGGCAAAGCGGTTTCGATACCCCCGGCAAACGGGTCAAGGTTTTGACCCGTATAAGCACGCTTATTCTGCTGATCATTTAGTTTTATCGGCGGGTGGGTTGTCTTTTGTGCGGAGCAGGCTTTATTTTAAGGCCGTACCTCGGAGCCGAATGAAAGGAGCATGCAGAAAAACCGGCTGTTTGAGCGTCCGCAGGACGCGAGTTCCGGTTTTTCAAGTGCTCCTCACAGTAGCGCCCGGCCCCCAAC
>JAAYBB010000031.1 GCA_012719075.1 Clostridiales bacterium | reverse complement strand
GGCGCTGCTTTGGAAGCGCCACCGCAATGCCCGGTCTTCAACCACTGCCCTGTCGGGGCTGACCCTGCTGTGGGCGCTGCTGCTGATTCCCGCCGTGACCGGCAATTGGTATCCCCTTGCCCACACATCCGCACAGGGCTCGGCCTCGCCCGACCTGACGCTTTACGCGCCCTTTTCAGAAGACTCGCAGGCAGCGACGCTGGCACAGGCGGCGTCGCTCACCCTGCACAGCGACCTGCCCTCGCTGGACGGGGCGACGGCCCTCTATCCGCTCTATGCCGCCTTTGCGCGGGCCGCGTATGCACCGCAGGACGGTGCGGCCGATGTGGTGGTCTGCACCAACACGCCAAACGCCTACCGTGCGATCATTGCGGGAGAGCGCGACATCATCTTTGTGGCCGGCCCCTCCGAAAAGCAGCGGCAGGCGGCAAGCGACGCCGGCGTCGAGCTGGTGTTCACGCCGATTGGGCGGGAGGCCTTTGTGTTTCTCGCAGGCAACTCAAACCCCCTTGACGGGCTTGCGCTCCAGCAGCTGAAAAACATCTATTCGGGCAAGACGGCACACTGGAAAACCCTTGGCTGGGCGGCGGGCGGCCGGATCATTGTCTTCCAGCGGCCGGAGGGCTCCGGCAGCCAGACGGGGCTGCAAAATATGATGGGCCGCCTGCCCATCCAGCGGCCGCAGCCGCTGCCCGACAATGCCCTGTTCGGCACCGGCAGTATGATGCAGCAGGTGTCTGTCACGTGGAACGGCGTACAGCCGGCGCTTGGGTACTCTTACCGGTACTATGCCATTGCGATGTATCCAAACCCCGAGGTAAAGCTGCTGAAGATCAACGGCGTCTACCCCTCGAATGAGGCGATTGCCGACGGACGCTACCCCTTTACCGCCAGCTTTTACGCGGTGACCAACGGGCCGCCCGAGGGCAGCGTCAAGCTGCTGATCGACTGGATCCTGTCGGAGGAGGGGCAGTCTCTCGTTGAACAGACCGGCTACACCCCCATCCGCTAACCCCGTCGGTTGAGGGGCCAAGGCGGCGGGCCGCCTGCCGCGGCGCCCCGCGCCAGTATCCATCGGCGGCTCTGTGCCCGAACTGCGGGTCCGCCAGGTACTCCCCCCTTACACCGGACACAGCGACTCCAGCTTTGACACGAGGTAGTCCACGCTGGAATCGTAGAAAAAATAGTCCTCGATCCCGCCCCGCCTTTTTTCCTCGACGCAGACCTCCACGCTCTCCCGATCATGCTCGGGGCACAGCAGCACGATCTTGCAGCCGGGGCGCGCCCTGCAGATCTCACCGCACACCTCCAGCGCGTCCAGCGCGGGGGAGCCGTGCCGCTCCGGGATCTCCACCAGCGCAAGGTAGGGTCGGCGGGACAGCGCTGCGGCCCCCGCGTTTTTGTAGTCGTACAAGCCAAACGCCTGCATGTTTGGTCGCCTGTTGATGGCCTCGATGAGGAGGTCGGCGATGACCCTGCGGCACAACACCAGCATGACCGTCTGCTTGCCCACCCCTGTCCACCGCCCTTCTTCGATTCGCCGGGCATTTTGCGCCGTTTTGCTGACAAGCCGTCCATACGATGAGGATATTTTTAGGGACGATTGACAAATCCTTCCCGCTGTGCTATGTTGATTGAAAGCCGGTGTCGATGCGCTGCGGGCCGGGTTCATGGCCCGGTTCCCGCACCTGTCATCGCACGGGCTCCCGAGCCCACGGTTGATCCGTGGGGCGACGCGCCGGCATAGTTGCCGGTCGCGGAGGGTCTGGTTTTTGTTTTTACAAAGGGATGGGCAGGCTAACGCCTGCCTATTCTCATTGTAACCGCCTTTTGGCACCGTTTAGCCGCCAAATGCGCCTTTGGCGGCCGTTTGGGCGCAGGGCATCCGCCCCCGCCGCGCCAATCGACCCTGTTGGCAGACCGCGGGGCGGGGCGATCTCCCCTGCCTGTTGTCCTATTGCACGCCCGGGCCTGTGCCCGGGCGTTTCGCCTTTCAGCCGTTCGGGCGCGCCGGCGCGCACCAATCCACCGCGGAAGGAGGCGCCCTGCCCGGCCCTGCCTATTTCAGCTTGACCAGCTTCTTGGTCCTGGGGTTGGCCTTGTATCCGTTGTGGATGTCCAGCAGATCGAGCGTATCAAAGGGCGCCTGGTCGGTAAGGTCGATCAAAAAGCCGCCCTCGGGGACGTTGATGTCCACCTCGGACTCACTGGGCAGCGCCTCCCCGCGGCCGACCGAAAAAATGGTGCCGTCTTTGCTGCAGAGCACATGGGTAAACACGGAGCTTTGCCCCCTTCCCTGTCACTTCCAAAAGAATTTCAACACCCGGACTTTGACCGCCCTGTCGCAGGTGTTTTCCACGCAGGTCATCCGATTGACGGCGCCGCCGCCTGACCGCTCGGTGATCTCATACCAATAGATCTTGTTGGCCTCGGTCCCCTTGCAATTGCAGGCCTCGATGCCCATCTCCAGCGGATAGACCACATGCGCCATCGGCTGCAAAAACTCCTCTTCGGTGCGAAGCGTGTGCATGTATTTCATGCGGCTGTTCGCATTGATCGTCGCCTCGCTCCAGTCCGACCGGCTGTGCTTGACCTTTGCGGACGTCACCGCGCCGTCTGCGAGCTTGTCGGTGGTCACGGCGGCGCTCTGGAGCGCACCGCTGTTCACCGCGGCGTTGGCCAGCTGCATCGAGGTGATGCTGTTCTTTTTGAGTTTGGCCGCCGTCACAGCCTCCTCCGCAAGCTCCGCGGTGCCCACGGCCATACCGGCGATTTTCTCTCTGGTCACGGCGCCGCCGGCGAGCTTGGCCGCCGTGATGCTGCCGTCCTTGATTTTGCCGGCGACCACGGCACCGTCGGCCAGCATGCGGCTCTCGATGCTCTGGTCCGGCACGCTGTCCATGCTCATCTTCACGCCGGCCGAAAGGCGCCCGAGGGGCGCGGAGTCGCAGGAGAGGATCTCCCCGGTCGCCGCATCGCGCCTGACCGTCGCGAGCAGCAGCTGCCTGACGTCGAGGCTGGGCCTGTCGGCGGGGCAGACCGTGAACACCGGCTTTTCCACCGTGCGGGTACAGCCGGCAAAGCCGCCCTCGTTCACGTTGTAGGCCGGATCGGAGGCATTCACCGCCCCAAAGCTCATGTAGAGCAGGAGGTCCTGCAGGTACGCCTTGTCCCCGATGCAGGCCGAGCCCAGGTCCAGCGTTTCGGCCTCGGTCAGCAGGATGGGGTTTCCCAGCCTGTCGTTGGCCGAGCCGGCGCTGACCTCGACGCAGCGGATGTACCTGGACTTGCCGACCACCAGCCCCTCGCAGACGCCGTAGGTGTGCAGTGTCCGGTTGTGCTCGCGCAGCTTGGCGATGTGGTAGGCCTGCTCGTCCTGAAAGTCGGCGGCGCGCAGGAACTGCCGCTCCTGGTACTGCATCCGCGTGTAGTAGCGCCCGACTTCGCCGGTCTCCTCGCCGTCGGAAGCCGCCGATCCGGCGACGTCTCCGCTCCGGACGGTGTTCACCCTCTCCGAAAGCCCCTCTGCAAGCGTCTTTTTTTCAGGCATACGATGTCCTCCTTTTGGTGGTGACCGATCGTCGTGTCAAAAAGCGGCCCCGACGCGGAAACGGCCCCCCTGTTCTCCTGTGCAGCTCAATCGCCCCAGAGCAGCGTCGTGACGCCGATGCGGGCAAAGGTGTTGGTGTCTTTGACTGCAAGCGCCTCGTCGGACGGCGGCGCCTCCCCGGCCCCGCCACCCTGATCCGCCGGCCCGGCGCCGCCCTTTGCGCCGCCGTAGGCTGCAATCGGCGCATTTGGCGCAAGGCGCATGGTGTGGGCGTGAATGTGCAGCCTGTAGTCGGTGCCGGCCGGCCGCTCGAGGTTCAGCATCAGTTCGGCCGCCGCCGCCATGGCGTCCAGGTTTTTGGGCTGGCGCATGTAGACGTCGTCGGGGTCGGCCGTGAGGTACACCGCAAAGTGGCCCGGCTCCCCCTCGCCCAGCAGCGTGTCGATGCCGATGCGGCTCCCGCCGAGGCAAAAGACGGTGTCGACGCCGTTTTCGGGCGAGATCAGGTCGGTGACGACGGTCCGCTGCGCCGCCGCCTCCTCGTGGTGCCAGGCGTCCAGCAGCGCCTTGATGCCGGGCAGCGTCGAGCGCAGCGTGGCCGGGTTGTTGTCCAGCGCCACGGCCTCGCGCAGGAAGCGGCGGTTCCAGCCGACCGACTTGTCCGAGCGCAGCGGCAGGCCGACCCAGGAGGCGAGGTACTGCAGGTAGGCAAACGCCCGATCGTCGAGGTTTTTAAAGGCGGACGGCGGCATTTCGCCGATCGAGGCCAGCCCCGCAAGGCCGCTGCCTGTGCGCACCACAAGGCGGTCGCCCTCCCTGAGGCGGCTGCGAAAGGCCCTGTCGGTGACCCGGATCGCGGCGATGTTTTCGCCGTTTGCCGGTATGGGCTCAGCCAGCAGCGTGGTGTCGGGGTCGCCGGGGATGAAGACCGGGGTGCTCTTGGGGTAGCCGAGGCAACCGGCGTCAAACAGCCCGACCGGCAGCAGATAGCCGGCAGCCCCGGCCCCGTCGGGTGCCTCACCGGAATCCCGGTAGGTGAGCGTGAGCACATCGCCGGCAATGGCGGCCTGCAGCCCGGCGAACATCTCCTCAAAGGGCATGAGAAAGCGCCGAAACAGCGCGTCGCCCTCCCCCGCGTCCCTGGCGTAAAAGGCGGGCAGCTCGTTTAAAAAGTCAATGTCGTTGATTGGCCGCGGACGCCTGTCCATCTCTCCCCTCCTCCCTTCAGCGCAGCGTGACCGAGGGCGACGTCGGGCCGATCAGCCCGCCCTCGGGGGGCGTCAGCCGGTCCGCATTGCTGTACGCCACGTCGTTGGCCGCCTTGATCTGCAGCGATTTGACATGGTCGACGCCGGGCACGCCCTCGATCAGCCCGTAGAGGTCCCCGCGGGTCACCGCGCGGCCGTGCTCCCAGCCCGTCCCCGCGTCTCCGCCCTCAAGCGGGCTCAAAAAGGTGGCAATCTTCGTCTGGATCGCCTTCGACAGCGTATCGCCGTTGATGGTGGAGTCCCGGCGCTTGACGACCTCGGCCGACACGTCGACCTGCAGGCAGGGCGTGTGCTCGACTAAAAACCGCGTGCCGATGGGGCTGCAGCCGCGCAGGCAGGCATAGATGCGCCGCAGGTCCTCGCGGTGCCTGGCAGTGACCGCCTTGAAGGCCCCCTTTTGTAGCACGTAGACGCGCACCGGCCGGCCCGGCCGCACAAAGACCCGCTCGACCGGCTCGCTGCAGCAGGCCGCCGAGCTCTGCCTGACGATGGCCGCGATGTCGCCCGGCGTGATGGCGCGGTCGGTGCGCGACAGCTTGGACAGCGCCAGCTGCAGCGACTCCTCGGGCGGGCGGCCGTACACCGGTGCAATGCCCAGCAGCGACGCAAAGTTGTGCCGCGTATCGGGCGTGATGCGGTTGAGCTGATAGGCCGCCATGTCGAAGAGATAGCAAAACAGCTCGTCCAGCGCCATCGCCGGATCGGCCGGGCCGATGTCGGCGTAGTCGGGAAAGTACCGCGCAATCACACTGGCCGTCTCTTTGTACAGCTGGTCGTAGTTGCGGTCGTCAAGGGTTGGAATTTGTATCGGCATCGCTGCAGCTCCTCTGCTTTATCCTGTGGGCATTACGCCCTAGTCGGCGATTTGGATGTCCATGCTGCCGGGCGTGCAGAGCTCGTGCGGGGACAGATAGGCCGTGTCGGTGAAGGCCTGCGCCATGGTGATGCCGATCTCCACCGCATGGGCAGGGCCGTCCGGCCTTGAGAGCGTCCAGCCCGACCGGAGGGTCGGCGCACAGAAATACAGTTGGACGGCCCTGCCGCTCTGCACCACCTCCCGACCGTCCGGCGCGGCAGCCAGCTGGACCCGCACCCGGCTCTGCCGGCACTCCAGCACGGCGCCGCGCCGCAGCAGCACGCCCTCGGAGGGGCAGTGCACCTCGGCCACGCAGCCGCCGTCCGGCAGGTCCCGCAGACCGGTGACCGTCAGGCCGTCGGGGTGGACCAGGGTCACTGAAGCCCCTGCCGCAAGCCCCTGCGGGTGCGGCGCGCACAGCCGCTCGCCACGCAACCGCTCGCCGGTATAGAGCGTTGACCTCAGTGTCGTGCTCACGCCGTCTGCAAAGTGCACCGCACTGCCGGGCGGAAAGGCCATGCCCGACCGGTTGATGAACGCCTTTTCTGTCGGGTCAAACCCAAGCGCACAGACCGCGCTGAGCACATCGCCCTCGCGCAGGCCGGTCACGCGCAGCGTGCGGGGCAGCACCTCGGTGAGGATCTCCTCGGCCAGCAGCCAGCGCTGCGCGACATCGCCCTCTGCACCCTTCAGCGAGAGAAGGCTGCCGGCGGGGTAGGTGGCCTCCAGGCGGATGTCGTTCGACCGCAGGCTCAGCTCGCGCTGCAGCGCCGCCGGGCGGATCTCCACCGTGCGGGCCAGCGTGTGGTCGACGCCCTCGACCGTCTCGAGCAGCGCGCAGATTTCAGACAGGTAGACAGGGCGCCCAAAGGGCCAGCCCCGGCCCTCGGGGCCGCCCCGGCGGGGGTGCAGGAAGGCGTGCAGGCACTCGACCGCCCGCTCCCGCACGAGGGCGCCGTCCAGGGGGTCTCTGGGGACCAGTGCGGCCGATATGCCGACGGTGAGGTAGCGCGGCCCGACCATGCCGTAGCGCCCCCCGGCGAGCGCGGCCGGCAGGCGCGCATCGAGGTAGCTGCGCACCCGGGCAGCCAGCAGGCCGTCGGGCAGCGGGCGCAGGCCCTCGGCCGCGGGGAGTAGCAGCAGTGCAAAGGGCTGCTGCCCGGTGCCGGGCAGGCACTTGATGCGGTCGACGGCGGCCCCCGCCGCCTCCTTGACCAGCCACTCGATGTCCTGCAGCGTCACGCCGCGCCCCCTGTGCCGCAGCGACATCGGCCCGCGGTCCATGATGTCCTGCACGCTTTCGGAGTCGGCGCCCCCCACGGCCGGAATGGGGTTGAAGACCCGCTCAATGCCCGGCCGCGTGGCCGAGAGCTTGGAGACGGCGCCTGCGGGCAGGTTGCCACAGGCCCCGCCGCCGTGCCGGTACTGCACGGCGATGGCCGCCCCCTTTTCGGGGACCATGCCGCGCGCGCCGTTGCCAAAGCGGATGTCGCCGGTGGCGCGGTCCAGCGTGTAGTGCCGACTGCTGGGCTGCGACGCGCCAAAGCTGTTCTGCTCGCTCCAGAGCACCCAGTGCTCCGCTTCGAGCGTGACGGGGTTTTGCCGGATTTCCAGCGAGGTCTCGGGCAGCTCGGCGGCCGTCGGCGCCTCGGACTCGCGCACCCAGACAAGCTGGCCGCCGAGCACCGGCGTGCCGCGCAGCGCAAAGCGCTGGCCGGCGCTGCCGCTCGACACGCCGAGGGCCTCCCGGCCCACCGTGGTGGCGTGCTCGGCCGGCACCGCGTTCAGGTATATGCCCTTCAGGCGGCCGCTGCCGCTTCGCGGCAGGCGCAGCCAGTAGCGCTCGACCGGGTCGAACAGCGCCGCGCCGACCGCCTCCGGCGGCATCCGCAGGCGGATCGCGCCGGAGTGCGAGAGGCCGCGCGTGTCGTCGTTGACATAGAGCGGGCGCCAGCCGTCCGCGGCCAGATACGCCCAGACCGGCGGTGCGTCCCCCGGCTCTTCGGCGCCGTCGGCCGCCCCCTCGGCGTCGACATAGAGGGATATGGGCTGGTGGGGAAACACCCGGTCAAAGCCCAGGTAAAAGGCGGTTGTCTCCAGTTCGGGGTGCGTGGCGGCCGACGGCGCCGGCTCGCCGAGCGCGGTGTAGAGGTGCCCCGTCTGCCGCAGCGTCCGGCAGGGCAGCGTGCAGTCGAAGCTCAGCGAGATGGCGCGCACCATCGGGTACACAAACCGGCCGGTGCCGGGCTTTAGCGTGTAGACGCCGCCCCGCTCCTCGTACTCGGCCTCGCTGCCGCAGTCGCCGGTTGGCAGCACGGCGCGCAGCCAATGGCCGGCCTCGCCGCGGACCTTGTGCGGCGCGGCGTCCTCTGGGCAGGTGAAGACCAGCGTCAGCCGGCCGCCGTGGAAGGTGCTCTTGTCCCGGTCGGTTTCAATGCGCCTCCACCCCTCGGCGCTGTAGTAGGACCAGTGCAGGTCGCACCACCGCGTGTGGTGGCCGACCTTTCCGGCCGAAATGGCCGTTTTGGCCAGCTCCATGCTCAGCCGCAGCTGGGCGCCCGGCATCGTGAGCAGCTCGCCCATGTGGATGTGAAAGGCGGAACCCTCCCGGGGGCGGTCCCCAAAGGGCAGGAAGTAGCCCTCCGGATCCAGCCGGGTGCTTGACGAAAACAGGTGCGCGGGCACCTGCTCACTCCCCTTGACGCGGAGGCTGGCCGAGCAGATCGGCAGCTCGACCGGCGCCTGCCCGCCGCCGTCTTCTAATGCGCAGCGGATGTATCGCCCGCCCTGCGGCGCGCGTCCGCCGCCCAGCGGCCCGCTGCGCACCGGCAGCACCGGCGCCATGCCGGCGCCGCCCAGCACGACCTGCACCAAGCTGTAGTCCCGCCGGTTCGCGTTGACCCTGCAGGTCGGCGCAAGGTCGACGGGGCCCTCCTCGCCGCTGCAGCTCCAGCGGCAGCGGTTCAAAAAAACCTGGATGTCGGACCCTGCGGTCTGCTTTGAAAAGTTCAGCAGCAGCTCGACCGCCTCCGGCCGCTCCATCGACAACAGCGTGTCCTCGAGAAAGAAATAGGTGTCCGGCAGGACGCGTTCGCCGATGAAGGGCGTAAACCCGCCGCCCTCCAGGCGGTCGGTGTAGTCGCCATAGCGCCCCCGCTGCGGCTCCAGCGCGTAGGCACAGGTGATGGCGGCCGGCAGGACCACCAGGTCCTCGGCCGTCTCAAACACCACCGGCGCCTCCCCGCCCGGCGTCCTGGCCATGGCGGCCGTGCCGCGCGGGACGGGCGTCGGCGGCGCATCCTTTTTCAGCGCAAACACCAGGGGCGCTGCGGCCGGGACCGGCGGCAGCGGACTGACGTTCATCGCGTCCAAAAAGGCCAGCAGTTGCTTTTCCGGCACGCGGTTCAGGCGCTCCACGACGATCTCCATGAGCCTGGCGAAGGTGTGCTGCAGCATGACGCCGGGGTCGGAGGCCTGGCCCGGCGCCCACTCGGGCAGGTGCCGCGCGGCGCTGCCGCGCAGCTGGGACAGAATGTCCTCAACGCTTCGGTTGTCCAGCTTGGGCGGCTGCAGGCTCACGCACTCACCTCCTCACGTCAACGGCAAGCCGGTCGGCCGCGCCGGTCGACTTGATGCGGTAACGCACTTCCACGCTCAGCACGGCGACATCCCGCGCGCCGCCGTTCACGGCCACGTCGATGAGCTCGACGCGCGGCTCAAAGCGCTCCACGGTACTTTTGACCTCGTTTTTAATCAGCGCGGCCGTTGTGGCGCCGATGTTTTCATACAGGTATGCGCCGACCCGGCTGCCGAACTCCGGGCGCATGACGCGCTCGCCGCGCGCCGTGAGCAGCAGCGTACGCAGCGACTGCCGGATGTGCGCCTCTTCGCTGCAGGCCGCCAGGCGGCCGTCCTCCCCCACTTGCAGCGGGAAGGCCAGGCCAATGTTGTGTTCGCGGTCCTTGTGCGCGGACATGGGCTCCCTCCTATCCGATCAAAACGCTGCCGAGGGCCGCCACGGTGCCGCCCTGCGGCTGGCCGTCGTCGTTGCAGGTGTCGGCCTTGTCGCCGGCGCGGGCGGCGGCCTTGCCGCCGATGTTGACGCTGGCGCTGCCCGTGACAACCGTGGCCCGGTTGGCGGGCGGGTTGACAAAGGAGCCCCCGGTCGGGATGTGCGGCGGCAGGTTGGTAGCGGTGCTGTCCACCGTCGCGGCCGGGGCGCCCATGATGAAGACGCTCTGGCACAGACCCCCGTCCAGCAGGCCGCAAAAGGGCAGCGGGGTCATGACCGGCGGGCTTGACGAGGGCGGCTGGATCAGGTGCATGTCGATGCCCGTGACGCTGTCCCCCTGCTTGGCGGCCGGACTTCCCATGGCGGCCCCCCCTAGTTGATGTTGACGGTGCCGGCCTTGAGGTCGGCCGTGCCGCCGCCGTCGAGCGTGAGCGACGAATCGGCCTTGAGTTCGACCGTGTCGGCCTGCAACCTTATGGTCTTGCCCGAGAGCGTGAGCTCCCCGTCGGTCTTGAGCGCAAGCGTCGACTTCGCCGTCAGCGTCAGGCCGTCTTCGGCGGTGGAGATCACCAGCGAATTGCCGTTTTTGTCGGTGAGGGTGATGCGCTCCTCCCCCTCGCGGTCCTCAAAGCGCAAGCTGTGGCCCGAGCGGGTCCGAAACAGCTTGAGGTCGTTTTGCGCCCCGCCAAGGCCCTCGGGCGGCGGCTTTTGTTTTCCCCAGAGCCCCCCGAGCACATAGGCGCTCGACAGCTCACTCTGCGTAAAGGCCACCAGCACTTCGTCGCCCACCTCGGGGAGCAGGCACTGCCCCCGGTCGCCGCCGGCCAGCGGCGCCACCACCCGCGCCCACAGCGTGGGCCCGTCGGGCAGCGCGGGCAGCGTGACCAGCACGCGGCCCAGCCGGTCGGGGTCGTTCGTGTCGGTCACCAGCGCAATCATCAGGCTTTGATGGTTCATGGCAGTATCCTCGCGTCAAATTCGGTGGTGTACCCTCTGCCGCCAAAGCGGTGTACGGCGCGCGTGACCAGGTAGCTGCCGTCAAACCGCCCGGCCCCCCCGATGTGGAGCCGGGTGCCGGCGCGTATGCCGGGGTCGCCGATGCAGGAGCCGGTCGCCAGCAGCAGCGCCTGCCGGTCGCGCAGGGCGCCGGGCAAAAACTGCCTTGCGTCGCTGCCGCTGGTGATCAGCGCATCGTGCAGGCTGAGGCGGGATTGCCCGCCCGAGCCGCGCCCCAGCATGTCCTGGCCGGCCGAAGAGAGCAGCAGCAGCTCCTCGCGTGGCCGTTCGACGGTCTCGCTGTAGTTTTCGTCGAGCGAGGCGTCCCGGCCCCGGACCTCGAGCGTCCTGACCCGCCCATCGAGGCAGAGGCGCGGATAAAAAGTCCTCAGATTCTCCCCCCAGCGCAGCCTGGCCTCCCCGCGGTCGGGCGGCGACTGCATGAAGAATGCGCGGTCGCCCTCGCTGTAGAGGCAACAGCTGTTGAGCCCGGCCAGCATGGCCAGAAAGTCGAGGTCGGAGCGGTTGTCCTGGGTGCGCGGTACGCTGCGCCCCGGCGTCTCGTCAACGGTCGGCCGCAGGCCGGCCTGGCTCAGCAGGCTGCGGGCAATTGCGCTGTCGGTCAGCGCCTCGCCGCCGCCGCTCTCGTACCGGCGGTAATTTGTGCCGCGGGCAAGCCGGTGCAGCAGGTCAAAGCCCGCAACGCGGGCAAAGACGCCCTGCGGGGACATCTCGGCCGAGACGGTGCCGATCTCCCCGGTGATCAGCGTGCGGAACTTGGGCGCATAGCCCAGCGCGATGTCCAGCCGCACGCCCTCCTGCAGCTTGCCGTCCCTGCGGTCGATGCTGGCCAGCGCCGCATCGGTCAGCCACAGCGCGAAGCTGCCGGGCAGGTCGAGGCGGCTCTCCACCATGACCTCGGTCACCATCTCAACCGTCTGCC
The DNA here is from genome assembly GCA_012719075.1 of Clostridiales bacterium. GTDB lineage: Bacteria > Bacillota > Clostridia > Oscillospirales > Feifaniaceae > JAAYBB01. Next base: position 44,722 of record JAAYBB010000031.1, on the reverse strand, counting down.
GGGACAGCGGCGCGCCGTCGCAGCTCAGTTCAAGGCCGGGGGCCATCGCATCCTTCATCCGCCATCCCCCCTATGGAAGCTCGATGGACATGCCGACCATCTCGTTTTGGTTGAACAGCAGGGGGTTGTCGATGCCGTTGAGCAGGGCCACCGCGCGCCAGTCCTTTGGGTCGACGCAGAAGCAGGACAGATTTTCGCCGGCCTTGACGGTCACCTGCTTTTCGGCCTTTTGGGCCTTGGGCGAGGGGGCCTCCTGCGCGGCCGCCTCGGGCTCGCAGCGCTGGAATTTCACGACCAGCTCGGCGCGCAGCGCGCGGCCCGCAGAGTCAAAGTAATCGTACTTGTGGTCGATCGAGGTGATGACGCAGGGAAAGTTGAACTCCCCCCACGCAAACACCAGCCTGGGCGGCTGCTTGGCATTCTTCGGGACCCTGGCCAGGTCGATAATCGGGTCGACGGCCGTGTTGACGCCAACCCCCTCGCGCGTGGTGTCAAAGAAGAGCCGCACCGTCAGGCTGTCATTGTTCTTTTTGATGAACTGCTGATTCTCCTGGCTTTTGCTGGGCGTCTTGAGGTCGGCGTAGCTGTTGCTGCTGCTCATCTCCAGCAGCGGCGGGTTGAACATCACCTCAATCGGCCTGTGCCCCGTCTGCTCGGTGTTGATGATCTTGGCCTTTTCCATCGGCATCAATACCACCCCCTTCGCGCATGTTCGTTCCAGGCCGCCTCGCGCGCGATGCGCCCGAGCTCCTCGGCCAGCGGCCGCAGTGCGTCGGCCGACAGCGGCGCCTCCTGTCGGAAGGGCGCGGTCAGCCCGTCCAGCCGTGCGGACATTCCCTCGGGAATGCCGGCACGGCTGCCCAGCGCGGACAGCGGGTCCCTGGCAAAGGCCAGGGCATCCGTTCCAAAATCCCCAAGGCCGGGCAACTTTTCTTTGAGTGGGGCGGTCAGTGAATCGAGGGCACTTGCGACGTCGGGCAGCTGGTCGAACCAGCGCGCCGGGTCGGTGATCGACGGAAGGTCCGGCAGCAGGCCGGAGGCCTTGTCTTCGAGCATGCCCGTGAAGGCATCAAAGCGCCCCTCGACGTCGGGCAGCTTGCCAAGCCAGCGCGACGGGTCGATGACCGACGGCAGGTCGGGCAGCCTGGACAGCAGGCCGGAGGCTTTGTCTTCGAACATACCCGTGAAGGTGTCGAGGCGCCCCTCGACGTCGGGCAGCTCGCCAAGCCAGCGCGACGGGTCGATGCGCGATGAAAGATCCGGCAGCTCGGCCGCAAGGCCGGACAGTCTATCCTGCAGGCCACCTGCAAAGGCGTCCAGCCGCCCCTCGACGTCGGGCAGCCCCTTAAGCCAGCGCGACGGGTCGGTCAGCGACGAAAGGTCCGGCAGCTCGGCCGCAAGGCCGGACAGCCTGCCCTGCAGGCCATCCGCAAAGGCATCCAGCCGCCCCTCGACGTCGGGCAGCTCGCCGAGCCAGCGCGACGGGTCGGTCAGCGACGAAAGGTCCGGCAGCTCACCCGCAAGGCCGGACAGTCTATCCTGCAGGCCATCCGCAAAGGCATCCAGGCGCCCCTCGACGTCGGGCAGCTCGCCAAGCCAGCGCGCCGGGTCGATGCGCGATGAAAGGTCCGGCAGCTCACCCGCAAGGCCGGACAGTCTGCTCTGCAGGCCATCAGCGAAAGCGTCCAGCCGCCCCTCGACGTCGGGCAGCCCCTCGAGCAGGCGCGACGGGTCGGTCAGCGACGAAAGGTCCGGCAGCCCGGCCGCAAGGCCGGACAGTCTGCTCTGCAGGCCATCCGCAAAGGCGTCCAGCCGCCCCTCGACGTCGGGCAGCCCCTCGAGCAGGCGCGACGGGTCGGTCAGCGACGAAAGGTCCGGCAGCCCGGCCGCAAGGCCGGACAGCCTGCCCTGCAGGCCATCCGCAAAGGCGTCCAGTCGCCCCTCGACGTCGGGCAGCCCCTCGAGCAGGCGCGCCGGGTCGAGCTGTGCCTGCAACGCCTGCGCCCGCGCGCCGACGTCGGGCGGCGCGGCCGACTCGAATCCGGCCAGCCCCCGGCCGACGGCCTCCAGCGGCCCAAAGCGCATCAGCTCCTCCCCCGATGGGAGGGCGAGGGCTGACAGGTCGGGGCTTTGAACGGCGCCTGGCCAGTGGCCGGCGGCCTCGGCGAGCGAGGGCGCGGCGCCGCTCAGCGGCGCAAAGGGCGCCCTGGCCAGCATGGCGTCGGGCGAGACATGGCGGCTGACCGTCCACATCAGGTCGGCGATCAGCCAGGTTGCCGCCTCAGAATTCATAGGCCGTCTCCCCCTTCGCCCCCATCCACTTCAAGGTCTTTTCCACCCATCGCCGCCGTTCAAAATGATCCATCCGCATCAGGGTCTCATAGGACCACCCAAGGTGCAACGCCAAAAAAGCCACTTCATCGTAAATGCGCTCTACTGTGCGTTGCGCGGCGCCCTCAGCTGGTCCTCCGAAGGGTTTTCGGATGAGTTGATCCTCCTGTAAAAGGCCTGCAGATAGTTGAGGTCCTCCACAAACAGGCCCTCCACCACCTGCGGCGTCACCATCGCCACATCCCCGAGCGAGGTGATCACGCGCGAGAGCAGGATGATGATGAGGTAGGCGGCATTGGCCTGCACGCGGGGGTCCTTGAGTGGCACGATCTCATCGGCGGCGGTGGCGCGGCGCATCATGCCCTCGCGGTGGAGCACGCCTTCGGCGTCGAGGTAGCCCGTGGGCAGTGTGAACGGAAATTCAACCTGAAATCCCTGCATGGCTATTTGCTCCTTTCGACCCGCTCGCAGGTCAGCGTCATTTGCTCGATGGCCACGTCGCTGGCCTTGGCGTTGAGCGCCGGCCCGCTCCAGACCGGCGGCCAGGCCTCAAAGAAGTTCCAGCGCACCTTTTCCTCGCCGTCGTCGCCCAGGATGATGATGGACCCATTCTTGCGCTTGATGTTGCCCTGAATGGCGTTCAGGTGCCAATCGTACAGCTCGCTCGAGTCGGTGAGGCCCCACTTGAGCGTGATGTCGGGGTAGCTGGTCTGCCCGGGCAGCTTCCGCACCGAGGTGGGGTTGCCCCCCTCGCGGTACTCGATCACCGCAATTTTGGAGCTCAGCCCCGTGCAGTCGGTAAAGCCGGCCTGCACAATGCCGTCTATCTCCACCAGGAATCTGAAGTTTTTGTAAGGGTCGGTACGCATGCCAAGAAACCTCCTTTAGTGAAGTGGCGGGCACTATTCGCCCTCGGAAACATTTGCGCCGCCCGGCTGCTGGATCACGCGGAACACCACGAACTCCGCCGGGGTGACGGGGTAGAGCACAATTTCGATGATCAGCTGCCCCAGGGCGCGCACGCTGGGCGGGTTGAGCTCCTCGTCCACCTTGACATAAAAGGCCTGCCCGGGGGTTGCGCCAAAGAGGGCGCCGCTGCGCCACACGGTGTTGAGGAAGTCGGAGACCTGGCGCTTGACGGCGGCCCACAAGGACGGGTTGTTCGGGAGAAACACCGCAAAGCGGGTGGCGTTTTGGATCGACTTTTCAATGTACAGCAGCAGCCTGCGCACGTTGATGTAGCGCCACTGGGTGCTGCTTGACAGCGTGCGCGCGCCCATGAGCGTCGCACCGCTGCCGGGGAGGTTGACAATGGCGTTGACGCCGGCCTCGTTGAGCATGCCGTGCTCGGTGTCGTTGAGCAGCGCGGCGGGCCCGAGACAGCCCCGGATGCCCTCGTTGCCGGGCGCCTTGTGGACGCCCTTTTGGTCGTCGGTCCGCGCGTAGACCCCCGCGATGTGGCCGGAGGGCGGCACCTTGAGGCGCCCCTGCCCCGCCGGATGGGGGATCTCGATCCAGGGGTAATAGGCGGCCGCGTAGCTGCTGGCGCCAAAGTGCGCCATGCGCTGCTGGATGGCCCCCTGAACCGACAGGTTGCGGCCGCAGTCGAGCACCGCAAAGCGGTCCCCCATGCGCTCGCAGTGCTCCACCGCGTACTTGCGCACGGCGGCGTCGGTCGGGTCAAAGGCCACGGCGTCGGGCACGCAGACGATGTTGACAATGGCCTTCTCAAGCGCCGCAATGGCATCGCGGTAGTGCTCCGGCGTGAGCTGGCCGGGGTTGTCGTTGACGCCGCCCTGCAGGCTGCCCTGGTTTTGCACACAGTCCGGGTCGGGCAGGTTGTCGGGCGGCAGGCTCCCGTTAGGCGGATCGCTTGGCGCGATGCAGACAAGCGCCGAGTCGGCGGTCAGCTTCTCGTAATAGCGGGCGTGGTAGGGCACGACCGAGAGGTTTTGGTAGCGCTCCTTCTGAACGCCGCGCAGCAGGATGTCGAGCGAAAACTCCAGGCTGCGCACCGAAACGGCGCCGGCCTCCCCATGCAGGCTGAAGCCCTGCTGCAGCGGCGTGCGCAGCAGCGCCGTGTCGCCGTCGAGGCCCTCGACAACGGCATGCTCCACAAGCGCCTCGCCGCCCGCCGACCCGGCCGGCTGGCTCAACTGTATGTAGCTGCCCGGCTCAAGTCCGGCGGAGCTCTTCAGCCGCAGGCGCTTTTTCCCCTGCAGGTCGGCCAGCCGGAGCGTGATGGGCGCGGGCGCCTCGCCCTCTTTGGAAAAGGCCCGCACGAGCGTTGCCGTCAGCAGGATCTCCTTGCCCGCGACGAGGGCCACTTCGGCCTCCTCCTCGAGGCTGCCCTGGACGACGCACACCGCATCGCCCGCCAAAAACGACCTGGCCTCCTCTGCGCTGCCCAGCGTGAGTGTTTTCCGGTCGGCCGAGAGCAGCTCCACCTCGGCGGCGCACTTGCCGGCCTCGGTCTCACAGAGCCTGGCGTCCGAAACGGCGATCGAGATCTCCTCGCCCTGCTTGCCCTCGGCGCGCGCCGTCACGGTAAAGACCGGGTTCGGCCCCGACGAGCGGTCGACGACCGTCAGCGAGGCCTGCCGCGCCACACCTGCGCGCACAAAGCAGCAGGTGGCGCCGCCGTTTTCAAAAAACCCGCGGACGGCGTGGGCCGCATAGACCGGAGGATCGTAGATGTAGCCCCCAAACGTGTCCAGAAACTGGGTCCAGTTGGTGACGAATACCGGCGTGTTGAGCGGGCCGGACTGGGCCGGGCCGACAATCGCGGCAATGCCGGTGGAAACCCCCGAGATCGGCCCCGGGACGTCCACCTCCTGCATGTACACGCCCGGTGCTTTTCCCGCTGCGTTGAATGCCTGCATAACTGTTCCTCCTTCATCAAGCTATTGGGTGTGGCCATGGTCGAGCGGATAGTCGATCTGCACGTCTTCCACCAGGTGGTCGTAGCGCTCCGCGTTGACGGGCAGCGAAACCGTGGCGGTCAACGAAAAGGCCGGGCGAAACAGGCAGCCCGCCGACGCCCAGAACTCGGGGCGCTGCGACAGGTCGTCTTTGGAGAGCGCGAGCACCGGTCCCGTGAGGCCGGGCACTCTCATCGGCGCGGGCAGGTGGACGGCGGGCAGCGTTTTGGCCGAGGCGAACACGCCGTAGGCCGCGCCGAGCAGGCGCAGCTGCACCAGCGCGGCTTCGGCCGGGTTCTCCGCGGCCGGCCAGGCCGAGAGGATGTAGCTGCACTTGAGCCGCAGCGGCGGCGGCGTGGAGACCCACCCCAGCCCCGCGCGCGCGAACTGCGGCTCGTTTGCGCGCAACTCGGCGTCTTCGGCCATGGCCGAGAGGAACAGGTTCAGGGCGTTTTGCCCGGGGACCGCCCCCGGCAGCGCAAAGGAGGCCACCGGCCGTTCGGGCATGTCCGACAGGCGGGCGGTCAAAAACGCGCCGAGCGCCTCGGTGAAGGATCTCAGCATGGCGAAGGGCTCCTTTCCTGCGGACGTGGCCCCGGGGCGCGGGCCGGCGGCCGCCCCGGCCCTTGCCGCCGCGGCCGCATGTGTTCTCCCCGCAGCCATCTCGCCGGTGGCGGGGGGCGCACCCTGTTTTTGACCAGTCTATCAGGCTTTTGACACCTCCACCCTGTCCCCCCGGGACAGTCTTTCGCAAAAATCATCAAAAAAGGCCGCTGTTTTTCACAGCGGCCGCAGCCTGTCAAAAAAGGCGGTCTTGTGCAAGGCGGGTGGCAAAAGCAGCCCCGACATCAAATCCGTGGGAACGGCGGACATGTGCCGACGTTCCCACTCCTAAGGGGGCCTGTGAGTTTCGAGCCCCGCAGGGGCGAGGAACGAAGGCGCGAGCGCACAGGCCCTCTTGTCAAAAAACCACCGGTTTTTTGACAGTCTCAGGCCGCTGTTTTTCACAGCGGCCGCAAAACATGACCAGAGTCTTTCGATTGTCCGACCCATTGACCTCTTGCCTGCGCCGTCGTTTTTTCCCCTTTGGGCGTGCTTCGGGGCAGGCTCGGCGGCGGATCAGAAGTTCGGGTTGATCCACCCGTTGGAAACGACGTAAAAGGCCAGGTCCAGCCCGTTGTCGAAGCCGGTCTTGGCCAGCATGTTGGCCTTGTGGTACTTGACGGTGCGCTCGCTCAAAAAGAGCTCCTCGGCAATCTTTTTGCCCGACATGTGCTTGCACATCAGCCGCAAAATCTCCATTTCGCGGTCGGTCAGCGGCGATTCGCCCTCGGCCACCGGAATCCGGCGCGGCTCGGGGAAGACGGTTTCGCCCGCCAGCACGCGCCTGACCGCCTCGCGGAAGTCGCCAAGGCTCTTGCTCTTGTACAAAAAGGCGTGGACCCCGAGCGCCCTCGCGCGGGGGGCGTACGTGATCTCATCAAAGCCGGTGGTGACGATCACCTTCATGTCGGGGTACTTCTCCAGGATGAGCGCGGCGGCGCCCAGCCCCGAAGCCCCGCCCTCGGTGCAGACGTCCAGGATGACGACATCCGGCCGCTTGACTGCGCACTCGGCCTCGACAAGGGCGGCACAGGCAAGGCTGCCGACGATTTCAAAGCCGTTTTCGGGGCAAAACTCCCGTTCAAATGAATTTCGCAGGCTCTCGTGGTCGTCCACGACCAGCACCCTGATCGGCACGCACACCTCGCTCACCTCCTCCGCGCGGAATGGTCGCCACAATCGTAAACCGCGGTGCAATGCGAACGGTCAGCTCGCCGCCAAAGCGCTCGAGGCGGCGGCGCATCCCGGCGATGCCGCCGCCTTCGCAGACCGCCTTGGGCGGCAGGTCGGAATTGTCGGTCACGCGCAGCACAAGGGCATGGCCCTCCTGCAGGATGCGCGCATAAATCCGGTCGGCATAGCCGTGGATGACGGCGTTTGCCGTCGCCTCCCGCAGGATGGCCACCAGCGCGAGGGCCTGCCCGGGCTCGGGCGGCAGGTCGCCGTGCACCCACACCCGCACGCCGGTGTAGGCATAGCTCTTGATCAGCTCCCCAAGCTCGGCCGCGGGGTCGCCGGGACCCTGCGACGCCTGCTGGCGGTGGCGATTTAAGTCGGCGCTCAGCGACGACAGAAACGCCTCCTCGGGCCACTGTCCCTGGCGGAGGTGGCGCAGCAGCAGCGTCAGCTTCTGCCCCATCAAATCGTGCGTCTCGGCCTTGACGCGCAGCAGCTCCTCCGACAGGCAGATCTCCTCGAGCTTGTCGATCAGCGCCCTCAACTGCTCCTCCTGGCGCCTCAGCGCCTGCTGCTTTTGCTGCAGCAGGCGGGCTCCGCGGTCCTGCTCGGTCACGTCGGTGGCGGTGAGCTGTGTGACGCGCCCTCTGCCCAACGGGACCTGGCGCGCGGTAAACAGCCAGGCGCTGTCCGGCAGCCGGTAGACAAAGCTGCCGTCCGGCAGGCGCAGCGCGCCGGCGTGTTCGTCGCCCTGCGCCGAGACGGTCTCCACGTACAGCCTGCCGTTGAAGAAAATGCGCCCCGCCGTCTGCAGCATCAGCTCCTGCATCTTGTGGTTTTGCAGCAGGATCCGGCCGTCCTCACGGTAGAACAGCACCGCGGTGCCCAGCGAATCCATCGCCTGCTTGACCGACAGGCCGGACAGCGAGGTCTGCAGCTCCCCATACCGCGACAGGGCGAGCCAGACGCTGCCCGCAAACAGCGCGGCGAGGGCGGCGGCAAAGGCCGCCGGAAATGCGCGGCCCAGCCAGGCCTCCACCGCCGGCAGCGCCGGTGGGGTGGCCGCGAGCGCGAGGGCGGCGGGCAGCGGCCTGCCCTTTGCAAAAAGGCCGGCCGAGGCGAGGGCGACGGCCGCAAACAGCGCCCGGCGCAGCGCCTCGTGTCCGCCGTGCACGACAAAGCCGCCGGCGACGTTGTGCTGCACCTGCGCGACCAGCGCGGTGCAGAGCAGCGCCTGGCACAGCACCAGCAGCGAGAGCAGCCCCTCGAGCCAGTACGGAAGGCCGCACCGGAAGCGCAGACAGCCCAGCACGAAGGCCAGCGCCGCGGCGATCACACAGGCCACGGCAAACAGGCAAAGGGCCACGCGGGCCGCCTCGGGCAGCGCGTAGAGGCTACGCATCCCGCACCCCCCCTTTGGGCAGGGACAGCCGGAGTCCGGCCATGTCCTCCAAATCCTCTTTTTCAAACTGCCCGCCCGCCGCGCATACCTCGTCGCTGACCCGTTCGGACAGCGCATAGTCCAGCCCGCGGCGGCCCAGCAGCAGCTTCATGACGGTCCGGTTCTGGTCGCACTCGGTGCCCAGGATGATCTTCTTGCATTGGTGGACGGCGGCCCACTCCAGCACCGAGCCAAAAAAGTCGTAGAACAGCGTCGCGTCCCGCAGGCCGATCTCCCGTGACAGGCGACAGGCCGTCAGGCACTCGACCCCGGCCAGCCGTGCGATCTCGGTCAGCTCGTCGAGGTAGGCGGCCGCCTCGCCGGCGGGCAGCGTCGTGCTCCCCCCCATCTCCAGAAAGAGCAGGTTGCAGCGCCGCTTGATGTAGCAGATCAGCAGCGCGGCGATGCCAATGGAGGCGCCGCGCCGGCCCTCCTCGCTCTGCATGGCGCGCAGCATCTGATCCAGCCGCTGCTGGTGGAGGGCGATGTCGGCCTCAAACGCGGCGTTGATTTTGATCAGCGCGTTCGTCTGCGCCGCCTGCTCCCTGACCTGCGCCAGCCTGGACAGGAATTCGCCGCCGGCCGCAAGGCGGAGGTTGGACGCCTCGATCTCGGCCTTCAGCCGCTGGATGGCCGTGATGTCCGGCCGCCATTCGGCATACCCGCCCGCAATCGCGCTTTTGAGCAGCAGCCCGCCGCCGTCGGCGGGGAACGGGGAGGGGTCGGCCCCACCCGTCTCCCCGGAGGGATCGGCGTCGCCGGAGGCCAGCATCGGCCTGCCCTCTTCATCGGTGATGCGCAGCTTCATCCTCGCGTTTTGAAACAGCCGGCGATAATGGCGGTTGGCGGGCATCTGCCCCGCAAACATGCAGCACTCCAAAAACAACAGGGCAAACACGCAGGCCACCATGGTCATGTCGCTTTCGAAAAAGACGGGAATGCGGGCGGCGTAGCCGGCAGAGTAGGCCGCCAGGGCCGCGATCAGCGCAAGCGGAACGACCACGGCATGGCGGCGGGGGCTGTCCTTCGTCTTACGGAAAAGGATCCCCACACTCGCGAGCAGCTCCAGCAAAAAGCAGGCCATGACGACGAAGTAGAGGGGGCCGTAGCCGTAATTGCCCGTTCCGTCCGGCGCCGACCGGTCCAGCACAAACATCAGGCCGTGCAGGTCGTTGGTCAGCACGAGGGCCACCAGCGCGGCGTTCAGTGCACAGGCGCCCAAAAACCAGCGCGGGGCAGGGCGCGGTTCGGGGCCGCTCCCGGTCAGCGACGCAATGCGCAGCATGGCCAGCAGCAGGCCGGCCTCGGCGAGATAGAAGCCGTACCAGATGTACCGCGTGAGCACCCAGCTGCCAATCAGCTGGTACTTGAGCACGCGAAAGAGCAGCCATGCGGCAATCAGCAGGCCGGCCGCGAAGACGGCCCGCCTGACGCCCGGGTGCAGGCTCCTGCGCAGAATGGAGGCGACCCAGATGACGGCGACGGCTTCGAACAGGGCGGCAAACATCACATGCTCCAGCCCGTCCGCCGAGGTGTAGAGCCGGGTGCGCAGCACCTCCCGGCGCAGCTGGCGGTCCAGCGCCTGCAGCGCGGTGTTCAGGTGGTCGTAGTTTTCGAGCGTCTTTGCCGGGGCGTAGCGGTCCGGCGCGGGGTAGAGCGCGGCGTCGCAGCGCCCGTCCGGCAGGCGCAGGCCGCTTTCAAGCAGGGCCGCACCGGCGTCCCCGGGCAGGTCGAGCGGGGCGTTTGACAGCAGCCCGCGGGCATAGGAGAGCGTGCCCTCGGCGGGAATCACGACCTCGATGTCCTCGCCGCTGCGGATGCGTGCGGCCGCCTGGCTGTCAAAGCAGATCCAAATCGGAGCCTCTGCCTCGCTGAAGGTGAGCAGGCCCTTGCGGTAGAGCCCCTCCAAATAGAGCATGGCGGCCTCAAGCGTGAAGTCCTCGCCCTCCAGCCCGTAGCAGAGGGCGGCGACCAGCAGCTGCCCCAACGGCGCGTCGTCGCGCAGGAAGACAGCCGCCTGCGCATCCTGCAAATCGGCCCAGGAGGTGATCGCCGCATCGGTCCTTCGCCGATCGACGGCGATCACGACCGTCTCGAGCGTCAGCGGATGCCAGGTTTGCGCCAGCCCGCTTTCAAGCGCGCCCTGCGCCTGCGCGTCGTAGGCCTCGACGGCCGCCCCGCCGTGGAGGTCGTCGAGCAAAACCCGCTCCTGCGCCCTGAGCTCAACGCCGGGCAGCAGGCGCAAGAGCGCGTTGCCAAGCCCATCTGCAGCCGAGGCGTTGACGCAGACCGCAGGTCCCCCGTCCGCTGCGCAGACCGAAAGGGCCAGTATGTACAGCAGTGCGCCGGCAAGCAGGCGCAGCCTCCGGCCGCCCGGTCTCTTCATTGGCCGCACCCCCTGACCGCACCGGCTTTTTGTGCGTTTCTGCACCGTGACTCAACAGATAAAACACAGGGATTTCATCTACCATAGTATACCTGAAACAGGCGCTTTGTCCACTGTCGATTCGGGCAAAATCGCCGCCCGTCCGAAGCGGGCGCCCATGCGCACTTTGCAAAAGGACGGCGGCACAGCTGTTCACCGCACCGTCGTCCCAATGTTGAGGAAGGGATTTCCAAAGGGGTGCGCCGGGCCCCCTACCCGAGCGCCAGCAGCTTGACCGCGTCGACATATTCGGCCATGCCCACCGCCACCTTCTTGGCCTCGCGCATGGCCAGCACCACGGTGGCCGGCCGGTGCACCACGTCTCCGCCGGCGAAGACCCCCTTGCGGGTGGTCATGCCATAGGGGCGCTCCCGGATGACGACATAGCCGTCGGCGTCGACCGAGATGCCCTCGGTCGTGGAGACAATGCGGTTGGCCGGGTGTGCGCCCACCGCGAGCAGGATCTTGTTCGCGGGGATTTTTTGCTCGCCCTGCGGCGTCGAGACCAGCAGGGCCTCCAGCCGCTGATCGCCGAGAAACTCCGTGGCGCAGCACTCGAACCGGAAGTGGACGCCCTCCTCCACAGCGGCCTCATACTCGGCGTGGAGCGCCGGCAGCGTCTCCTGCGCACCGTTGTACACCACGGTGACCGAGGCGGCACCCAAGCCCTTTGCCGTGCGTGCGGCGTCGACGCCGACATTGCCGCCCCCGATGACCAGCACCATGTCGCCGGGGTGGATCGGGACCTCCTCGCGGTCCAGCTGCCCGCTGCGGTGCAGATAGTTCATGCGCAGCAGGTAGGAGGACTGCATGATGCCCTCGAGCTCCCGCCCCGGAAGCTGGAGGTCGTTGGCGATGGCGGTGCCGGTGCCGATGAAAATGGCGTCGAAGCCCCGCTCAAAGAGCTGGTCCACGGTGAGGTCCGGGCCGATCATGCAGCCGGTTTGAAACTGCACGCCCAGCATCTCAATGCCCATGATCTCCCGGCGCGTGATCTTTTTGGAGAGCCGAAAGGAGGGGATGCCGTAGAGCAGCACGCCGCCGGGTTCCTCCATGGCCTCGAACACCGTGACGTCGAAGCCCTGTTTGGCCAAGTCGCCGGCGACGGTCAGCCCGGCGGGCCCCGACCCGATCACGGCCATCCGCCCCCTGGTCTTCTGCGGCACCTTGTCGAGCGGCAGCGCCATTTCAAAGGCAAAGTCGGCGATGGTCCGCTCCAGCAGGCCAACGCGGATGGGGTTGCCGGTCTTGGCCAGCACGCAGTGCCCCTCGCACTGCAGCTCGTGCGCGCAGACCCGGCCGCAGATGGCGGGCAGGTTGCTCTTGCGCGCGATGACGCGGCGCGCCTCGCCCAGGTCGCCGACGGCCAGCGCGGCGATGAATTCGGGAATGTCGTTTGAGATGGGGCAGCCCTCCTTGCAGGGCGGGGACTTGCAGTTCAGGCAGCGGTTGGCCTCGGCGATGGCCGCCTTTAAATCCATTTCGGAGTACTCAAGGGCCCGGGTTCTTCGCTCGTCAGACATGGGCACACCTCCCTTTCAACAGATGGGTCTTCTGTGTTTTGGTCACTCACTGCCCGCAGGGCGGGGCGGGCTTCAGGCTGCGCTTGTGGTTCAGCGTGCCGCCGTTTTTGATCAGCAGGATCTCGGCCATGACGGCGACGGCGATCTCGGCCGGCACGGCGCTGGCCACATCCAGCCCCACGGGGGTGTAGATGCTGCCAAGGACCTCCTCCGGGACCCCCTCCGCCCGCAGCCGTGTAAAGAGGGTCTCCACCTTTTTGACGCTGCCGATCATGCCGATGTAGCGCGGCGGGTTCGAGAGGCAAAAGCGCAGGGCCTCGTCGTCGGTGGCGTGCCCGCGCGTGCAGATCACCGCAAAGGCCGACCGGGGCAGCGCGATCTTTTGGCCGTAGTCCTGCGGCCGGCAGAGCAGGTAGCGCACCCCCGAAAAGGCGCCCGAGAAGACCTGCTCAAACTCGGGGCGGTCCTCGGCCACCGTGACAAAAAAGCCGGTCAGCAGCGCCAGCTTGGCCAGGCTCTGCCCCACGTGGCCGCCGCCGAAGAGGTAGAGGTGGTTCTCGCTGCCCAGGATGTTGCCAAACCCCTGCATGTCGCCGCCGCAGACCATGCCGTTTTCGGCGTGGTCAAACGAAAAGCGGAAGAAGCGCTGGCCGCTTTGGATGGCCGCCACGGCCTGCCGGGTGACCAGGTGCTCGGTCATGCCGCCGCCCACCGTCCCGACCGCCTGTCCGTCCTCGGCCACGGCCATGAGCTGACCGACGCTGGCGGGGGAGCTGCCGCTGGTCTCGGTGACGGTGACCAGCGCGACCAGCCGGCCCTGGGCAACCTGCTCCTGCGCAAACTTCAGGGTCTCCTGTGACATGGTGTTCCCTCCGTAATCTCAATGGGCGCGGGCGTCTTCTTGTGTGCCCGCCGCAGCGCCGTTCCTGTTGCCGATATTGAAAGTTTATCATTTTTTGTCAGACTCTTCAAGTGTCACCTGCCCCGCCGCGGCGACAAAGCAAAAGCAGCCAACCCCGCTGACGGGGGCGGCTGCTTTCGTAAAGAGGGCGGGGTTGCATCCCCGGTCAGCACCGCTCGTTTTGCAGCATCTGCTCCAGGGTCTGCCGCACGCGGATGACCTTCAGCGCCCCATCGCGGGTCAGCAGGAGCTCGGGAATCTGCACGTGCGAATTGTAATTCATCGGCGTCATCGAGGAGCAGTAGGCGCCGGCGCCGCCGATGACCAAAAGGTCCCCGATGTCGGGCTCCGCGATCCTGCGCGGCACGTTCAGGCCGGCAGCGTCCAGGCTCTGCGAGTCGCCGCTCTCGCAGCACCGGCCGATCACGACGGCCTCGCAGGGGCTTTGTGCGAGCGCCGGCGAAAACTCTGAGGACAGCAGCCGGCCGTCTTTGGAGACCACATAGAACGGGTGCCGCGAACCGTAGAGCAGCGGGCGGGCGTTGACCTCCATGCCGCCATCCAGCAGGATGAAGCGAAAGCCCTCCGGCCCGGTCTGCTTCTTGTCGATCACGCGGGTGACGGCGTAGCCGGCATTGGCGACGACATAGGTGCCCGGCTCGATCTCCATGTGCAGCCTGCGGCCGGTGCGGGCGAAAAAGGCCTCGATCCGCTGTTTGGCATAGGCGCCGAGCGCCTCGATGTCGGCCGGCTGCTCGTCGGGCATGCGGGCCTCCCGGAGCCCGCCGCCGAAGTTGACGGTGGCGACCTGCGGAAAGTACCGCTCGACAAAGCCGAGCTGCCGGTCGATGTTCTGGCGCCAGGCCTCGGGGTCGCCGCCCGAGCCGATGTGGACGTGGGCGCAGTCGAAGACAATTCCCCGATCGCCGGCGTACTGCAGCGCCTGTTCGAGGTCGGTCAGGTGCACGCCGAAGCAGGAGTACTTGTCGCCGGTGTTGCGGGTTGCCGATTCGCCCGAGCCTACGCCCGGGTGGATCCGCATGGCCAGCGGAATGCCGTTTGCGGCGGCAAAGTCGCCCACCTCGCGAAGCTGGCGCAGCGAGCAGACGTTGTAGCGAAGCCCCTGCAGCATCATGGCCTCGAGGTCGGCGCGGTCGGCCCCCTGCGGGACCTCCTGCGTGGTCAGCATCAGGTCGGCGCTGGGCACGCCGGCGAGGCGGGCCCGCCGGACCTCGTTGAGCGAGCTGGCGTCAAAGTACAGCCCCCGGTCATGAATCATCCGCAGCAGCGCCCGGCTCGAATTGGCCTTCATGGCATAGCGGACCGTCAGGCCATAGGCGCTCGGCATCCGCTGCAGGGCGGCACACTTTTGGGCCAGCAGCGCCTCGTCATAGACATACACCGGTGTGCCGACGCGCTCGGCCGCCTCCAAAATGTCGCTGGCAGAAAGGGTGCAAAATCCGTTGAGACGCTCCATGGTCATCCTCCACAACCCCGGCGCTGCCGGGCATCATGGCGCTATTGTACCCCAAAATTCCGCTTTCTTCAATGAAATTCTCGCTGCGGCCTGTCGCTCAGCAGGCCGCCGGCGCGTCGCTCTGAAACTTTCCGATCAGGTCGGCCGCCTTGAGGCCGTTCTTCTGCACCCCTTCGGCCGCGTAGACGATGCGGCCCTCCCGCATCATGATGAGGCGGCCGCCGCAGTCGATGGCGTCCCGCATGCTGTGGGTCACCATGATGGTGGTCAAGCCGTACTCGCCGACGATGCGGTTGGTCAGGGCCAGCACCCGGGCCGCCGTCTTGGGGTCGAGGGCCGCCGTGTGCTCGTCCAGCAGCAGCAGCTTGGGGTCGCGCATGGCCGCCATCAGCAGCGTGAGCGCCTGCCGCTGTCCGCCCGAGAGCAGCCCCACCCGGCTGGACATGCGCTCCTCAAGCCCAAGCTCCAGCTGGGCCAGCATCTTTTTAAAGCTGGCACGCTCGGCCGAGGTGATGCCCCAGCAAAGGCCTCTGCGCCGCCCGCGGCGGGCCGCTAGCGCCAGGTTCTCCTCCACGGTCATGCCGCCGGCCGAACCCAGCAGCGGGTCCTGAAACACCCGGCTCAGGTGGGCCGCCCGGCGGTGTTCGGGCAGTGCGGTCAGATCGACGCCGTCCAGGTAAATCCGGCCGGCGTCGGGCTGGTGCACGCCCGCAATCAGGTTGAGCAGCGTGGATTTGCCCGAGCCGTTGCCCCCGATGACGGTGAGGAACTCCCCTTTCCGCAGCTGCAGGGAAACCTGGTCCAGCGCCACCCGCTCATCCATTGTGTCCCTTCCCCAGGTCTTGGAGAGTCCTTGGATGTTCAGCACGCTGTTTCGCCTCCTTCCTTTGACTGAGCTTTTGTCCGACCTGCTGCTTGGCGGTGGGCAGGTAGAGCGCGGCCGCCACCGTGAGGGCCGTGAACAGCTTGAGGTCGGTGGCCGGCATGCCGGCCTCGAACACCAGCGCGATGATGAGCCGGTAGGCGACCGAGCCCAGCACCATGGCGCAGAGCGCCCGCAGCCGCCCGCCGCTGCGGGCAAAGACCACCTCGCCGATGATCAGCGACGCCAGCGCGATGACGATGGAGCCGCTGCCCATCTGCACGTCGGAGAAGCCGAGGTACTGGGCGATCAGCCCGCCCGAGAGCCCCACCAGGCCGTTTGCGAGCACATAGCCCAGCAGCTTGCCGGCGTCGGTGTCGATGCCCTGGGCCCTCGCCATCTGCGGGCTGTTGCCGGTGGCCCGCAGCGCGCAGCCCAGCTCGGTGCCAAGGAACCAGTAGACGGCTGCGATGGCCAGCCCCGCAAAGGCGCCCCCGGTCAGCATGGCCGACTGGTTCTTGCTCAGCCCCGCCCCCTGCAGGTAGGAGAACACCGTGCGCAGGCGCAGCAGCGGGATGTTGGAGGTCCCCAGCATGACCCGGATGTTGATGGAGTACAGCGCGATCATGCTGAGGATTCCGGCCAGCAGCGAGGGGATCTTGAGCAGCGTATGCAGCAGCCCCGTCGCCAGCCCTGCGGCCATGCCGGCCGCCATGGCGGCCAGCGTGGCCTTCAGGGGGTTGCCGCCCTGCTGGATGATCACGGCCGCCACCGAGGCCCCCAGCACAATGGAGCCCTCGACGGTCAGGTCGGCAACGTCCAGCACCCGGTAGGTCATGTAGACCCCCAGCGTCGCCATCGACCAGAGCAGTCCGAGCGCCACGGCGCCCAGTAGGATGTTCAACATGGCAAATCACACTCAAATCAACTGCATAATGGATGGGCGCACAACAGATGGGCTCAGCTCTCGGGGTAGACCACGGCGTCCTTGTACTGGTCCGGCACCTGGTAGCCGATCTCCTCCGCCACCTGTCCGTTGATGGTCACTGCGTCACTGCGGTCGGCATACTGGATGGGCATGTCGCCAACCTTGGCGCCCTCGATGACCTCAATGGCCATGAGGCCGGTCTTGTAGCCGAGGTCGTAGTAGCTGATGCCCATCGTGGCCAGCCCGCCCTCCAGCACCATCGTGTCGGCGCCGCAGATCGTGGGGGTTTTGGACTCGATCGTGACGCTGTGGACCGTTGCCATCGCCGAGGAGACGGTGTTGTCGGTGGGGATGTAGATCGCCTCGCACTTGGTCACCAGCGACTGGATGGCCTGCTGCACCTCGCTGCTGTTGGTGACGGTCACCTCGGTCCAGCTCAGGCCCATCCGTTCGATCTGCTCCTTGGCCAGCTTGGCCTGCAGCGCCGAGTTGTCCTCGCCCGCGTTGTAGGCCAGGCCGACGGTCTTGACCTCGGGGACCAGCGTCTTGATCAGTTCCACCTGCGCGGCCACCGGGTTCATGTCGCTGGTGCCGCTGATGTTGCCGCCGGGGGCCTCGTCGGAGTCGATCAGGCCCGCCACCGTATAGCTCGTGACCGCCGTGGCCAAAATGGGAATCTCGGTGGTCTTGGCGGCCATGGCCTGCGTTGCGCCGGTCGTGATGGACAGCACCAGGTCCACCTTGTGGCTGACAAAGCGGTCGGCAATGGTCGAGAGGCTGCTGGTGTCGCCCTGGGCATTTTGATAGTCCAGCGTCACCTTGTCGCTGTAGCCGTTGTCGTCCAGGGCCTTTACAAAGCCATCGTAGCACTGGTCAAGCGCCAGGTGCTCCACCGACTGGATAATGCCGATGGTGATCTTTTCGTCGCCCTGTGACGGGGCGTTCCCCTGCTTGGCGGTACAGCCGGCCAGCGGGAGCAGCAGCAGGGTCAGGACCAGCATCCATACGAGCGTTTTGTTTTGCTTTTTCATGTCGTTGCGCCTCCGAAAAATAAAATGGGGTCCTTGCCGCCGGGGAGGCATAAAAAAAGTCCCCCGGCAAAATTGCCAGAGGACGAGAAGAACTTCCCGTGTTACCACCTCAATTTACCACAGCCTCACGGCAGCGGCCTTTGCGGGTATCCGACAATACCCTTCTCGATAACGGGAGAACCCGGCTCCGCTCTACTCGGCCCTTCGGCCTTTCCTCGGGCAGCTCTGGAGATGAAATTTCACCCTGCGCGGCCATACTTCCCTTTCACCGACCGGAAGCTCGCTAAAATGACCGGACCCGCAGTCTACTTTGTCTCCGTCATCACTGTTGTGGGTAATTATAGCGCAAATTTTCCGTTTGTCAACCCCCTGGCGCTGTTTTTCTGCGGCGGACTGCAGCGGGCCTGTGTCAATCCCGGCAAAGGGCGTGCCCTGCGCACCCTTCCGACCGGCCGCCGCCAAAAAAGTCGGGCAGGGCCGGCGCGGTTCTGTTATGATGAAGCGCAGAGAGGAGGGGCGCCCATGCTGCGCGAACTGAACCATGTGATGGACCACATCGAGGCAAACCTGACCGAAGCGCTGTCGCTGGAGCACCTCTCGGCCCATGCCGGCGTATCGGGCCGCCACCTGCAGATGGTGTTTTACGGTCTCACCGGCATGACGCTCGGCGAATATGTCAAAAACAGGCGGCTTTCTGAGGCCGGCCTGGAGCTGCTGCAGGGGGCGCGGGTAACCGACGTCGCGCTGCAGTACGGCTACCAGTCCACCGACGGCTTTACCCGGGCCTTTAAGCGGTGGAGCGGACGCCTGCCCTCGGAGGTCCGCAAGCAGGGCGCCCACCGGGCCTTTCCAAAGCTCTTGTTCACCATTGCCGTCAAAGGAGGCATTCCCATGGAGTTTCGAATCGAAGAAAAGCCGGCCTTTTACCTGGCCGGGGTCAGCGCGCGCGTCCCCATGCAGTTTGAGGGGGTCAACAGCGAGATTGTCAAGCTGGCCGAGCGCATCGACGAGGGGCAGCGGCAGGAGATGCGCGCGCTGCAAGACATGGCCCCCTGCGAGATTGTCAACGCCTCCTACGATGCCGAAGCCAATTTCCAAAAGGAGGAGGGCTTTCTGACCCACCTGATCGGCGTTCTGACGACCAGGGAGGCGCCCCACGGCCGGCTCGAGCAGGTGCCGGTCGGGGCCTGCACCTGGGCGGTGTTTCCAAACCGCGGCCCCTTCCCCGACGCGCTGCAGCGGACAATGGCCAGGGTCTATGCCGAATGGCTGCCAGGCGCCGACTACGAGGTCATCGAGGCCCCCACCTTCTCCTTCACCAAACCGGATGCAGACTTGGAAAACCACGCCTACAGCGAGATCTGGGTCCCGGTCCGCAGGCGGCGATGAGGGACGCGGGCGCAACCCCCAAGGGTTTTTGCGCACATTGTCCTGCGCTTCGTCCAGTCTATGCAAAGAGGGCTTCCCGAGCCACGCCCGGGAAGCCCTCTTTATTTGACTGCAGCGCCCGATCGCCTTCAGCCGCCATAGGCCTGCCCGGGCTGGACCGAAAAGCTCCGGCCGCTGCCCAGCGCGCTGTAGCTGTAAATGGCCTCTTTGGCGTAGCCCTGGCGCGCCGCCTCCTGCGTGATGGGGGGCAGGTCGTACTGGATGAACAGGTTGAAGTTGAAGGCCCCCAAGCCCCCGTAAAGGTGCCCGTAGTCGCTGCCGGCAACGGGCGCCGAGCAGCCCGGGAAGGGCAGGCCGACATACTCCTCCAGCACGATGGGCACGGTCAGTCGCTGGCCCGGCTCCATGGCCGGAACCTCCAGGCCGAAGACCGGCTTGTACAGGCAGACGTAGGAGGAGCCGTAGGCGGCATACAGCCGCGTGACGGCCGGGTTGACGCCATTTTGAGACAGGTCCATAAACTTGTCGACGGTCAGGCTGAGGCTGCCCTTGGGCGTCGCGAAGTCGTAGGGATTGTACAGCTCCACCAGCAGGTGGGCGGGCCGGTAGAGGTCCTCGGGGTCCAGCTTGATAAAGGTCCAGTTCATCGGGTTGGGGGAGGCGCGCTTTGCGCTCTCCCTCAGGCCGTCGCCGACCTTGTCCGTCAGCTCCTCCAGCCCGTATGCGGTCAGCGAATCGGCGGGCACGCCGGCCTGCTGCATGGCCACGGCGGCCAGGTACCCCACGCCCAGGTCGGCCAGCTGGTCAAAGTTGGGCAGCGTGGGCGGGATGCCGATCGAGGCCAGCCCGTAGTCGACCAGCGCCGTCAGCGCCACGCGCAGCGGCCCCTGCAGCGCGTCGGGCAGCGCCGAGACCACGAGGTTGATCAACCCCGATTTGAGGTCTGCATAGGCTTTGCTGACCCAGTTGACCAGCTTTGCCGCAAAGTCGGCCAAACTTTTGAAAAAGCCCTTAATGGCCTCCACGGCCTCCTCCCACCAAGACTTGTCTTCGGGGGGCGGCGGCGTAAAGTCCAGCTTGGTTCCAACGGCGTAGGGGGCATAGGGCCTATCGGCCCCAAACCCCAGAAAGACCTCCTTTTCGGTGGGCTGGCGCGTGACGACATAGTGGTACTGCCAGTTTTCGGCCTCCCACTGCACCGGCACGTAGCTCACCCGCTCGATGGTGGGGATGGGCGGGGAGAGTGCAATGTGCTCAAAAAATTGAACCGAGGAGGCCTGCGGCTTGCCGTAGTGGACCACCACGGTGCGCGAGTAGGCGGCCTCCACCGCGCCGGCCTGTGCGCTGTCGCGAAGCGCCACCGCGCGGATGTAGTAGGGAATGGCCTGCCCGGGCAGCGCGCTGTCGTCCGGCACAAAGGCGGAAAAGTCAATGGCAAAGCCGTGCGGCGCCCCGCCGAGCAGCCGGTCAAAGTCGGCGCTTTCGGGGAAGAGGCTGGCCTCGCAGACCAGGCCCGGCACATTCCGCCAGCTGTCCGCGGCGGCGTAGTCGACCAGGCTGACCTGCAGGCGCAGCTCCTGCAGGTCGTCGGGGAAGCCGGCGGGCAGCACGGCGTACAGCTTGGAGGCGGCGTTGCTGTCCAGTGCGCGCTCGGCCTGATCGACAAACGAATTGTTGAACTCCTTGCCGTAGGTCACCTCCCCCGGCCGCTCGGCCAGCTTGAGCGAAAAGGGCTTGGCTGCGGGCAGCGCCCACAGCGTGCCCTTTTTCGCCTCCAGCGCGTCGCCGTAGACCACCGGCAGACCCGCGCCGGCGTCGCCGATGCCGGCGCCCGCGGCGTCCACGGCATAGGCGCGCACATAGAAGGTGCGCGGCGCGGCGGCGCGCTGCTGACCGTAACTGCCCAGCAGCGTGCGGAGGGCGAGGGCGGGTAGCGTGAGGCCGCCCGGGCGCAGCGCCGGCATCAGGCCGGCCGGCCTCACCGCCGGGGCGGTGAGGGCCTTGGCGGCGGCCAGCGCCGCGCTGAAGTCGACCGAAAACTGCGTGGCGGCGACCGGCAGCTCGCCCGAGAGCAGCAGCCCGGGCGGCTTTGCGTCGGCGCTGTCGACCGGCGCGCCGTCAAAGGGCAGGCCGGACACCTGCCACACGAGCTTTTTCGCCCGGGCCAGCGCCGCGGCGGACAGGTGGAGGTCAAAGCGCTGCACCCCGCCGCCCGAGGCGGGGATCACCGTACTCCAGGGCGCGGCGGCCCCCGGCTCGCCGCCCAGGCTCAGCGCAAGCGGCGGATCGTACAGCGGGCGGAAGACGCGGTGGTCGAAATCGATGGCGGCCAGCTTCTCGGCCTCTGTCGCCTTTGGCAGCGGCGCGCGCAGCAGCGATTCGGCAAAGTGCCGCCGGCCAACTTCGTCGGCGGGACCGACCGTGCCGCTCTGGGCGGCGCAGATGCGCACCGCGATCGCGACGGCCTGCTCGCGCGTGGTCGTGCCGTAGCCCGCGGCCCGCTGCGCCTCGGTCAGCGCGCGGGGCATGAACCTGCCCTCCGCGCCCTTGAGGATGCCGGCCTTGCCCATGTACAGCACGTGCTCGAGCGCCCAGGCCGAAATGTCGGCCTGGTCCAAAAAGGCGGGCGCGCCCTCGGTGTCATAGGCGCCGGACGGAAACAGTACGCGGATGGTCCGGCTGAACATCGTGGCCACCTGCTCGCGGTTGGTGACCTCGTCCGGCGAGAAGGTGTCGGCCGAGGTCCCCGTCGTGATGCCCAGCGCATAGGCCTTGAGGATGGCCGGGTTTGCCGTGTCCGCAAAGGGATTTGGCGAGATGGGCGAGGCCTCGCTGCCCGCCACCTTTTCGTACAGCCCGACGGCCAGCTCGCACAGCTCCTCGCGCGTGGCCGGCAGGGGCGCCTGCCGGCCGAGCAGGCCGGCGGGGATCAGGCCGGCGTCGTAGGCGCCGGCGATTTCGGGCTTTGCCCAGTCGGAGGCCGAGGTGTAGAGGACCTGCTCCTCCACCCCGGCCGCGCGTGCCTTGGTACCTGCGCCGGGCAGGGAAAACAGCATTGACCCGGCCAGCAGCATGGATACGATCTTTTTACCTGTCATTGCCCTCGACTTCCCCTCTCAGGGCGGCATCTCCGCCGCAACGCGCATTTTTATACAACAAATGTACGCGCCCGCAAAGGCTTTGTCAAGGGCTTTGTTTCGCTGTTTTGCCCAAGGGCCCGCAGGGCCGGCGCGGCGGCTTTGCCGGGGGCCTGCCGCGGCCAACAACAGGCAAAAAGTCCCGCCCGAAAGGGGCGGGACGAGACTGTCAAAAACCCGTTGGTTTTTTGACAAGAGGGCCTGTGCGCTCGCGCCTTCGTTCCTCGCCCCTTCGGGGCTCGAAACTCGCAGGCCCGTTTAGGAGTAGGAACACCGGCACATGTCCGGTGTTCCTACGGATTTGATTTTGGGGTTACTTTTGCCACCCATCTTACATAAGGCCAACTTCTTTGACAGGCTGATCCCGCCCGAAAGGGGCGGGACCTCGCATTGTACTGGCGATGTGCGCACTGTGCGCAGGCGGATGTGGGGCAGCCTTCGCATCGCAGGCCGTCTGCCCGCGCGCGCAGGGGGCGCTAGGCCTCGAGGCTGGATGTACAGGCCGGGCAGCGGGTTGCCAAAGGATCGATCTCGCTGCGGCAGTAGGGGCACTGTTTGGTGGTCGGCGCGGCGTCGGCCACCGGCTCGGGCGCCTTGGGCATCAGCCGGTTCATCCACCTCACCAGCAGGAAAATGACAAAGGCCATGATGAAGAAGTTGATGACGCTGGTGACAAAGGCGCCGTACCTGAGCGTGGTCCCCAGAAATTCCACCTGCAGCGTGTCAAAGTTCTGCCGCGTAAAGAGGCCGATGATCGGCGAGAGGATGTCTGCCGTCAGCGAGGCGACGATGCCCTGAAACGCGGCGCCGATGATGACGCCGACCGCGAGGTTCATGACGTTTCCCTGCAGTGCAAATTCTCGGAATTCGTTAAAAAACTTCTTCATTTTTATAAATCCTCCATGCCGTTTCATGCGCCTCAAGTGTCCATCAGGCCGGCCCGAACCGGGGCCGGCTGTGCGGCGTCCCAGGACAGCAGGCTGCCGGGAAAACTGCCCGCCGGCCTCACCCACGCCGCCGTCTTGCCTGCGCCGACCGTTTCCGGCGAATGTGCCCTGAACCGGTGTCGATTGTTCGGCCATCAATAAATCTATTGTACCGTATCCGCAAAAAATGTAAAGTCGCCTGCGCAAAAAAGTTCCGGCAAGGGCCTGCCGAACAAAAATTGCCCCGGCGCAAACGGCCGTCTCCCCAAACGCAAAAAACGCCGCCCCGGGGGCGGCGTTTTGGCGCGCGCTTACGACGTCGGCTGCCGTGCGATGCTGGTGTTGTCCACGGCGCGGTCGGTCAGCGCCTGTACGGGATTTGTCTGTGACTCGGCGCGGTAGTCCACCGTGTGCCCCAGCTGATGCTGTACGATCACGTTGTGGCTGGCCACGGCATTGACGTCGTGGTTGACCTTGTTCTGATAGAAGAAAAATGCGTGGTCCCTTGGCAGCTCGGGCACCGGGGCATACTGTTCTCGGTCGGCGGTCAGCAGAATCTGCTGGCCCAGGATCTGCCGCACGTAGTCGCGGGTGTCGTGGAACTGCAGCAGCCTCGGGAACTCGCCGGCCGGAAGCACCTGCTGCCAGTCCTTGCGCTCGTACTTCTGGAGCAGCTCCACGGCCTTGTGCAGGTGCGCGATCTCCTGCTCCAAGTGCATCTCCCAGATGGATTTCACGTTGGCGTCGAGCTCGTCCTGATAGAACGAATAGTAGAGGTAGCACTCCATATACTCGTGCAGCAGCAGGTTCTCGAGCCAGGTGCAGGTGGGGTCGAGCAGCGACCCGTAGTGGGTGACGTGCTGCTCCTCGATCATCGCGATTTCGAGGTAGAGCTGCCGCCCCAGGTTGTTGTAGTAGGTGTTGCCGAGGTTCATATAGAAGTTCATGGTCTGCTGCTCGCCGGCCGTGATGATCAGCGTGTTCAGCATGGTGCGGATATCGGCCGCCTTGAAGTCCACCGGGTGCTTGATCGAGTCAAACGGAAAGCGGTGCTCCGCGATGGTCGGGCGCCCCGGCGTGATGTCGACATAGCTCTTGACGAGCTGCTGCGCCGGGATTTGGGCGTCGAGGTCCAGCAGGTTGGCGTAGCGGTAGAGGTGGTCAAAGTCCTCGAGTAGCGCAAAGTCGAGCGCCTGCTTGACATAGGGGTCCGGCTCGTTTTGCGCAAGCCAGGCGGTCAAATCCACCGCCACGTGCTCGTAGCCGATGGTGGTCTCGAGCTGCGTCTCGTCGATCGGCTTGAGCCAGTTGATGTGCTTTTGCTGCTGCTGTTGAATGCGGCGGGACAGCGCCAGCTCCCTGCGCAGGTCGTTGTCCCGGCAGTTGCGCTGAAACTGGTGCTTGAACAGCGTCGCCTCGACCTCGATGCCGTTCATCAGGATGATGCGCAGCTTGGTGTAGGGGTCCACGGTCAGCTTGTTGTACGGCGTCGGGTAGATGGTCGACCAGTCCATGATGGTGTCCCTGATCGGAACTGATTTTTGTGCAAACGGATTCATCAAAACGCCCCCTTTTCTGCCCCTATTGTCGGCCAAAAGACTTCACACTATACCGCCCGGGCAAAACCGGGCGGACCATCGCATAATCCCCGGCGGACGGGCAAAACTGAGGACGAGATCCAAGTTTAGGAGGGCGATGCGTTTGGCGATCGGAGAGAGCATCCCGCGCAAAGAGGCGTGGGACAAGGTCACGGGCAGGGCGCAGTACTGCGACGACCTGCCCGTGACGGGCCTGCTGGAGGCCCGGCTGCTGACCAGCACCTGCGCGCACGCGACCATTGTGCGCATCGACATGACAAGGGCGCTGGCGGTCGACGGCGTCAAGTCCATCCTGACCGGAGACGACTGTCCCGAGCTGTTCGGCCCGCTGGTGCAGGACCGGCCGGCGCTGGCCCGCGGCGTGGTGCGCTACGCCGGGGAGCCGGTGGCCCTCGTGGTCGCGCAGGACGCGCCCGCGGCCGAGCTGGCCGCGCGCCTGATCGAGGTGGACTACGCCCCGCTGCCGCTGGTGCTCACGCCCTCGCAGGCGCTGGCCGACGGCGCCCCGCTGGTGCACTGTCCCGTAAACGGCTATAAAAAGGTGGTCACCGACATGTACCCCGAGGCCGGGACCAACATTGCCAGCCGCTACAAAATCCGCAAGGGGGACGTGCAGGCCGCCTTTCCAAAATGCACGGCCGTGGTGCGGCAGCGCTTTGCCCTGCCCCCCTCCGACCACCTGGCGATGGAGGTGCGCACGGCCCGCGCCGAAATCTCGGCCGATGGGCAGGTGCTGATCACAACGGCTTCGCAGGCGCCCTACACCGTCAAAAAGCAGCTCGCAGAGGCCTTTTTGATCCCCGCGGGCCAGATCCAGGTCAAGGTGCCCTTTGTGGGCGGGGGCTTTGGCGGCAAGGCCCCGGTAGTTCTTGAAATCCTGGCCTTTCTGGCCTCGCGCAGCGTCGGCGGCAAGGCGGTCCGCCTGAGCATCCCCCGCGAGCAGGACATGGCCTCGGCGCCCGGCCGCCTCGGCCTGGAGGCCGACATCACGCTCGGCGCCGACGGGGACGGCCTGATCCGGGCCGCCGAGATGACCTATTGGCTCGACTGCGGCGCCTACACCGACATCGCCCCCAACATGACCAAGGCCATTGCGGTGGACTGCACCGGGCCCTACCACATTGAAAATCTGCACTGCGACGCGCTCTGCGTCTACACCAACCACACCTACGCCACCTCCTTTCGCAGCTTTTCGCACGAATCCTACACCTTTTGCATCGAGCGCGCCATGGACCTGCTGGCCGACAAGTGCGGGCTGGACCCGCTGGAATTCCGGCTCAAAAACGCCATCCGCCCGGGCAGTCTGACCCCCACACAGGTGCTGTGCAGCGACAGCCTGACCGGCGATCTGACCAAGTGTCTGACCGGCGTCAAGGCGCTCTCGGCCTGGGAGGGCGGCCGCGCGGTGCCCATCAAGCAGGACACCGTGCGCGCCATGGGCGTGGCCTGCTTTTGGAAGAGCGCCAACCCGCCAACCGACGCGATCTCCGGCGCGATGATCACCTTTAACTCGGACGGCAGCGTCAACCTCAACACCGGCGTGGTCGAGATGGGCTCGGGCGGGCAGACCGACCTCGCCCAGCTGCTGGCCGAACGGCTGCGCATCCACCCCGACCAGGTGCACGTGGTCATGCCGGTGGATACGCGCACCGCACCGGAAAACTGGAAGACGGTGGCCAGCCTGACCCACTATATGGCGGGCCAGGCCGTGCTGCGCGCGGTCGACGACCTGATCGCGCAGCTGCGCCAAAACGGCGCGCAGGCCTTTGGATGCCCGCCCGACGAGATCGAGGTGGCAAACGGGCGCGTGTTCTCCAAAAAGAACCCCGAGGACTTCATCGCCTTTAAGGACATCGCGCAGGGCTACCAGTCCCCGCTGGGGGAATCCATCGGGGAGCCGGTGCTCGGGCGCGGCGGCTTCATGCTCAAGGGGCTCAGCCTGCTGAGCCCCGAGACCGGCCTTGGCCAGACGGGCCCGGCCTGGACGCTCGGCGCGCAGGTGGTCGAGGTGGAGGCCAGCCTCAAGACCGGCTCCTACCGCCTGATCTCGGCCTCCACGGTCATGGACGTCGGCCGGGTCGTCAACCCGGCGCTGATGCACGCCATGGTCGCGGGCGGCATGTCCATGGGCATCAGCCTGGCCAGCCGCGAGGCCATGACCTACGATGCCCAGGGCATTCCGCAGGCCCCCAACCTGCGCTCCTACAAGCTGCTGCACATCGGGCAGGAGCCCGACTACCGGGTGGCGTTTGTCGAGACCCCCGAAGAGGGCTCCCCCTACGGCATGCGCAGCTATTCCGAGCACGGGATCATCGGCATCCCCGCCGCGCTGGGCAATGCGCTGTCGGCCGCGTTCGGCCGGCCGTTGGTGTCCCTGCCGCTCACGCCCGAGCGGATCCTGAACGGCCTTGAGGAGGGTGGACATGATCCCGTTTAACTTTGTCTATTGCCGGCCGGCCACGCTGGAGCAGGCCTACGAGGCCTTTGGGCAGCTGCAGGCCGAGGGGAAAAACCCGGTGTATTATGCCGGCGGCAGCGAGGTCATCACGCTGTGCAGGGCCGGCAGCATCGCGCCGGGCGCCGTGATCGACCTCAAGGAGATTCCCGAATGCCGCGTGCTGTCGGCCGACCGGGAGGACCTGCACTTCGGCGCCGCCCGCACGTTAAACGACATCAAGGAATCCCGGCTGGTCCCGCTGCTGACCCTTTGCTGCGGCCGCATTGCCGACCACACAAACCAGTGCAGAATCACGCTGGGCGGCAACCTGTGCGGCACCATCCTGTACCGGGAGACCTGCCTGCCGCTGCTGCTGGCCGACGCCACGGTCACGCTGTTTGGAGGCCGGGGCCTGCACGCCGTGCCCTTTCAAAGCGTCTTTGACGGGCGCATGCAGCTCGAAGCCGGCGAATTCATTGTCGAGGTCGGCCTGCCGGGCTGGGCGGCACAGGCGCCCCACTGGCACATCAAGCGCACGACGAACGAGAAGATCGACTACCCGCTGGTCAGCCTGGCGGCGCTCTGCAAAGACGGCCGCCTGCGCGTGGCCCTTTCGGGCGTCTGCTCCTATCCCTTTCGCAGCGCGGAGATCGAAGACGTCCTAAACGATTCGTCGCTGTCCATCGAGCGCCGCGTGGAGGGAGCGGCGGCACTGCTGCCCGAGCCGGCCTACAGCGACGTGCGGGGCTCCGGCCAGTACCGCGTGTTCGTGCTCAAAAATACGCTGCAGACGCTTTTGGAGGCGTTTTCAAATGATCAGATATGAGGGAAAGACCGTCATTAAGCTCACGGTCAACGGCAGCGTGCACGAGCTGGCGGTGCGCCCCTCCGACCTGCTGCTGGACGTGCTGCGCGAGCAGCTGGGCCTGACCGCCGCAAAGCCGGGCTGCAAAAACGGCGACTGCGGCGCCTGCACCGTCGTCATCGACGGCTGGCCCGCAAAGTCCTGCCTGGTGCTGGCGGTCGAAGCCGAGGGCCACGCCATCTTGACGGTGGAGGGCCTTGGCGGGACCGCCGCGGTGCAGCGGGCCTTTGTAGAGGAAAACGCCTTTCAGTGCGGGTACTGCACCAGCGGATTTTTAATGGTCTGCCACGCGCTCCAAACACAGCACCCCACGCTGCCGGAGGAGTATGTCATCGAGGAGTGGCTGGCCTCCAACGTCTGCCGCTGCACGAGCTACGAGGAGATCCGGGCCGCGGTCGGCCGGCTCTATCCGCCGGAGGATGCGCCCTGAACACCCCCGCGCCGCGCCACAGCAAAAGAGATTTCCGCCGCACAGAGGCCGGAAATCTCTTTTTTCACTACAGGCCCGGCAAGGCCATGCCGGTCAGTTGATTACGGTCCCGCAGTTGACGTGGAACACCTGCCCCGAGATGGCCGAGGCCTCGTCGCTGCCCAAAAACACATAGGCGGGCGCCAGCTCGTAGGGCTGCGCGGCGCGCTGCATTGGGCTGGTGGAGCCAAAGGTCTGCACCTGCTCGGCCGGGAAGCTCGAGACGATCAGCGGCGTCCAGACCGGGCCGGGGGCGACGGCGTTGACGCGAATCCCCACCTCCATCAGCGAGAGCGCCATCGACCGCGTAAAGGCGACAATGGCCCCCTTGGTGGCGGAGTAGTCGATCAGGGTCGCATGCCCCTCAAAGGCCGTGATCGAGGCCGTGTTGATGATGGCGCTGCCGCTGGACAGCTGCGGCAGCGCCGCCTTGGTCACATAAAAGCAGGAGAAGAAGTTGCTCTCAAAGGTGTTGACCAGCTGCTGCCTGGTGATGTCGGCAATGCGGTCCTGCGGGTACTGGACCGCGGCGTTGTTGATCAGGATGTCCAGCCCGCCGAGTTTGGCGACGGTCTGCTCCACCGCGAGCGCGGCGTTTTCCTCCATGCGCAGGTCGGCCTGAATGACCACGCAGGTCCGGCCCAGGTCCTCGACGGCCTGCTCGGTCTGCTGTGCGTCGCCGCTCTCGCAGAGGTGGACGATCGCGACATCGGCCCCCCCTGGCGTAGGCGACCGCGACGGCGCGGCCGATCCCGCTGTCGCCGCCCGTGATCAGCGCGCGCTTGCCGGCCAGCCGGCCGGCCGTTTGCCGGTTCGGGCTGTCGTACTGCGGCAACGGCGTCATCTCGGCCTCGCGGCCGGGCTGGCGCTGTTGGTGCTGGGGCGGAAAGGTGTTCTTCGGCTGTGGCTGCATGCTCTGCTCCTCTCCGGGCCTTGCGCGGCCCTTGAACCTGGCTGCGGCAGGCGGCCAAGTCCCCGCCTGCCGTCAACAACAACGGCTACTCCACGTATTCGTAGCTGGCATAGGGGCTCTCCGCCTGGAACAGGACCTGCCCTGCCTGCAGCAACTCAAACCGGGCGGGCGCACAGGGGACCTCGTGGATGCTGCGCCCCATGCGCCCGCGGCTGGGCGCAGCGAGCGGAAGGCCGGCGTGGGGCTGCAGGAAGTCCACCTTCAGCGACAAATCCCCCTGCACCAGCAGCAGCTGACGCTCGTCGCGGCGCTTGATTTTGGCCCCGCGGTAGGTGGCCAGCCGGTACTCCACGCCCTTTCGCCACACCACGGCGATGCAGCCCCAAAACCCGGTCAGGGCAAACGGGATGTGGGCGGCCGAGGCCATGATCGAGCAGTCCTCCTCAAAGTGGTTGCACTGGACCCAGGTATAGCTCCTCGGGAAGGAGCGCCCGGCGTCCCCCTCGATATAGCCCTTGCCGCCGGTGAAGTCCAGCGTCTGCCCATTGAGGCACAGGCTGCCGGTCAGCGCGTGGTTCATGCTGACGACGCTGTGCCTGCACTGCATGGGCAGTGCGCGAAAGGGCCCCATGATGTCGCCATGGATGGGCGTGAGCGGGCCGTAGTGCAGCCGGCCCGCGAGCTCGAGTGCTGGGTGGCGGATCGAAAGGCCTATGCCCTGTTTGGAAAACGTGTTGCCGGCCAGCTGCAGGCCCGCCCCCCTCTTCTCGCAGGCCGGGCGGGGGTAGCGCAGGCGGTGGGCCTCCTGCCCGGTCAGCACCTGGATAAAGGCGCCGTCCGCCGCCCGCCCGGCGATGAGGGCCAGCGTCATCGGCCCCTTTTGATGCTTGAAGTACCAGCCCTCAAAGCCCCGGCCCAACATCGATCCCCCTCTTCGCGGGATTGTCGATCACGTGCCCCTCCTGATCAAAGCGGGAGCCGTGGCAGGGGCAGTCCCAGCTGTGCTCCTGCGGGTTCCATTTGAGCGCACAGCCCATGTGGGTGCAGCGCTTGCCCACCGACAGCAGGCCCACGGTGGCCTGCCCCACATTGCTCAGCAGCTGGGGGTGCAGCATGGAGCGGGAGGGGTCGAACAGCGTCGCGTAGCGGCTGCCCCCTTCGGCAATCAGCTCGCTGAGCAGCTGGGCCGCCACCATGGAGCCGGTCATGCCCCACTTGTTAAAGCCGGTGGCCACATACAGCTCGCGGTCCCGCTGACGGTGCCGGCCGATATAGGGCATGCCGTCCAGCGTCATGCAGTCCTGCGTCGCCCAGGCGTACTGCTCCTGTGCCTGCGGATAGGCCGCCCTTGCCACGCGGCGCAGCAGCGCCCAACCGCCGCCCCGCTTGCCGGTCGGGTGGCCGCCGCCGCCCAGCAGCAAGTACTCCTTGTACGTGCGCAGCGACAGGCCGTCCTCCCGCTCGTCGATGTACATGCCGTCGGGGTCGGGCGCGCCGGTCAGGGCCAGCACATAGGAGCGGTGCTGAGAGAGCTTCATGAAGTAGAGCCCCTGGAGGTTGACCATCGGGTAGTGGGTGGCCAGTACAATTCTCTTTGCGCGCAGCGTCCCCTTTTCCGTGCGCACGCGCCCGGGCGCAATGTCGGTGGCAAAGGTGTCTTCATAGATTTTCAGGCCGCCCGCGATGGCCGACAGGAACTTCATGGGGTGGAACTGCGCCTGCTGCGGCATGCCCAGGGCGCCCACCGCTTTGACCGGGATCGGCGGGCGCTCGAGAAAGAGGGGCTCAAGCCCCATGCGCCGGTAGAGATCGGCCTCCTGCTGCAGCTTTTTGCGGCTTGTGGTGCTGTACACATAGGCCGTCTTCTCTTCAAAGTCGCAGTCGATCCCGCGGCAGAGGCTGCGGTAGGCCCCGACCGCCGCCTGGTTGGCATCGAGGTAATCCTTTGCCGCCGCAAGCCCGTACTGCTTTTCAATCTGGGTGTAGATCAGGCCGTGCTGCGCCGTGATTTTGGCGGTGGTCTTGTGCGTGATGCCGGAGCCGATGCGCCTGGCCTCCACCACCGTACAGTCGATGCCGCGCTGCTGCAGCAGATGGGCGCAGAGCAGCCCGGCCAGCCCTCCGCCCACGATGACGGTGTCGGTCTCGAGGTTGCCGCTGAGCGCGGCCCCATCCCCTCTGTCCTGTTCAGTCGCCACCCACAGGGATTCCATGTGCAAGCGCCCCCTTTCCCATCCGGCCGCGGGATGCCCGCGCCGTTTGCCGCTAGTATGCCCGCATCGGGCGACATTATGGGGACGCGGCCTGCGCCAAAGCCGCCAAAACGGCCGCAACAAAAAGGGCGCCGCGGATGTCTCCGCGGCGCCTTTGGCGGCTTTTGACTACCTCAGTTCAGGGGCTTCGAGGTCCAGGATGTTGATCAGTTTGAGGTTGTCGGTGGGGATGACGTAAAACGATTCCGTGTCCATGGTCAGTTCAATCGACTCGATCCTGAGCTTTTGGTTGTCGGCCTTGTCGATGTCGATGACGGTGTAGTACCACTTGTCAAGTCCGGCGTAGGTAAAGCCCGCCGTCTCGTTTTTGTTGTAGTACTCCAGGTAGACCGCATCGGGGTAGCGCGCGTCGGACTCGGCCCAGGCCGACTTGTTGGAGACGGCCGCGCCAATTACCGGGTCGTACGGAAGTTTCGGCGCGATGCCATCATTAAGCATCGTGAATTCGGCGGTCTCCGAATCCGAAAGCTTGGTGAACATGGTGAACACCTTTTCGACGTGGGCACCACCATCCGAATCCGGCGCCACGGTCCTCATGGTCAGCTGAACGCGGTTCACCAGCGTGCTCCCGATGTTCGGAATCTGGAACATCGCGACGATGCGCACCGGCCTGCCCAGTGTGGTCCTAAGGTTGTACTCCTCCACACCAGCCTCATTAATTTTTCCAATAATTTCAGACAGGCGCCCGCCTTGGAGCTTGTAATAGCTGACGGATATCGTGACGTCGAGGTCGAGCACATAGGTGATCTTCCACTCGTAGGTTGCGCTGTCCAGCTCGACGCCAACCTGCGTCTCCGGCTCTTCGGGGTCGCCGCCGTTGACAACGACCTGCTCACCGTTGACAACGACCTGCTCAAAGGTATAGCCGACCGGCAGCTCAATGTCGTAGGTGTAGGCCCCGCGCGGCACCCTGTCAAACAGCCGTTTGCCGCCCGAGCCGGTCACAGCCCCCGTGTCGGTGCCGTTGCGCAGGATTTTGACCTCCTTGAGCGGGTTGCCCTGCTGGTCTCTCACATAGATCTCCACGTTGCCCGACACGACCGAAATGCCCTTGGTGGCGACCTGCGTGACCTCGCCGTCGCCGTTGTCATAGGTCGTTCTGGCCTCGAGCGTGTAGGTTCCGGGGGCGTTTGCCACAGAGGGGAACCCGCGTGAGAAGCGCCCGGTCGCAGGGCCGGCACTGCCAAACGTAAAGGTCGGCACCCCGGAAAGGGCGACTGTGCCCGCGCCCCCGAGCCCCGAGGGAATTCTCAGCGACAGCGACGGGTTGATGGTCATGTCCGGCGTCACCTTGCCGCTGGGCGTCAGCCCGACGGTGACCTCGATGGCGTCGCCCACGAGGTAGACCCCCCGGTCGGTGGTCAAGTCGGGGGTGAGCGTCGGCAGCTCGGTGTTGATGAGCGTGAGCTCGCCGACCGTCTTGGCGTTGTCGTCGTCGGAGACCTCGATCATCAGCTTAAAGGTCCGCGCGTTGGAAAAGTCCTTCGGGATGTCCAGGTTGATGGTGTCGCCGCTGCGCATGGCGATGTTCTGCAGCGTGCTGCCGGCGGTGTTTTTGGCCGGGACATAGGCGCCGTTGTTTTCGCGGTCGATGAACACGCTGTAAATCAGTGTGTCGTCGCCGAAGTCGTAGTCGTAGGCACGGAAGGAGAGGGCGACGTTCGGGTTGTTCAGATCCAGCCGCGCGTTGTCCCGCGGCGTGAAAATCTCCAGCGCCGGCGCGTGGTTGGCGCCCGAATAGGCCTTGATGATGGTGTTGACAAAGAGCTTGAGCTCGAACTCCGGATAGCCGCCCGCACTCGTGGTGTGTCCGGTGCCCGAGTAGGTGATGGTCCCCTTGGTGTAGGTGTAGTAGTCGTTCATGGCGTCGTCGATCAGGCGCTCGCTGACGTCATTGCGCCACAGGTTGTAGACCGGGACGATCTCCGGGTCCTCGAGGTCGAGCTTGTAGTACTGGTAGTGGGTCAGCGCAACGTTGGTGTCCGCGGGGGCGACGCCCTCGAGGTTGAAGGGGTAGAGCGTCAGCGCGGTGGAGTTGACCAGGCTGACCTTGGTGGTGCCGGGGCTGGGCCCGAACTGTCCATACAGGTTCTTGGTCGCGGAGTTGTTGAGCCCGTATCTGGAGATGGTCGTGCTGTTTAGGGTTTCACGCACCACCTGCGTGGCGGTCACCTGCTCGGTCTGCCCCACGGTCCGCCTGAAGTCGTTCAGCAGCCTGGAGCTGCGGTAGCCGCTCCACTCGATGGTGTCGTGCGTGAACATCACGCTCTGCCCGGTCTCGATAAAGCTCTTCAGGCGCGCACTCGCATCGGCGTCCAGGTCCTGCCGGCCATACTCGTCCGCGAAGCCGAAGATGATCATGTCGTAGCTGCCGTTGAGATCGAGGATGTGGTAGGGGTCGCCGGAGGACGGGTTGTTGAACTCGGCAACGCTGACCTGGGTGATGTTGATCTTGTACTCGCCGGCCCGGATGCCAAAGGTCTCGTAGCCGATGCTCCGCTGCAGCAGCTCGACCAAATCGCCCGTGTTGCCCGGCGGGCAGACCTGCAGCACGTTGATCTCCATCTCTTCGCCGCGCAGGCAGAACACGTCGGACACTTCACTCTTCAGTCCGCCGGCATCCATCACCACCAGCTTCCAGAAGTACACGCCTGTGAGGCCCTCCGGCATGCGGTAGTAAAAGGTGTCGTATTTCCCGTTGTTGACCGTGTGGGTCTCGACCAGCTCGGATTCCGAAAACATGCTGTCGTTGTTCTTGTCGATGTACAGCATGGCGGTCAGCTGTGCGCTTTCGCGGTCGGCCGCGCGGAAGGTGAACTCCAGCAGGTTGCTGTCGAGCGGGGTGCCGATCTGCCGGTAGGAGTGAGGGTAGGCGGTCATGTCGAGCACCGGCCTGGTGTTCTTTTCGGGGCTGACATCGCCCAGCCAGGCCGTGACCGTCGAGGCGATGGCCGGCGAGACCGTCGAAACGACCTTGACGTTTGCCGGGCGGTTGGCCACCGTCTGATAGCTCCCAAAGTTGCCCATCATGACGGTGGTCTCGCCGCTCAAGTAGGAGCTGAAGGCGTTCTCGTGGAAAATGCACAGGCCGCCCGCGGCGATAAACGATGCGACCTTTCCGGCCGCCCTGTTCGTGATGTCGTTTCCGTAGACCGCTTCGCCGGTCGCATTGCGCATGTAGCGGCCGCGCCCGAAGTAGACGATGTCGTACTTGCCGTTGACCTCGTCGATCAGCGAGATGAACCGGTTCATGGACATCGAGGTGACCGCGTAGCGCGCGCCCGACAGCTGCGAGGCGGCGTCCTTGAAATTGCCGTCGCTTGTGGCCGAAATGGCACTCGGATAGATCTCCAGCACCCGAATGGGCTTGTTGTCGTAGAAGGTGAGGCGGAAGGTCATCGCGGTGCCGGCGATGTCGGAGGCGCTGGCGTCGGCAAAGGCCGCATCCAGCAGCGTCAGCGTGACGTTGGTGCTGTTTGTCGCGCTGTGGCTGACCGCCGCGCCCGCAAACGAGAGCATCAGCCGACCGTCGGTCACGCGGCTGAGCTCGGCCTTGAGGCCGGCCGGCACGCCGCTGATGGTGTACATGCCGCTATTTGTATCGGTCTTCTCGATGAACTCCGCATCGGCAAAGTGGGCGCCGCTGAGCAGGATCGACTTCCCGCCCGTGAGGGTGCCGTCGTTGTACTCCGACTCGGTAAAGGGGGTGGTGTCGGCCGTCAGACTGGGGGCGTCTTCGAAGATGACCGAGAAGCTGGCCGACAGGTTGGCCGGGGTGCCGCCCGAAAAGGCGGAGTTGCGGAAGGTGAAGGTCGCCGCCCCCACACTGTCGGCGGCGTTGTGGCTGTTTGCCCGGCCGGAGAGCCGAATCACGGCCTCGCTTCCGCTGACCCTCGTGATGGCCACGGAGAGGCCCGCGGGCAGACCCGTCACGGTGTAATCGCTGGCCGAGAAGGAGGACCTGAACGCGATGGCGCCCCCCGCCACAATCGTCGCCGTGAGGGTGCTGTCCGCATCGATCGTGCCGTCGTTGGCCGCGGCCTCGTAGAAGGTGCCGCCGCTGAAGTCCACGCGCGGATTGTCGTTAAAGGTCACCGGCACGTAGAGCGGGTTGCCCGACGTGGGCGGGCCGCCGCTGAAAATGCTGTTCTGGAAGGCGATCGTGAGATTGGTGCTGTCGGCCGCCTGGTGGCTGTTGGCGGTGCCGCTGAGCGTGAGCGTCGCCGAGCTGCCGTTATTGCTTCGCGTCAGCGACGCGCTCATACCGCGGGGCACGCCCGTGATTTCGTACCTGGAGCTGAACAAGGTGCTCAAAAAGGTCATGCCCGCCAGCGAAACGGTGACGCTGCTGCTGTAGCTGCTGCCGCTGCTGCCGACGCGCCCGTCGTTTTCGCTGCGCTCGGCAAAGCCGCCCGACACCGTAATCGTCTTGATCTGCGTAAAGCTGGCGCTGACGCTCTTGTTGCTGTTCATGGTCACCGTGGCCGTGTTCCCGTTCGACGAGTCGACGCCAGACCAGTTCGAGAAGACATAGCCCGAACTCGGCGTCGCCGTGAGCGTGACTAGGGTCCCCTCGTCATAATAGCCGTTGCCGGTCGGGCTCGCCGGGGACGCGCTGATGCTCCCGCCGGTGGCCGAGGTGGTCAGGCTGTAGGTGCGCACAAAGTTTGCGGTCAGCCAGCTGCCGTTGGAAAAGCCGGAAAAGCCGTTGTTGGACTGGCCCGTGGCGCCGCCGCTCAAGCTGATGCCGGAGGAAGCCGTCCAGTTGACAAAGCGGTAGCCGCTTGCGGGCGTGGCCGTGACGCGCCAAGTTTCGCTATCGCTGACACTCGCGGTCTTGCTGGAGCTGCTGAATTCTGAATCCGCATGCTCCCGCCACATCAATCCAAACAGTGCACGATACTCCAGCTTAATTTTGCCGCCGCCAGCCGGACTGATGCCAAACGTGACATTACGATTGGCCGCAAGCGCGGTCATGCCGGGAAATGCGGCCACGAAGATCAGCGCCGCCAGCAGGGCCGACAACAGCCGCTTACCCTTACGTTTCATTTTATACCCCTCCCCCGCGTGAATGTCGCCTCCTGTAAATTGCCTGCTCATCCGTTGCCCTCGATCCAGCTTTCGATCCGATAGCGCTTCATCTCGCGGACGCCGCTGGTCGTGTCGTAGTCCTCGTAATAGGTGTAGGTCTTGCCGCCCTTATTCTTCACATAGTCGCAGCCGGGTGCGAAGAACGCGCGCTCCGCGCGGTTTCCCGGTGCAGACATGATGCCGTCGACGACGCCCTCGTCGTAGTAGATATGGGGGCTTCCGCTGACCGAGATGTCCCCCTCACAGAGGATCACGCCGCGGAAGGTGCCGGAGCCGGACAGCTCCAGGTCGCCGGTGCAGTAGATGATGCCGTACATGTCATCCATGTCATCGTCAATTTCGATAGACCCCGGTCCGCTGATGTAGGTGACTTTGCCGCCCGAGGGCGCGGCGCTCTTGCTGACCATGTCCGCCATGGTCCACCCATTGTTAAAGCCAAAGCCGCGGGTCTTGGCGTTGAATACGCCGAGCAGCGGCTCCCTGCCAAGCATATACCGCGTATAGTGCTCATTTGCACCCCGAATCACCCCGCTGGGCCCCCCGTCCGAAACCACGAGGCCGAGCGTGTAGCCCTCGAGCGGTCCGACATTGATTTTGCTTTCGGGGTTTCCCTCCAGCGCACTCAGAAAATCCGCGATGCGGCCGTCGTCGCTGGCAAACTGGGCATCTTTCAAAAAGTACTCGGTGCCGTCGCTGGCGGTATAGATCGCGGGGGGGCCGTAGCTGGCCTCCGGGTCGCCCTCCTCCGGATAGAGGTAAGCCAGCAGGATTTCATTGAGCTTTGCGGTCACCGACTCCACCGTGCGGTAATACTGCGAAAACGAGTCCGCCCCGGGGCCGTCCGCGTATTCCCCGTACGCGACGCCGGGCACGATCATGCGCCCGGACAGCGTGATCTTGCTGACCCTCCCGCTCTCGTCCTTGGGCTGATTGTTGATGACCGAGCTCGAGGCGTTGGGACCGTCGGTCGAGAAGTTGGCCTCCGAATTCAGCCCCACGAAGTTGCCGTTGACCACAATGGTCGAATTTTTGCCGTTGAGCTCAATGTCGTCGGTCGTAATCAGGTGGCCGTCCAGCGCAATTACGGCACCGTCGGCGCCCTCGTCCACCTTCAGGTCGCTGCAGTAGACATTGCCGTAGACCGTGTCGTCGTAGAGCAGCGGCAGGGCGCCGCCCATCAGTGCTAAAGGCGAAGTGCCCGGCCATGAAAAGACAGACAGGTCGCAGAAGGTCATGGGGTATCCGGAATCGGCGTAGATCTTCTGCCGCTTGCCGTAGAGCGGGACATGCAGCGCACCCTCGTTGTGCACGTGGAGCTTGCCGCTGCCCATCGCGACAATGTCCGCATTGGCATAGACATTGCCGTAGATGTCCACGTCCCCGGAGATGTTGATGCCGGCACCGCTCCCGCTGCTGCCCGACGCGTACACGTCGCCGCAGATCGTGGGGGAGCCGCTGAAGCTGATCTGCCCCTCGGCCGCGAGCGCATAGCCCCACAGCGGATTGCCGTAGACGGGGTTGAGGATGGTCTGCACCACCGCCTCGGCCTTGGGCTGCCGGACTGCCAGCACGGCGGTCACGCGGCGGTCGGCCTGCCTGCCCTCCAGTTTGATTTTGGGGCCAAGATGGCCGGGAGGGGGCACAGCCCCAAACGTGTTTTCATAATCTAGCCCCGTGCTGTACCAGCCTATCGAGCTTGTTGGGTCATCCAAATCATCGTAGGCCGACACGGGCTCGTAGGCAATCCCGAAATCCGGGTCCGCAGCTGCATCCGCCAGCATCCGGTTGGCCAGATAGTAGTACACGCGCTCGTACATGAGCGTGTTGTGCTCGAGCATTGCATCCTGATATCCCTGGTCATCCTCTGGCCCCCACACCGCGTCAGGGTCATCCAAAGCGGCTTCGAAGCTTTCGTAGGGCCAGCGGTTGGCATAGAAAAAGTCCTGCGCATCCGCCGACATCAGCCCCAAAAAGGCCGCCGGCATCTCATCCGCCGCGTAGTCGTAGGCCCCGCTTTTCATGTACTTACCGGCCTGCTCCTCTGCGTCGCGCAGCAGTGCGTCGACCGCGGCCACCTTCTCCTCGGCGCTGCTGTCCGCAACATAAAAATCCTGCGACCAGAAGCGGTAGCGGTTGCCCATCTTGACATTGGCCAGCGAGGCAAAGAGCGACACGGTGCCAAAGGCGGTCAGGATCAAAATGACGCTCAGGACCATGATGGCCGCGTTGCCCCGCTCCGAGCGCAGGAACCGCTGGAATGCGCGCTTTTCCCATTTACCCATGGTCAACCCTCCAAGGCGGCCGGCCGGTAGCGCATACTGTCAATGCTGGCCAGCTCGGTGCCATCTGAAAGCCGTGTGATCGTCACCGTCAGCACGCTGGAAACGGCGCTGCCGGTTTTGGATGGGACGGCGCTCACCGAAAACTCGCCGTCCGAGCTCTCCCTGTCCACGACGAAGGCGCCCGACCAGTCGGGAACCTCGACCACATAGATGTGGATCAGCGCACCGGTCCCGTTGGTCACCTTCAGGTGCTTGGGCGCGCCGGTGTCCGCCCCGTAGTGCAGGATCAGCACGTCGCCTGAAAAGGCGGGCGCGCTCGGCTGGCCGACCAGGTGCGGCTGTACCGACGTGCCCGAGGGCAAGAGCGAGAGCTCGTTGATCGTGGAGCCAAATGCCCACCCGGGGTCGGCGCCGTCCGGGTAGTAGCCGCTGGACTCGGTCCCCGATGCGGTACTCTCCCGCGTGATCCGCACTTCAAAAGCGCCGGTCTCCCCGCTGACGGGCGCCTGCCAGCTCCCCGTCAGCTCGGCCACGATCGCATTGGGGTCAAGCGGGTCCTCCGCGGCGTCGCCCAGCTCGTCAAGCTTGGTGGCAATCACGTCGGGATCAATGTAGTCGGGGTTCTGCTTGAACAGCTCCTGAATCTGCACCGCCAGCGCGCTGGCCTTGTCGGTGTCGTACGCGCGGCGGTTCACGCTGGCCGAGACGACAAACATCTGCAGCAGTGCCCCCGAGACAATCGCGAGCACCGCAAAGGAGACGACCACTTCGACCAGCGTAAAGCCCTTTTGCGCGTTTTTCATCAAAACCTACTCCAAACTCACACTGCCGGCGACGCTGCCCAGCTGGAACCGCGGATTCTGGGCGTCGTCCCTCGAGACGACGATCCGGACCGGCAGGTCGGAATTGTTTTCCACGTCGAGCGTCGCGCCGACCAGGTCCCTGGCGCCCCTGCGGTCCTGGGCGATGACCTCAATGATGATTTCGCCGTTTTCGGCACTGAGCTCGGCCCTCGAGCGCAGCGTGCTGCCGCCCAGCGTCGCGGTATAGCGGAAGCCCCCCGCCGACGGCGAAACCGTGAGCTTGATGTTGGCCACGCGGTTTTCATCCATCGGAAGCTGCCCGGCCGCGGTCTTGGAATCGCTGAAGATGACCTTCGGCGCGTTGTCTAAGTAACTGTTGAGGTAGAGCGTAAAATCGGGCCGCAGCGCGGGCTGCGGGGCGATTACCTCCTTGCCGAGCGTGGACAGGTAGCCCGCGTACGGCTCAAAGGGCCTGTTTTTTCCGTTGATGGCTTCAAGGTCCATCTCAAAGCGCTCGATGCTCAGCACGTCGACATGGCTGAGGAAGGAGAGCGCCAGGCTGCCGCTGAGCCGCCCCTCGTCGTCGGAGGAGAGGGCCAGGCTCTTGGCGTAGACCCTGCGGTTGCTCTGCTCAAGGCTGTCGATGAAGGCGTACATCGCCTCATAGCTGCCCGTAAAGCTCAGGCTCACGCGCTGGTCGGCCACCAAAAAGCTGCTCTGCGGCGTGCTGCCGGCAGCCTGTTCGGCCGGATCGGCCTCCTCGGCGTCCTTTGCGCCGCCCCTTGCCGCACCCCCGATGCCGGACAGGTAGGCGCCCTCCTGCAGAATTTCGAGGCTGTCGTAGTCGATGACGCCCACCGTGAGGCCGGCCCCGGCGGCCAGGCCGTCGATCAGCAGCAGCGTCTCCTCCTGCGCGATGTAGGCGGGCAGCTCCATCTTCTTGGCCTCGAGCGCCACGAGCGCCTGCTCGAGCTCGGCCCGGAAGGCCTCGATGTTGTCGTAGTCGGCCTTGAGCTTCGCAACGCTGACCTTGCGGGCATCGTTGACCTGCTTGGCCTGCGCATAACGCTGAAACTCGGGCAGGCCGATCTGGTAAAACAAAAAGTACAGCTGGACCAGGACCGCCAGCGCGGTCAGCATGATCAGCTCGCGCCTGGACAGCCGGCTTCCGGACGACTCAATCATTTTCGGCATTTTCATCTTCCTGGTCCCCCTACTGCCTGCTGAAGTTGACGGTCAGGGCAAAGCTGTAGTCGGTCGGCGCCCCGCCGGCGTCCAGCCGCGCGCTGATGTTGCCGGCCGAGACGGTCCCAAAGGCCTCCTCGCCGCGGATGCGGTTCATGAACTCCGCGATGTCCGCGCGGGTCTTGGCCACGCCCGAGAGCGTGATGACGTTCGGCCCCTCGGCGGTGTAGGTGCGGATGAAGAGCCCGTCGGGCATCAGCGCCTTGAGCCCGTCGAGCAGCTCGGTGTTGCCGATGGACACCGCCTGCGACTCGGCCATGACCAAATCGGCGCTCTCGATGCGCCAGTTGGCATCCTCGATGCCCCGCTTGACGACGTTGACCTCGGCGTAGGCCTTCATTTCCGCGTTCAGCGCCTGCTGGCGCCGCGACTCGTAATACTTGCCGTACTGCAGCCCGCCGTAAAAGACACAAAACGCCCCGAACACCCCGCCCACGGTCCAGTAGGCAAAGGCTTGCCGCTCCTTTTTGCTGCGCTCGGCGGCGACGGTGCGCAGGTCGGGCACGAGGTTGACGTCCTCAAAGGCCTGCGGGCTTTCGGTCAGCAGGCCGACGGCGGTCAGGATAAAGTCGGTGCCCACCTCCAGCTCGCCGATGCGGCCGGGGACGCGCTGCACGGGCAGCGCGAAGGTCTCCGAAAGAAAGGCCTCCAGCCCCTCGAACAGGCTGCCGCCGCCGGTGACGTAAATGCCCGAGACCGGGGACTCCTTGCCCATGTTGTACTGATAGAAGTCCAGCGTCTGCTTGATCTGCTCGGCGATGGTCTGATACCCCAGGCGCGCCACGACCGGCAGGTCCTTTTCTGCGATGCCGTGGTCGGCGTAGCGCTCCTGCGAGCGGATTTCCTCGGCCCGCTGCTCGCTGACGCCAAAGCGGCTGGCCAGGATCTGGTCGGCCGAGTGCGCGCCGCTGGGGACAAAGCGGCTGAGCATCACGCGGCCGCCCGACAAGATCACCACCTGCGAGCTCTCCACACCCACCTCGAGCAGCATGAAGGCGTCCTGGGCACTTGGCAGGGAGCCGTACTTCATCAGCGCCCGCGCGCAGGCGTTAAAGCCCGCGTCGATGCGCAGCAGCGGAATGTTCAGCAGCTTTGCGAGCTCCACGTATCCGTCCAGCACGCGGGTGGGACAGAACACCGCAAGCCCGGTCAGCGGATCGCCCGGCTTTGAATAGCGGATGTAGCCAATGGTGTTGGTCTGCTGGATGCCCGGGAAGCTCTGCGACAGGTCGAACTCGACCGCGGGCGCAACCTCCTCCGGCTTCATCGCGGGCAGGCTGAAGCTGCGGCTGGCAAGCTGGGGGGTCTTGATCGCGAAGTGGAGCTCCTTTGCGCGGATTTGCCGCTGCTCCAGCAGCTCCCGGATCGCCTGGGCGACCGCGGCGGGGTCCTTGATTTCGCCGTCATGTACCGCGCCTGCCGGCGTGTCGATCAAAAAGGCCTGCGAGGGCGGCCGCCGTCGGCTCTTGGCCTCCACCACTTTGATGCGCCGGGAGCCGATGTCGATCCCCAGAATGCTCATAGACCATCCTCCGAATGTCGTTGTCTTTCCCTAATTTATCTGTATAGGTCTCCCTGTGTCGGCTTGGAATGCGGGGTCAGTTCAGCTCCGAGCGCAGGAACACCTTGCCCGAGAGCGTGAGGTCCCTGCCGTCCGAGTTGTAGCCGATGTCCACCGCGAGCACGCCCGCGGCCTCGTCAAACTCAAAATTCAGGCTGCGCAGGCCCTCGGCAATAAGGTTTTCGCCCTTGTGTTCATCGTTCTCGTAGACCTGTTCGGTCAACTTGCCGCCGTCCAGATCAAACGCAACCTCAAACCGGTTGTTCCAAGGATCTAAACCAGGGTCTCGTTCTTCGATGTATTTCATGATTTTAAGGATGCCATCTTCCATTTTTATGCTGCAATCAGCACCGTTGATGTTCTCGTCGTTTTGCCGGACCTTGACCGTGATATAGGAAAGCGCAGTGCGCGCCTCGTTTTCGGCTTCATAGTTGCGCAGCGTGTGGTTGTAGCCGCTGCCGCCGGTGTGGACCAGCGTGATCAGCACGCCGCCGAGCACCGAGAGCACCATCATCACGACGAGGAGCTCGATGACCGTAAAGCCGCGCAGGTGCTTTGCGCGGCGCGGCGCCCCGGTGCGTTGATTGATCCTGTTCATGCGCCGCCCCTCCCCGCGCTATTTAACTTTTAACCTTCAGCGTGATCTGGTGAACAATGTCGTAGTCTATCGGATAGTCGAAGTAGAAGGTGCCCGTGTCGATGCGGATGCCCGTGACGGTTTTGATCTCGTCCATAAAGATTTCATCATCGTGTCCGAGATTGCCTTCAGCATCATAAACGTAAATCTTGGGGTATCCCCCCGTGAGTGCATAGTACTGTACAATGGCCTTGTTTAAGACATCCTGCTGATTTTTGCGCTGACTTTCGAGCTGGCGCGCGGCGTAAGCCTGGAGCCGCGGCAGCGACGCGCCGAGCAAAATCGCGATGATGCCCAGCGCGACGATGACCTCGATGAGCGTAAAGCCTCTCTTATTGCGCAAGCCGGACACCTCCATTCGCGATGGTTTTCAGGAAAGGGATGCCCGCCCGCCCCGCTTTGGGGCGGGCGGATATCTGCAATTTTTTACGTCGTCGCAACTTCAACTGTTCCAGCATCGTCGTCATATGTTGCCGTGACAGTATCAGTACCATACGTTTTCGAATACGTAAAGCCAGTCGTTGTAAGAGCAAAGGTTGCGTCATCAACAGTCGAATAATCCCTGCCGAGATAATGCCACAGACCTGATTCGGCATCGTTATCCGCTGTGGGTTCTTCTCCTTCTGCCCGAATGGCCTCATACGCGGTTGCGATATTGCGGGCATCAGACAATACGCCTCTCTCCCGCGCACTCTCACTAAACCCGAGAAACCTCGGCAGCAGGACGGCGGCCAGGATGGCGATGACCGCGATGACCACGATCAGTTCGATCAGCGTAAAGGCCTTGGAGTGCTTTCTAAATCTTTTCGTAACGTTGTCTCCTTCTTTCATGGCGTGCTTAAATTAATATTTAAAATACATACCGCAACACGCCCGGCAACCTGTTGCAATATCTATCTTCGCACCGGATCACAGCACCGCGATTGTCCCAAGTCGGTCTGTTTTATCT
Source organism: Clostridiales bacterium (assembly GCA_012719075.1). Classification (GTDB taxonomy): domain Bacteria; phylum Bacillota; class Clostridia; order Oscillospirales; family Feifaniaceae; genus JAAYBB01. The sequence continues at coordinate 528 of JAAYBB010000031.1, read as the reverse complement.
GTGTTGGTAAAAAGAATATCGTAAAATTTGGAAAATTCCTGCGTGCTTTTGCGCTCTATTTTAAAATTTCTACTGCACCGCGCTGAGGATCGAGATCATGGGCAGCATCACCGACAGGATGACCCCGCCGACCACGACGGCCATCAGGATGATCAGCGCCGGCTCGATCAGCATGGTCATGCGCGCGATCGCCTCCTCGACGTCCTCGTCGAAGAAGCCGGCCGTGCGCGCGAGCATCTCGTCGAGCTCGCCGGTCGACTCGCCCACCGACACCATGTGGATCAGCAGCGGCGGGAAGATGCCCAGCTTGATCAGCGGCGAGGCGATGCCCTTGCCCTCACGGATGTCCTCGATGCAGTCCTCAAACCGCCGCTCGACCTCGCGGTTGCCGATCAGGTTGTGGATGATGTCCATGGCGCCGACGACCGTGATGCCGCTCTTGAGCAGGATCGAGAGGCTGCGCGCAAAGCGCGCGGTGATGGACTTGGTGATGGTGTCGTTGACCAGCGGCAGTTTGAGCTTGAAGGC
>JAAYBB010000004.1 GCA_012719075.1 Clostridiales bacterium | reverse complement strand
TTGCTTGTTGCGTCCCCTGACATGGAGCACAAAGCCGAAGGCCACCGCCAGGATGACGTAAAAGCCCCAGGGGATCGGCCCCCAGTGAAACAGCGGATAGGTGGTGGCCCATTCCTGAATGCCTCCGAGCTCCACAATGCGCGGCTCCCCCGCGTACAAGGCCCATTCAATAAACGAATAAAAAATGAGGTCCGCCGCAAAGACACCGGTAAAAATCAGGGTGGACCATTTGAAGTCGGAGTATTGGGGCTTGTCAAGATTTCCAAGCCTGATTTGACCGTACTTTGAAAAGGCGATATACAGCGTGATCACGACGATCCCAAGCCCTAAAAGCATATAAAAAAAGCCAAACTCGTTGGACAAAAAGCCTCTGATCTTATCGGTGATTCGTGTGGAGGTCTCGGGCGCCGCCATAAAGACAATGCATAGCGCGACCACAACGATCAGCGGCAGTATAATCAGCGGCCAGTCCAGCTCCTTTTTCAGTTCCCGCAGGCCAAACCCAGCCTTCTTATTCACGCGTTCTCCTCCTTCACTTGGCTTGTCGACAGGGCCGGCGTCCCGAGCAGGGCCTTTAGCGGCTCAGAGGCCTTGGCCAGGGCGGTGGCATGCTTGTAAAACGTCTTGGCATAGCGGTATTGCTGCATGACGTATTCTCCGAACGCAACGCCCATTTTCTCCTTATATTCGCACCAGACCGTCCACAGCAATCCTCCAAGGGCGGCGTAGGCATAGACCTTGAACCGCGAAACATCACTGACTGGCCCGTCGAAGTACAGGTCAGTGGCGTGGTCGACCTGCGCTTTATCGTAATCGGCAAACAGGCAAAACATGGCGATGTCGATATGGGGGTCGCACATGCCGGCATATTCCCAGTCTATCAGGTACACGCGGTTGTCTACAAACAGGAAGTTGTCCGACACCGAGTCGATATGACACAGGCAGCGTTCAAACGGAAGCCGATCCAGCATGTCGAGAAGCTGAAAAAACTGCTTGCGTGTCTTCTCGTAGTCCGAGAAGGAGGACTCTCCATCCCGCAGCGCCTCGTATTGCAGCAGCTTTTTTGGCAGATCAAAGGAGTGATCGATCTCCAGCTTCATGTCGTGAAGGCGGCGCAGATGCCGCATACAAGCGGCAACGTCGGCTTCACTGTTGACGTCGCACATGCGGGAATTTTCAATATACTCCGCGATTTTGTGCCCGTCGTCCGGGGAGATGTACACCACCCGGTCGGTCAGGTCCTTCCCCTCCAGAAGGTGGTAGACCTTTGCCTCCTGGTACCGATCTGTCAATTCATTGCTGCCCTCGCCCGGCACGCGCAAAAGATAGGGGGCCCCCTTTACAAAAAAGCGCAGCAGGCGGTTAGTCATGCCCTTGCGCAGCACGGCAATCTCCGTGATGTCCCCCGGCGCTACGCCGAACACCTCGCTGATCAGATTCATTCGTCTGGAGCGAAGGTCCTTGGATTCGCTGTCCAGCTCCCGCAGCTGCTCGTAGGACTGAATCTCAAAGGCCGATTGCCCCAGCATGACGCGGGCGTAGACCATCATTTTGTTTCCGACAAACAGCGCCCTCTCCCAGGCCGCCTTTTGATACTTGTGCCTGGAATCCAGCCGTTTGATCTCCGCTCGGACCTTGGCCGCCGCCTCCTCGCGCAGATAGCAGAGACCCACCATGGCGTTTCCGCCGCCGTCCTCGGTGTAGACAAGCTCCATTTTGCGGTTCAGCCGCACGCAACTCTCGTCGTCCATATATTCCGATATGGCGTACCAGGAAAAGTACTCGTACTCCTGAAACGGATTTCGTGCAAACCAGACGTTGCAGGGCACGATGTAGCAATCGGAAATTTTGTCCACCGCACAGGCCAGGGAGTGCAGGCTGTCGCGCGCAGTGAATTCATGATCGTACACGAGTTCCACCCCGTATTGATCGGTTAAGTACTCCAGCCGCTCCATCATAAAGCCGACAACGACCGAGATTTCATGAATGCCCGCCTCGTGTAGCTGTTTGATAATGCGTTCAATTAAGGGTTCGTCGTTGACCTTTAAAAGGGCTTTCGGTAGCCGGTTGATGGGCATCATACGCAGTCCCATGCCGGCCGCCAAAATCACGGCACGGCATGGTCTTGATTGCTCTACATACGCGCTGGTCTTTTCGGTTATGCGGTGCTTGTCATCCAGATACCCCTTTTCCACGAGCTTTTTCAAAGAGGTGTTGACAAGACCCAGCGAGTACCCGGTGCGCGCGGCCAAATCACGGTTGCTCTCATACCCGTGGTCCACCAGGACAGAAAGTACGATCCAATCGCGTTTGTTCATGTTGTACGCCCCCCGGTTGTTCATGAAATCAACAGTTCATAATAATGATAAAACAATATATCATGAACATTGAGTTGTCAAGAAAAAATTTTAATTGCGCAGGTTTGCGGTGCCAGTCGACTGCTTCACGCCCGACCCCAAAACCCGGGAGGTTCCTGCAAAGCCGTCCGGTCCATTGTCAAATGCACCCACTTTTGCAGGAAAATAAAAAACCACCGCGCAGCCGGGATGGTCAAGAAAAAGAAAACGTCCCACACCGGCTTAGCCGGTGCGGGACGCGGGGGTTGCGGGTTGCGTCATTTAGGTAAAGACGATGAGCGGCGCGCCCTGGGCAACCCGGAATAAACTGCTTCTCCTGGACGGGAGAGCGGTTATTTTTTTGCCTGCAAACGCACCGCCGCCAAGGCCGAAAATGCGGCCATCGGCATCAGCGCTTTATAAACAGCAGCGCCACCGTCAAGGCCACAAACGCGACCACCAGCATCATCAACATGCCAGAGACAGCCAAGGCCGTACCCCCCTTTGCGAAAAATGTGACGACCCGCTTCAGGACGCAGGCTGCCGGTGATGGGCAGAGACAGCAGGCACGGACCGGCAACCCGCCCAAAGGGCGCGCGCGGCGCCTGCGGGGGCGCTCAGCCGCCCAGCGTCACGGTCTCGGTAAAGGCGTGGCCGTCCGGGAAGGGGCTGAGCTTGGCGCGGTCGGCCTCCGAGAGGCCGTAGAGGCGGCAGAGCAGCAGGTAGCCGGTCTCCAGCTCCCGCAGCGCCTGCCGTCCGCCGGCGCCGTCCTGCGAGGCCTGCAGGGCCAGCGCGGGGCCGCAGGCCGGGCCGCCGGGGCTCTCCCAGCGCAGCAGGCAGAGCTCGGCCACCTCGCCCAGCTTGTCGGCCGAGAGGTCACAGGAGAGCGACAGCTTCCCCGCCCGGCGCAGCGCCGAGACGCGGTCGGCCGTGACCTTGCTGACGGCGTGGTTGAAGCCGTCGAGCAGGGCCTGCGCCGCCTGCTGCCGGCCGGCGGCGGAGGAGAGCAGCGCCGTGTCCACCGCCAGCGTCAGCCGCCCGGCCGCGGTGTCGAAAAAGGTGTCGGCGCCGGCCGTGAGGGAGAGTGTGCAGCCCCCGGCCGTCAGCGCGTCGAGCAGCGGCTGGGGGTACCACTCGAGGTAGGGGGCCAGCGCCTCGAGGCAGAGGCCAAAGTGCGCCTCGCTGAGGCCGGCGTTTTCAATGTAGTCGGGGTAGACGGCGCGCAGGCGGCGCAGCAGCGCGGCGGTCTCGCCGGCCGGCAGCCCCTCAAAGCCGCCCGACACCACCATGGTCATCTTGGCGGCCTGCGCCCGGGTCAGCCCCGCATTCGGGCGGAAGGTGCCGTCCTCAAAGCCGGCGATCAGTCCCTGGCGCAGACAGTAGGAGAGGTCGGCCCGCTGCGCCTCGGTCAGGCCGGCGAGGTCGGAGAAGCGGGACAGCGCGGCCGCGTCGGCGGCCGGCGCCGCGCCGCCGGTTCGGGCGCGGTGGGTGGCGGCGGCCAGCACCGCCATGTCGATGCGGCTGATGACCCGGTCTGCGCGGGCGGGCGTGTCGTAGCCCGAGGCCGGCACGGCCTCGGCGCCGCACAGGCGGGCCAGCCGCAGGGCGTATTCATAGGCCCAGTGCTCCCCCTGCAGCGCGGCCGCCTCGGCGTAGGGGCGCGAGGGGCCCTGCGCGACGTAGCCGGGGTCGGCGGCCATGACCATGAGCTTGTAGAACTCGCCGGCCGTCACGGTGTTGTCGGGCAGAAAGCGGCCGTCGGGGTAGCCGCTCACAATGCCCTGGGCGGCCAGCTCGGTCACGTGGTCGAAGGCCCAGTGGCCCGCGGCCAGGTCGGAAAAGGGGGCGGCCAGCGCCGCCGGCGGGAGGGCCGCCGCCAGGCAGGCGGCCAGCAGCAGGGTGGGGAGTGCTTTTTTCATGGGGCAGGCCTCTTTTCATGCGGAGTGGTTGTCCCCATTTTACCACGGCTGGCGGGGTTTGTCTAACCGCTGAAATGAGGGTATAATAAAAGCATTGCACGGTTAGGCAGACATCATGTGTGCACAGAGGAGGCGGACGGTGGACCGGCAGCAGATCATGGACCATATTCTCGAGGCGTTGGAGCGGCCCGACTACAAGCCGCAGCCGCCGGCCTGGTTTGGCCGGCTGGCGGCGCTGGAGGGGGCCTCCGAACGGGAGGTCAGGGAGGCCGTCGCGCAGCTGGAGCAGCGCGGCGGCGTGGTGCTGACCAAGCGCGGCCGGCTGCAGACGCCGCGCCAGGCCGGCTATGTGGTGGGGCGGTTTGAGGGCAGCGGCCGCGGCTTTGGCTTTGTCGAGGGCGGCGGAGCCACGCTGTTTGTGGCGGCGCGGGACAGGGCCGACGCGCTGCACGGCGACCTGGTGCTGTGCCGGCCGACCGGTGAGGCCTCGGGCGGCCGCGCGGCCGAGGGCGAGGTGCTGCGCATCCTCGAGCGGGGGCCCCGCCAGCTGCTGGGGACCTACGCCAAGGAGCAGGGGAAGGGCTGGTTTACGCCCGACGAGCAGCGCTATGGGCTGGACTTTGCGGTGCTGGACAACGGCGGCGCCACGCCCGGCGACAAGGTCTGGTTCGAGGTCGAGCGCTGGCCAAAGGACAGGCAGCCGCCGGCCGGCGCCGTGCGGGAGGTGCTGGGCCCGGCCGGCGAGTTTGACGTCAACTACCGCGGGCTGCTGCTGAGCCATGGCATTGTGACCGAGTTTCCGCCCGCGGTGCTGCAGCGCGCGCAGGAGCTTGAGGCGCGCGGCATCCCGGCGCAGGAGCTCGAGGGCCGGCGGGACCTGCGGGGGCTGCAGACCTTTACGATCGATGGCGCCGGCGCCAAGGACTTTGACGACGCCCTCTCGCTCGAGGCGCTGCCGGAGGGCGGCTTTGTGCTGGGCGTGCACATCGCCGACGTCGCCCACTACGTGCGCGAGGGGGACCCCATCGATGTGGAGGCGCGCAGGCGGGGCACCTCGGTCTACTTCACCGACCAAGTCGTGCCCATGCTGCCCGAGGTGCTGTCCAACCAGCTCTGCTCGCTGCAGCCGGGCGAGGACCGGCTGACCCGCTCCTGCCTGATGGCGCTGGACGCGCAGGGCAACCTCACCGACTACGAGCTGGTCGGCAGCGTGATCCGCTCGGGCGCGCGCTGCATTTACGGCGAGCTCAACCTGCTGCTGGAGGGCGGCGCGACGGCCGAGCTCGCGGAAAAGTACAGGCCGGTGCTCGAGACGATTTCGACGCTCTCGGAGCTGTGCAAAAAAATGACGGCCCGCCGCGTTCAAAAGGGGGCCCTGACCTTTGAGGTGATCGAGCCGCAGATCATCGTGGACCCCGAGGGCGAGCCAATCGACATCCTGGCCCAGCCCCGCGGCGTGACCGAGCACCTGGTCGAGGAGTGCATGCTGGCCGCCAACCGCGTGGTGGCGGGGCACCTGCAGCGGCACAGGCTGCCCGGCATCTACCGCGTGCACGCCGCGCCGCCGCCCGACAAGCTGGCCGACCTCAAGGTGGCGCTCGAGGGCTTTGGCCTCACGCTCGCGGTCAGGGAGGGCAAGGTGGCGCCCGAGGAGCTGCAGCGCATCTGCCGCGAGATCGAGGGCAGCCCCCACGAGCAGGCCGTGCTGGGGCTGATGATCCGGGCCATGAGCAAGGCGGCCTACCGCGAGAAAAATCTGGGCCACTACGGCTTGGCCGAAGAGGACTACTGCCACTTCACCTCGCCCATCCGGCGCTACCCCGACCTGATCGTCCACCGCGTGCTGTCGCTGGCCGAGCGGGGCGACGGCCGGGCCATCGCCCGGCTGGCCGGGCGCGCGGGAGAGTTGGCGACGGCCGCCTTCGCCTGCGAGGAGCGGGCGGTGCGGGCCGAGCGGGACATCGAGGACATGTACAAGTGCCGCTACATGGCAAAGTTCCTCGGCGAGACCTTTGAGGGCGTCGTGACCGGCGTGACCGGCTTTGGGCTGTTTGTCACGCTGAAAAACACCGTCGAGGGGCTGCTGCACATCTCGGCGCTCGAGGACGACGACTACGCCTTCGACGAGCAGCGCAGAGTTCTGAACGGCCGGCGGCGCGGCCGCAGCTACCGGCTGGGCATGCCGCTCTCGGTCACGCTGGTCAAGAGCGACCCCGTGAGCCGGCGCATCGACTTCATCTTGGGCGGACAGGGCATCGCAAACGGCGCCCGGCAAGCCGATTGAAGGCGGGCTCACGCTGTGGTAAGATAAAAGCTCAACGGGCCGCGCAGCCGGGGCTGGAGTGGGCAATGCCGGCCGCGGAGGCCACCGCGGGGTGCGCGGGGAACGCGGATTGAAATTTGCAAGCGCTGTTGGCGAGTGCAAGCACCCCTCTGGTCGCTCCCCGCACGGGGAGCGTGGATTGAAAGAAATAGGTTCACCGAGAGCATCCCGGCCGGCTTCCAGCGTCGCTCCCCACACGGGGAGCGTGGATTGAAATTGGCTGACCTTGAGAAAAGCGATGGCGCACAAAGTCGCTCCCCGCAGGGGGAGCGTGGATTGAAATGGGTCGATGACCACATAGGATGAATGGGCTTGCAGAGTCGTTGCCCCGCATGGGGGGCACGGATTGAAACCTCCACAACCTGCGGGCTTTGTTTGCCCGCCCCCGCCCCTGCGCCCTTGCGCGCGCGCCCTTGCGCAGCGGCCGCCCAACGGGGGCCGCTTCCGGCCCCCGTTGCCCCCGGCCCCGGGCGCGCCGAGGGCGCCCCATCCGGCGGAGCCGGATGGCGTGGACCCCCTGCGGGGCTCCCGCCCGCGGCCGGGGGCACATGCCTGTGCATGTGGGCGGCCGCTGCGGCGTGACGCGCCTCTGGCAGGGGACTGGCGGTTTGTGCCGAGCCCTTGTTTAAGCAACGCGCCCATGGACGAGACCGGCCCGGTCCGTGATCTGCACCGAGCCCTTGTTCAGGCGACGCGCCTCCGGCGGGGGACTGGCGGCTTGCGCCGAGCCCTTGTTTAAGCAACGCGCCCATGGACGAAACCGGCCCGGCCCGCGATCCGCGCTGAGCCTTTGTTTATGCAGCACATCCGCGGACGAGGCCGGCCCGGCCCGCGATCCGCGCCGCGCCCCTGCTCAAGTGGGGACCGGCACTTCTGTTTGCGCGGCCCCTGCGGCCGCTGTGACACGGCCCTGTTCGGTGGACCGGTGTCCACCGGACGGCATAGACTGACAGAAACCAGCGGCACAGACCGGCAGAACTTGCATGGCACACTGCGTACAGGCCAATGTTTTTAACCACCCAGCTGTTTAGCACTGCTGTTTAACAATTTTATGTGGAGCCAAAGACATTGTTATGTAGATATTTCTCATTATGGAGGGGTCTTTTTGCAAACGCTTGATCTCATCGTCGTCGGCGGCGGACCGGGGGGCTATGTGGCGGCCATCAAGGCGGCGCAACGTGGGTTTTCGGTGGCGCTGGCCGAACGGGACCTGGTCGGGGGCACCTGCCTCAACCGGGGCTGCATCCCCACCAAGTCGCTGCTGCACGCCGCCCGCCTGCACCGCGAAATGGCGCTGTGCGAGCGCCTGGGGCTGTCGGTGCAGGGGCTGTCCTACGACGCCGAAGCGCTCTGCCGCAACAAGGACGAGACGGTACAGCGGCTGCGCGAAGGGGTTGAGCACCTGCTGGAGGCCAATAAAATCCGGCTGCTGCGCGGCGATGCGCGGGTGGAGGCGCCCGGCCAGGTGCAGGTCGAGACGGCCGAGGGCCCGCAGCGGATCACGGCCAGGTACATCCTGCTGGCCACCGGCGCGCAGCCGGTCCGCCCCCCGATCGAGGGGGCCGACCTGCCCGGCGTGCTGACCAGCGACGAGCTGCTGGCGCGGCCGGACGCCCTGAACGGCGCCCTCACGGTCATTGGCGGCGGCGTGATCGGCATGGAGTTCGCGGCGCTGCTCTCGGGGCTTGGCCGCGCGGTCACGGTGCTCGAGGCCGAGGCGCGCATCCTCTCGGGCCTCGACCGCGAAATCGCGCAAAACCTGTCGATGATCGCCAAGCGCCGGGGCATCGCAGTGCACACCGGCGCCCGCGTGCAGCGCATCGAGCGGCGCGGCGACGGGCTGGTCTGCCATTTTGCGCAAAAGGACGAGGTACACGAGGTCGGCAGCGATTCGGTGCTGCTGGCGGTGGGGCGCCGCCCCAACACGCAGGCCCTGCTGCCCGAGGGCCTGCTGGGCGACTGCAGCCGCGGCATTGTCGTCGACGAACACTTCGAGACCGCGGCCCGCGGCATCTACGCCATCGGCGACGTGCTGAAGGGCGGCCTGCAGCTGGCCCACCTGGCCTCGGCGCAGGGCGCGGCGGCCGTGGCCCACATGGCCGGGCAGCCGCCCGAGGTCGAGCTCTCGGCCGTGCCGGCCTGCATCTACACCGACCCCGAGATTGCGACGGTCGGGCTGACCGCCGACGAGGCCAGGCAACAGGGCATCGAGGTCGGGGTGGGCAAGTACGCCATGTCGGGCAACGGCCGCACCGTGATCGAGCGGCAGGACCGCGGCTTTGTCAAGCTGGTGTTCGAGGCGCAAAGCGGCGTGCTGCTGGGCGCGCAGCTCATGTGCGACCGGGCCTCCGACCTGATCTGCGAGCTGACGACGGCGGTGGTCAACAAGCTGACCGCCGAGCAGCTGCTGCGCGGCATCCGCCCCCACCCCTCCTTTGCCGAGGGCGTGGGCGAGGCGGCGGAGGACTTCCTCGGCCGGGCGACCCACGTCGCCCCGCGGCGGTGAGCGCACAGGCCGCCCTCAAGGCGGCGCTGCGCGCGGAGCTTCGGGCCCGCCGGCGGGCCATCCCGCCCGACCAAAAGCGGCAGTGGGACCGCGCGCTGCAGGCCGGCCTGTCGGCGCTGGCCGCGCAGGCCGAGGGCGCGCTGTTTTGCTTTGTCGGCGTCCGCTCGGAGCCCGACACCCGGCCCTTTCTGGCGGCCCGGCTCGCGGCCGGCAGGGCGGTGGCGGTGCCGCGCTGCACGGGGCCGGGCATCATGGAGGCGCGGGTCATCACCGACCTTGCACAGCTGCGCGAGGTCGGGCCCCTGGGCATCCCGGAGCCGGGGGTCGACTGCCCGCTGCTGGCGCCCGAGGCCATCGCGCTGGCCGTGGTGCCCTGCCTCTCCTGCGACCGCGAGGGCCGCCGCCTCGGCCAGGGGGGCGGCTACTACGACGCCTTTTTGCGCGGACGGATCTTCCCGGCCGTCGCGCTCTGCTATGAGGCGCTGCTCTCGGAGCACATCCCGACCGAGCCCTTTGACGTGCCGGTGGACGGCGTGCTGACCGAGCGGCGCCTCTACGGAAGCGCGGCGCAGCGCGGGTGACAAGGCCCTTTGCACAGTGGCCGGGAAATCCCACTGGCATTGCGCACGCATCCGTGCTATAATAAAAAAATCCATCTGCAAAAACCCGTCTGCGCGGCGGGCCGCGGGGCCTGTCGCGCGGTTTTTGCGCGCAGATGTAAAACAGAGAAAAGCACTTGGGGAAAGTGGGGAGCGTCCTATGCTGCACGAAATTCATCCAAGGGTGTTCGACAACGCCTGGAAGCCCTGCCTGCTGGCGGACGGCGACCGGGTGCTCTGCTACGGCAAGGGGGGCATCCTGCTGACCGCAGACACCACGCTGCCGCAGGCGGGCATGCTGGGGGGCGCCGCCGCGCTGTGGCGCCAGGAGGACCCCACCTATCTCTTTTCGATCGACGACGAGCGCTTCTTCCTGATCGAGCCGCGCGAGGCGCCGCCGACCATGGGCCACCAGCCGCTGGCCGAGGCGCGGCAGAAGCTGCCGCAGGACCAGGCCTTTGCCGCCACCACTGGCGAGCAGCTCCACCGCTGGTATAGCAACAACCGCATCTGCGGCCGCTGCGGCGGCCCGACCCGGCGCAGCGAGGTGGAGCGGGCGCTCTGCTGCGACTGCGGCAACGTCATCTACCCCAAGATCTCGCCCGCCATCATCGTGGCGGTCTCGGACGGCCGGCGCCTGCTCATGACCCGCAACGTCCGCAGCGCCTACAAGCGCTATGGCCTCGTGGCCGGCTTTGTCGAGATCGGCGAGAGCTTTGAGCAGGCGGTGGTGCGGGAGGTCCAGGAGGAGGTCGGCCTGCGCGTCAAAAACGTGCGCTACTACAAGAGCCAGCCCTGGGGCGTCTCCGACTCCGAGATGATCGGCTTCTTTGCCGACCTCGACGGCGACGACACCATCACGGTGCAGGAGAGCGAGCTGTCGGAGGCGGTCTGGTTCACCCGCGAGGAGATCCCCACCCCCGTCTCGACCCACAGCATCGCGCAGGAGCTGATCGAGGCGGTGCGAGGCCGCCTGGGTGAGCGGGCGTCTACTTAGGAGAACAGCATCAGCTTGACGAGGCCGCCCCCCACCAGCACGGCGATCAAATCGGACAGCAGCGCGGCCGGGATGGTGGGGCCGGTGTCGCGCGCGCCGACCGAGCCGAAGTAGACGCCGGCGGTGTACAGCGTGGTCTCGGTGGAGGTCAAAATCACGGCGCCGGCAGTGGCCACCAGGCTGTCGGCGCCGTTTTTTGCAATTAAGTCGCCCAGCACCGACAGCGAGCCGTTGCCCGAGATGGGGCGCAGGATCACCAGCGGCATCAGCGCCTCGGGCAGTCCCAGCAGGCGGGCGGCCGGCGCCAGCGCCCGCCCCAGCAGCTCCAAGAGGCCGGAGGCCGAGAGCATCTCGACCCCCACCATCAGCGCCACCAGCGTGGGCACCAGCGAGAGGATGCTGCCCATGCCCTGCCGCGCCCCCTCGGCAAAGCAGGCAAACAGGTCCAGGCGGCGGCGCAGCCCCGCCAGCACGATCAGCGAGGCCAGCAGCGGGACCAGCGCGGTCGAGAGGAAGTTCAGCATCTGCGCAGCCCCCCCTTTTCGGATGCCCTTTGGCGCCGCGGGCGCGCAAGCGCCGTCAGCAGCCGCAGCAGCAGGACCCCCGCCACCAGCGTGGCGGCCGAGGTCAGCCAGACCGCCGGCATGATGGCAAAGGGGGCCGCGGAGCCGGCCTCCTGCCGCAGCGCCACGACGGTGGCCGGCACGATCTGCAGCGAGGCGCTGTTGATGAGCACCAGCATCTGCATGTGCGGCGAGGCCATGCCCCTTGGCTGTCCCTTGGCCAGCTCGGCCATGGCCCGCAGGCCGAGCGGCGTCGCGGCGCCGCTGAGGCCAAAGATGTTGGCGGTCATCGAGGCGGCGATGGCCTGCTCGGCGCCGCCCCCCCGGCCAAGGCCCGGAAACAGCAGGCGGATCAGCGGGCGCAGCAGCCCCGCAAAGGCGGCGAGCAGGCCGCTCTGTTCGGCGATGTGCATCAGACCGCTCCAGAAGGCCGCCACGCCCAGCAGCGTGACGGCCAGCGAGAGGGCGCGGGAGCAGCCCGTGAAGACGGCGCCCGAGAGCTCCGCGCCCCGGCCGAGCGCAAGCCCCGCGAGGGTTGAGATCAAAATCATGCCGGCCCAGATTTTGTTGAGCATGGCTAACCTCCCGATGGGCCCCGGCGCAGAGGGCGGGGCGGCGTTTGCGCCAGGGCGGCCTGAGGACAGGGGACCTGTGGCCGCGCCGGCGCCCTGTTCAAATGTATATGGATATACCAGTTTGTTTAGAAAAAAGAGTTTAAAAATGAACCAAATAATGACACCAAAAACATTTGACAATTTATGGTTTTTCGTGTAATATTAGTATGATCTGCGCCGAATAAACACAAAAACACACGCGCCAGCTGCTGGCAAAAGGGAGAAAAACGTTATGAAATCAACCGGGATTGTAAGAAAAGTGGACGAGCTTGGCCGCATTGTCTTGCCAATTGAGCTGCGCAACACCCTGAAAATTGCCCCGCGCGATGCGCTGGAAATTTACACGGAGGGTGATTGCGTCATCTTAAAAAAGTATGAACCGGCCTGTACATTTTGCGGCAACTTCAAGGAAATTCGGGACTTCAAGGGAAAGAGCATTTGTGGAGACTGCTATGCGGAGCTGAGTGCCAGTAAGTAAAACGCTATGAACGGCGCATCGTAGCGATTTGATTTTTTCTGGACTGGGCATTTTCAGGCCGGGCAGGACGTGCCGTTCCCCCGTCGGTCGGACGGGGCCGTGGCGCGCCCTGCCCCCATTTTTTTTGTCTGCCGCCAGGTCCCGCCCGGCCGGCAGACAAAATTGATGTTTACGGCCGATTGGCGTATACTAGGCGTATACTGTGGGGAAATGGGATTTGGCGCGGCGGGGCGGCCGCCTGCGACTTTGCAAAAGACACGGAGCAATCGGGCGCGCGCGCCTGGACGGAGGAAATCATGGTAGACATCACCACGCTGGGCAACGGCATTCCGGTGCTGCTGGAACCAATTCCGCTCTATCAGTCGGCCAGTGTCGGCTTTTTTGTCGACACCGGCTCGCGCCACGAGCGGCCGGAGCAGTCGGGGCTCTCCCACTTCATCGAGCACATGCTGTTCAAGGGCACCACCACCCGCTCCTCGGCCGACATCGCGCGGGCCTTCGACCTGATCGGCGGCCAGTTCAACGCCTATACGGCCAAGGAGATGACCTGCTTTTACGCCAAGACGCTGAACTACCACGTGCTGCAGGCGCTGGACCTGCTGGGCGACATGCTGCGCAACCCGCTGCTGGACCCCCGCGACATCGCCACCGAGCAGGGCGTGGTGCTCGAGGAGATGGGCATGGTGGAGGACAGCCCCGACGACCTCGTGGTGGAGCGCCTGATTCAGGGGGTCTGGGGCCCGGTCGGGCTGGGCGGCCCGATCCTCGGCCGCCCCGAGACGGTCTCGGCCTTTGACCGCGCGGCCATCTGCGCCTACCTGGCCGAGGGCTATACGGCCGGCACGCTGGTGCTGTCGGTGGCCGGCTCCTTTGAGCGCGAGGCGGTGCTGGAGCGGCTGGAGCAGCTGTTTGGCGACCTGCCCCCCGCCTCCCGCCGGCCGGCGCCGGTGCCGCCGGTCTACACGCCGGCCGTGGTGCTGGCCCAAAAGGAGATCGAGCAAAACCACCTCTGCTTCTGCTTCGAGGGCTACGGCGTCGGGGACAGCCGGGGCCGGGCGCTGTCGGTGCTCAGCAACATCCTCGGCGACGGCATGAGCAGCCGGCTGTTTCAGCGGCTGCGGGAGCAGGAGGGGCTGGTGTACACGGTGTACAGCTTTTTGTCGGGGCACAGCGGCTGCGGGCTGCTGGGCATCTACTCGGCCCAGCAGCCGGGCAAGGAGGAGCCGGCCGCCTTTGCGGTGCTCGAGGAGCTGCGCCGCCTCAAGCGGGAGGGCGTCGAGGAGGAGGAGCTGCTGCGCGCAAAGGAGATGCTCAAGACCAGCCTGGTCATGAGCTTTGAGAGCAGCCACGCCCGCATGAGCTTCAACGCCCGCGAATACCTGCGCTACGGCCGGGTGCGGGAGGTCTCGGAGCTGCTCGAGGAGCTCGACGGCGTCGACCAGGCGCTGCTGCGGCAGGTCACCGCGGAGGTGCTGGACGGCCAAAAGCTCAGCCTCTCGGTCGTGGGCCGGCTGCGCGACGAGGGGTTCTACCACGCGCTGAAGGTGTAGGGCGAACCGGCGTTCGCTCGCTTGCCGGGGTTGCCCGGGCGCGCCAAGTGGGGGCCGGCTCCGGGTGCTGCGCCCTGCAGCCTGCACGGAGGTTGACATAAACCAATGTGGAAAACCCTGTGTAAACAGTGGATAAACGCCGAAAAGCCGCGCTTGCCGACCGCAGGCATGCGGGGGAAACCGTGGATTTCGGCGCCGCCCGGCGGGATAAGAAAAGTTATGTAAAGCGGTCGCCGCGGCCGGCCAAAGGGGCGGGGTCAATTTTCGGCAGGGGGATTCGGGAACATGCAGTGCCCAGGGGTCCGTGCGCGGCGCGCGTGGAGCTGTACGTGCCGGGGCGGACCGGCATCGATTTGACGGGCATATTCGTGGGCCCGTGCACGGGACATTCGCAAAACATGCGGCAAGACACGCTGTGCCGGGAATGCCGGCGCAGCCCCTTGGGCCCGCGCGGGAACGGGAGGCGTTTGGTGGCATGGGCCGCAGCACAGGCCCCCAGGTCCGGCAGGCCTTAGGCCATACGGGCAGGGGTTTTGTAAAGATAATTGATTGAAAGATGGGCCAAACAAAGCCGCACTAGGTCCGCAGGCCCGCTGTGTCAAACGGACAGGCCCTGATCAGTCGACGACCACATTTGTGCAAAATAGCCAAAAAATGATTTAAAATTTCTACTAAAAAATCCAGAAAGCGCTTGCAATTGCACATCCGGTTCAGGTATTATAGTAAGGCTTGAAAAATTGCGATGAAGCGGGAGGTTGCCGGGGGGAGCCCTGGGGAAATTTCCGTGGAGTAGGTCCGTTTATCGGGCGCGACATAGAGAGCAGCAAGGCGTTCACTCGCCTCGTGATGCGACGTTTTCCGGCTGCGGCAATGTGCGAGCGGCACACGATGAGCAGGGAAGACGGGGGATTTATGTCCGAAATCAACTGCCGCAGTTATTTCGGATTTTTTATGTCACGATGTGGGACACTCGGCAGGGTGTTACAAATTTGCTCAAGTCGCCAACGCTACAAGCACTAGGCGTGCCCGCCGCGGCGGGCCACAACAAACGCTGAGGAGGCAAAGGCATGGCAGCACAGGAAAAAATCAGGATCCGGCTCAAGTCCTACGACCACTCGCTGATCGACCAGAGCGCCGAGCGCATCGTCGATACGGCCAAGCGCAACGGCGCCGAGGTCTCGGGGCCGATTCCGCTTCCGACCAAGAAGGAGATCGTCACGATCCTGCGGGCCGTCCACAAGTACAAGGACTCGCGGGAGCAGTTTGAAATGCGCACCCACAAGCGGCTGATCGACATTCACAGGCCCTCGCAGAAGTGCGTGGACGCCCTGATGAACCTCCAGCTTCCCGCCGGGGTGGAGATCGAGCTCAAGCTGTGACGGCAAGGGCATTCCTCATTGCGCCGCCGCCGCCGAAGAGGGCGGGGGCCGGCGCAGGTCATGTTGGGGGGCGTCCCTCAACCAATAACCCAGCAGGAGGTTTAGAAGGAGTATGAAAAAAGGCATCCTTGGCAAAAAGGTGGGCATGACCCAGATTTTTGACGAGAACGGGCGGGTCATCCCCGTGACGGTCATCCAGGCCGGCCCCTGCACCGTCGTGCAGAAGAAGTCGGTCGAGACCGACGGCTACGAGGCCGTACAGCTCGGCTACGAAGACCTGCCGGAGCGCAAGCTCAGCAAGCCGGAGAAGGGCCATCTGGCCAAGGCCGGCACCCTGTTTAAGAAGTACCTCAAGGAGTTCCAGCTGGACGGGGCCGAGGCGCTGAACCCTGGCGACACCGTCACGGTGGAGAGCTTTGAGGTGGGCGAGAAGATCGACGTCACCGGCACCTCCAAGGGCAAGGGCTTTGCCGGCACCATCAAGCGCTTCAACAACAGCCGCGGGCGCATGACCCACGGCGGCGGCCCGGTGCACCGGCACGCCGGCTCGATGGGGGCCGGCACCGACCCCTCCCGCATCATGCCCGGCAAGAAGATGCCGGGACACCTGGGCGCCGAGCAGGTCACCGTGCAGAACCTCGACGTGGTCAAAATCGACGCCGAGAACCACCTGCTGGTGGTTCGGGGCGCCATCCCGGGGCCCAAGGGCGGACTTGTGATCGTCAAGTCGGCCGTCAAGGCTTAAGGCGCAGGACGAAGGAGGAAGAGAAAATGCCCAAGGTATCTTTGATCGACATGAGCGGCAAGGTCACCGGCGAGCTCGAGCTCTCCGAGAGCGTATTTGGCGCCAGCATCCACAGGGACCTGCTGCACCAGGCCGTCGTGGCCCACCTGGCCAACCGGCGGCAGGGCAATCAGAGCGCCCTCACCCGCGCCGAAGTCCGCGGCGGCGGCGCCAAGCCCTGGCGGCAAAAGGGCACCGGCCGCGCAAGGCACGGCTCCATCCGGGCCCCCCAGTGGACCCACGGCGGCGTGGCCTTTGCGCCGAAGCCCCGCTCCTACCGCCAGGACCTCAACCGCAAGCAGCGCCGCATCGCGATGAAGTCGGCGCTCTCGTCCAAGGTGGAGCAGGGCAGCATCAAGGTGATCGACGGGGCCGCCTTTGACGAGATCAAGACCAAGAGCATCGTCAAGTTTCTGTCGGCCATTGGGGCCGGCGGCAAGACCCTGATCGTGGCGCCCGAGGTGGACCGCAACCTGATCCTCTCGGCCCGCAACATCCCCGGCGTCAAGACGACGCTGGTCAACACGCTGAATGTGTACGACATCCTCAACTGCGACCACTTTGTGGTGCTGAGGGACGCCGTCGCCAAGATCGAGGAGGTGTACGCATAATGAAGTCGCCCTACGATATCATTCGCAGGCCCATCATCACCGAGCGCTCCCTGGACGGCGTGCGCAGCAAGATCTACACCTTCGAGGTGGCGCTTGGCTCCAACAAGCACGAGATCAAGAACGCCGTTGAGGAGATCTTTAAAGTCAAGGTCGCCAAGGTCAACACCATGAACCTGCTGGGCAAGGAGAAGCGCATGGGGGTCCACACCGGATACACCTCAAAGCGCAAGAAGGCCATTGTCAGGCTGACCGAGGACAGCAAGCCCATCGAGTTCTTCGAGGGTATGATGTAGCCGTGACTGCAGAGTGAAGGAGGAACATCGCAAATGGCCATTAAAAAGTACAACCCGACCTCCCCGGCCCGCAGACAGATGACGGTCTCTACCTTTGAAGGGCTGTCGAAGGTCAAGCCGGAGAAGTCTCTGCTCGAAAAGAAAAAGCGGTATGCCGGCCGCAACAGTTACGGGCGCATCACCGTGCGCCACCACGGCGGCGGCAACCGGCAGAAGTACCGCATCATCGACTTCAAGCGCGACCGCATCGACCAGCCGGCCACCGTGCTCACGCTCGAGTACGACCCCAACCGCACGGCCAACATCGCCAAGGTCGGGTACGGGGACGGCGAGCGGCGCTACATCATCGCGCCCCACCGGCTGGCGGTCGGGGACACCGTGATCAGCAGCGCCGCCGCCGACATCAAGCCGGGCAACTGCCTGCCGCTCGAGAACATCCCGGTCGGCACCATCATCCACAACATCGAGCTGTACCCCGGCAAGGGCGCGCAGCTGGTGCGCTCGGCCGGCAACTCGGCCCAGCTGATGGCCAAGGAGGGCGACTACGCCCAGGTCCGGCTGCCCTCGGGCGAGGTCCGCAAGATCCGGCAGGAGTGCAAGGCCACCATCGGGCAGGTCAGCAACATCGACCACGAGAACCGCTCGATCGGCAAGGCCGGCCGCAAGCGCCACATGGGCTACCGCCCGACCGTGCGCGGCTCGGTCATGAACCCGGTGGACCACCCGCACGGCGGCGGCGAGGGCCGCTCCCCGATCGGCCGGCCCAGCCCGGTCACGCCCTGGGGCAAGCCCACGCTCGGCTACAAGACCCGCTCCAAGAAGAATCAGAGCGACAAGTATATCGTCCGCAGAAGGACCAAGAAATAGCGCTGTGAAAGGAGGCCGTATTTCACCATGGGCAGATCTGTTAAAAAGGGACCGTTCGTACAACCCGTCCTGCTGAAGCGCATCCGCGAAATGAACGAAAATGGCGAAAAGCGGGTGCTGCGCACCTGGTCGAGGGCATCCACGATTTTCCCCGACTTTGTCGGCCACACCGTCGCGGTGCACGACGGCAGAAAGCATGTCCCGGTCTACATCACCGAGGACATGGTCGGGCACAAGCTGGGCGAGTTTGCCCCCACGCGGACCTTCCGGGGTCACGCGGGGTCCCGCACGTCCAACACCGGCAGATAAGGGAGGCGAAGACAACATGGAGGCAAGAGCAAAGGCAACGTTTGTCCGCATCGCCCCGCGCAAGGTGTCGGTGGTGCTGGACCTGATCCGCGGCAAGGACCTCGAGCTGGCGCAGGCCATCGTGAACAACACGCCCAAGGCCGCCAGCGAGCCGGTCGGCAAGCTGCTGAAGTCGGCTGCGGCCAACGCCGAGAACAACCTTTCGATGAACCGCGGCGCGCTCTATGTGGCCGAGGCCTATGCCGATCCGGGCCCCGTGCTCAAGCGGGTCATGCCCAGGGCGCAGGGGCGGGCCTTCCGCATCCGCAAGCGGACATCGCACATCACGGTTGTCCTCAAGGAAAAAGAGTGAGAGGGAGGGAACGAATCGCATGGGTCAGAAAGTGCATCCCCACGGGCTTCGCGTGGGCGTGATTAAAGACTGGGATTCCCGCTGGTTTGTTGCGGATCAGCAGTTTGGCGACCTCGTGGTGGAGGACCACAAGATCCGCACCTATCTGAAGAAGAAGCTGTACGCCGCCGGCGTGCCGCGCATTGAGATCGAGCGCTCGGGCGGCCGCGTGCGCGTCATCGTGCACTGCGCCAAGCCGGGCATGATCATCGGCAAGGGCGGCACCGAGATCGAGCGGCTGCGGCTGGACATTGAGAAGCTGGTCGGCAAGCCGGTGCTGCTCGACACGGTCGAGATCCGGCAGCCCGACCTCGACGCCCAGCTGGTGGCCGAGAACATCGCCGCCCAGCTTGAAAAGCGCATCTCCTTCCGCCGCGCCATGAAGATGAGCATCAGCCGGGCCATGCGCCTTGGCGCCCGCGGCATCAAGACCGCCGTGAGCGGCCGCCTCGGCGGCGCCGAAATCGCGCGCGGCGAGAGCTACCGCGAGGGCACCATTCCGCTGCAGACGCTGCGGGCCGACATCGACTACGGCTTTGCCGAGGCCAAGACCACCTATGGGCGCATCGGCGTGAAGGTCTGGATTTACAAGGGCGAGGTCCTGCCCGCCGTCAAGCGCACCACCAAGAGGGAGGAGGCCAAGGCAGATGCTGATGCCTAAGAGGGTCAAATACCGCAGGGTCCACCGTGGCCGCATGAAGGGCAAGGCCACCCGCGGCAACGTCATCAGCCAGGGCGAGTTCGGCCTGGTGGCCACCGAGCCGGGCTGGATCACCAGCAACCAGATCGAGGCCGCCCGTATTGCGCTGACCCGCTTTACCCGCCGGGCCGGTAAGGTGTGGATCAAGATTTTCCCGGATAAGCCGGTGACCAAAAAGCCGGCCGAGACCCGCATGGGTTCCGGTAAGGGCTCTCCCGAATACTGGGTTTCGGTTGTCAAGCCCGGACGCGTTTTGTTTGAGATGAGCGGAATTTCCGAGGAGGACGCCCGTGAAGCCATGCGTCTCGCCATGCACAAGTTGCCGGTCAAGTGCAAATTCGTGATGAAAGAGGACCAGCAGGTGGAGGGTGATGCAGAATGACCATCAAAGAGATCAGAAAGCTGAGTCCGGATGTGCTGGACAGCCGTCTGAAGGACGCCCGGCAGGAGCTCATGAACCTGCGCTTTCAGCACGCCGTCAGCCAGCTTGAAAACCCCCTGAAGATTGTGGAGGCCAAAAAGACGGTGGCGAGGCTTTTGACCGTGATCCGCGAGAACGAGCTCAAGAGCAAGGCCAGGGCATAGGGGAGGAGGATAAACTGTGAGCGAACGTGTATTTCGCAAGACGCGCATCGGCAAGGTGGTGTCCGACAAGATGGATAAGACCATCGTCGTGGCGGTGGAAAACCGCGTGGCCCACCCGCTGTACAAGAAGATCATCAAGCGCACCTACAGGCTCAAGGCGCACGACGAGGGCAACCTCTGCGGCGTCGGCGACAAGGTGCTGGTGATGGAGACCCGCCCCCTCTCGAAGGACAAGAGATGGCGCCTGGTCGAAATCCTCGAAAAGGCGAAGTAGGCCGGCCGCAGGGCCGCGCGCTGCGGAACCCCTGTTTTCAGGCGGCGCCGAGCCGGCACAGGCCGGGTCGCCGCCCGTCCCAAGGAGTTTAAAGGAGGAATCCTCTCATGGTTCAGATGCAGTCCATGCTCAAGGTGGCCGACAACTCGGGCGCCAAGGAGCTCATGTGCATTCGCGTACTGGGCGGAACCGGCAGGAAGTATGCGGGCATCGGCGACGTCATCGTGGCCTCGGTCAAAAAGGCCGTGCCGGGCGGCATGTGCAAAAAGGGCGAGGTCGTGCGCGCCGTCATCGTGCGCAGTGCCAAGGGCACCCAGCGCCCCGACGGCTCCTATATCCGCTTTGACGAGAATGCCGCCGTCATCATCAAGGAAGACAAAAACCCCAGAGGCACCCGTATCTTCGGGCCGGTTGCCCGTGAGCTCAGGGACCGGGACTACATGAAGATCCTGTCCCTGGCGCCCGAAGTGTTGTGAGTGAGGAGGGAGCCCAAGTGGAGAGAAAGAAAATGCATGTCAAAACCGGCGACACCGTCAAGGTGATCTCCGGCAAGGACAGGGGCAAGACCGGCAAGGTGCTCGAGGTCTCGCCCAAAGAGGGCAAGGTCATCGTCGAGGACATCAACATCGTGACCAAGCACGTCAAGCCCCGCCGCCAGGGCGACGCGGGCGGCATTGTCAAGGCGCCGGCCCCGATGTACGCCGCCAAGGTGATGCTCTACTGCGGCAAGTGCAAAAAGCCCACGCGGATCGCCCACAGGATCACCGGCGACAAAAAGGTGCGCGTCTGCAAGCACTGCGGCGCCGAGCTTTAAGAAAGGGAGGTTTTCATCATGGCCAGACTGAAGGAAGCCTATCGCAACGAAGTGGCGCCCGCGCTGATGAAGCGCTTTGGCTACAAGAACCCCATGCAGATCCCCAAGTTTGACAAGGTGGTCGTCAACGTCGGCTGCGGCAACGCCAAGGACAACGCCAAGGCCATCGAGGCCGTGGTCTCGGACATTGCCGCCATCACCGGCCAAAAGCCGGTCGTGGTCAACGCCAGAAAGTCGGTGGCCAACTTCAAGCTGCGCGAGGGCATGCCGGTGGGCGTCAAGGTCACGCTGCGCGGCGACCGCATGTACGAGTTCATCGACCGGCTGTTCAACGTGGCGCTGCCCCGCGTGCGCGACTTCCGCGGCATCAACCCCAACGGGTTCGACGGGCGCGGCAACTACGCCTTCGGGCTGCGCGAGCAGCTCATTTTCCCCGAGATCGAGTATGACAAGGTCGAGCAGATCCGCGGCATGGACATCGCCTTTGTCACCACCGCCAAAACCGATGAGGAGGCCCGCGAGTTGCTTTCGCTGATGGGCGCGCCCTTCGCCAAATAGCCAGACATTCTAGAAGGAGGAGTCAGACTTGGCCAAGACATCCCAAAAGATCAGACAAAAGCGGCCGCAGAAGTTTTCCAGCCGGGAATACAACCGCTGCAAGATCTGCGGACGGCCGCACGCCTACCTGCGCAAGTACGGCGTCTGCAGAATCTGCTTCCGCGAGCTGGCCTATCAGGGGCACATCCCCGGCGTGCGCAAGGCGAGCTGGTAGACGCGCAGAAGACCGTTCGGCCCGGTGTCCCGTCAACGACAATGATGCCGGAGGCGGCCGCGCTGCGGCGCGCCGCAGACCCACCCCGTTGACAGGCGCGATGCTCTGCCCGGCGCCGCCCTGCGGGCGGCTCCATCAGGGGCGACGCGCAATCATTGTGGTTGGGGAGATACCGGAAACGCAGGGGAGAGGGCCCTTCCGGGGCCGCCGGGCGGCAGCGCCCGGCATGAAAAACCTCGGGTTAGGGTAAACTTTCCAAATGGGCGCCCGCAGGCTGCGGGGCGGCCAAACGCTTGTAAAACGAACAGGAGGAGACGAGAATGCAGACAACCGACGCCATTGCCGACATGCTGACGCGCATCCGCAACGCCAGCGCGGCAAAGCACCCCACCGTCGAAGTACCTGCTTCCAACATGAAGAAGGCCATCGCCTCAATTCTTTTGGAAGAGGGCTATATCAAGAGCTTTGACCTGATTGAGGACGGCCGCCAGGGCGCCATTAAAATCGTGCTCAAGTACGGCAAGAACAAGGTGCCGGCCATCACCGGCATCCAGCGGGTCAGCAAGCCCGGGCTTCGCCGCTATTCCGGCTGCAGGGAGATGCCGCAGGTCATCCGCGGCCTGGGCATCGTGATTGTGTCGACCAGCAAGGGCGTCATCACCGACCGGCGGGCCAAGGCCCTCAACGTCGGCGGCGAAGTCCTGGCCTACGTCTGGTAAGGAGGAGAGAAGAGATGTCTAGAATTGGAAAATCTCCCATTCAAATCCCGTCCGGCGTGGAGTTGAAGCAGAGCGGTACGCATCTGACGGTCAAGGGCCCCAAGGGCACCCTGGAGCTGGACCACCACCCCGCCATGACGGTGTCGGTCGAGGAGGGCGTCATCCATGTGACCCGCCCCGACGACCAAAAGGAGCACCGCGCGCTGCACGGCCTGACCCGCACGCTGATCGCCAACATGGTGCACGGCGTGCACGAGGGCTTTTCGAAGACGCTCGAGATCAACGGCGTCGGCTACAGGGCCCAGAAGCAGGGCAACCAGCTGGTCATGAACCTGGGCTACTCGCACCAGGTCATCATGGAGGAGATCCCCGGCATCTCCATCGAGGTGCCGGCCCCCAACCGCGTGGTCGTCAGCGGGCCGGATAAGCAGATTGTCGGCCACTTTGCCGCCGAGGTGCGCGGAAAGCGCCCGCCGGAGCCCTACAAGGGCAAGGGCATCAAATACAGCTACGAGCAAATTCGCCGCAAAGAGGGCAAGGCCGGCAAGAAGGCTTGAGAAAGGAGAACGGGCTCATGATTGTACGCAAGGACAAAAACGAACTGAGGCAGAGGCGGCACAGGCGCGTCCGCGGCAAGGTCTCCGGCACCGCCGAGCGGCCGAGGCTCTGTGTCTACCGCTCGGTCAAGAACATCTACGCGCAGCTCATCGACGACGTGCGGGGCGTGACCCTCGTGGCCGCCTCCTCTCTCGACAAGGACTTCGACGGCTACGGCGGCAACAAGGAGGCCGCCAAGGCAGTGGGTCTCAGCATTGCAAAGAAGGCCGTGCAGGCCGGCATCACCGAAGTGGTGTTCGACCGCGGCGGCTATGTGTACACCGGTCGTGTGGCGCTGCTCGCAGAGGGCGCCCGCGAAGGCGGACTGAAATTCTAGGAAGGAGAAGAGATGATGGCAAAAGTAGACGCTGCAGCGCTCGACCTCCAGGAAAAAGTCGTCGCCATCAACCGGGTCAGCAAGACCGTCAAGGGCGGCCGGATTTTTAAGTTTGCCGCCATTGTCGTGGTCGGCGACGGCAAGGGCCGCGTCGGCTGCGGCCTCGGCAAGGCCTCCGAAGTGCCCGACGCCATCCGCAAGGGCATTGAGGACGCCAAGAAGAACATGGTGCAGATCTCGCTCAAGGGGTCCACGATCCCCCACGAGGTCATCGGCCGCTTTGGCGCCGGAGAGGTGCTGCTCAAGCCGGCGGCGCCCGGCACCGGCATCATCGCCGGCGGCCCGGTGCGCGCCATCGCCGAAGTCGTGGGCATCAAGGACATCAGGACCAAGTCGCTGCGCTCCAACAACCCGCGCAATGTGGTCAATGCGGCGCTCAATGGCCTGATGAGCCTGCGCAGCGCCGATCAGGTGGCCGCCGTGCGCGGCAAGTCGGTCGGCGAGATCACGGGAGCTGGAGGGGATGCGCGATGAGCGGCAAAGGCACCATCACGATCAAGCTGGTAAAATCTTTGAACGGCCGGCACGACAAGCACATCGCCACCGCCCACTCGCTGGGCCTTCGGCGGCCCGGCATGGTCGTGACCCAGCCCGACAATGAGGCGACAAGGGGCAAGATCAAGCAGATTGCCTATCTTGTGGAAGTCAGATAGCCAAACAGCAAGGAGGTGCAAGAGATGAAGCTCCACGAACTGAGTCCCGCGCCCGGCTCCACCGACGTGGCCAAGCGCAAGGGCCGCGGGCCGGCCTCCGGCAACGGCAAGACGGCCGGCAGGGGACACAAGGGACAGAAGGCCCGCTCGGGCGGCGGCGTGCGCCCCGGCTTTGAGGGCGGCCAGATGCCCCTGCAGAGGAGAATGCCCAAGCGCGGCTTTACCAACGCCCGCTTTAAGAAGGTCTATGCCAACGTGAACCTGTCGGACCTCAACCGCTTTGAGGCCGGCGCGGTGGTCGACGTCGCGGCCCTCAAGGAAAAGGGCCTGCTCAAGCAGCTGCACGACGGCGTGAAGGTGCTGAGCGACGGCGAACTCACCAAAAACCTGGAGGTCCGCCTTCAGGCCTACTCGGCCGCCGCGAAGGAGAAGATCGAGGCCGCCGGGGGACGTGCCGAGGTGGTTGACCTATGATAGAGACCATCCGCAACGCCTGGAAGGTCGAAGACCTGCGCAAGAAGATGCTGTTCACGCTGTTCATCATCGTGCTGTTCCGCTTTGGCGCGACGATCCCGGTACCCTACATCGACACGGCCCAGATGAAGAGCTACTATGCCCAGATGAGCGGCACCTTCTTCGGCTACCTGAACCTGATGTCGGGCGGCGCCTTCTCGCAGGGCACGCTGTTCGCCATGAGCATTTCGCCCTACATCAACGCCTCCATCATCATCCAGCTGCTCACGGTGGCCATCCCGGCCCTCGAGCGGCTGTCCAAGGAGGGCGACGAGGGGCGCAAGAAGCTCAACAACTACACCCGCTACCTGACCGTCGGCATCGCGCTGCTGCAGGGCTACGGCTTTTACGCCACGCTGCGCAGCTACGGCGTCATCATCACGCCCAGCGCACTGACCGCGCTGGTCTTTGTGGTCACGCTGTCGGCCGGCACCGCGCTGCTGATGTGGCTGGCCGACCAGATCAACGTCTACGGCATCGGCAACGGCATCTCGATCATCCTGTTCGCCGGCATCGTGTCCAGGGCGCCCGCAACGGTGTCCAGCATGATCGGCTATGTCACGCAGGGCTACCTCGACCTCGAGCTCGAGGTCGTCAAGAAGCTCAACCCCTTTGTGGCCATCGCCATCGCCGTCGGCGCCGTGCTGCTGGTCTCGCTGGTGGTCATCGTCACCAACGCCGAGCGCCGCGTCCCGGTGCAGTACGCCAAGCGCGTGGTGGGCCGCAAGGTCTACGGCGGGCAGTCCACCCACATCCCGATCAAGGTCAACGGCACCGGCGTGCTGCCGGTCATCTTCGCGCAGAGCTTTCTGTCCATCCCCAGCACCATCGCCTTCTTCTTCCCGGCCAGCAACCCCGAGGGGTTCTGGGCCACCTTCCTCAAGGCCTTCCGCTTTGACCACCCGATTTACGCCCTGCTCTACACGCTGCTGATCGTGGGCTTTTCGTTCTTCTACATCTCCATGACCTACAACCCCGTGGAGATCGCAAACAACCTCAAAAAGAACGGCGGATTTGTGCCCGGCATCCGTCCGGGACGGCCCACCTCGGAGTATATCGCGCGGATCTTGAACAAGATCACCTTCTTTGGCTCCTGGTTTTTGGTCTTCATCGCGATTTTGCCCATCATCACCACCTGGTTCCTGCCGGGCGGCATCAACATCTCGCTGGGCGGAACCACCATCATCATCCTGGTCGGCGTCGCGCTCGAGACGGTCAAGCAGATGGAGTCCATGATGCTGATGCGCCACTACAAGGGCTTTTTGGAATAGGCCTTTTGAAGCAGCTATGGCGCACAGGACGCGCCCTCGGCCGGTGCGGCCGGGGGCATGGCGGTAAACGAGGAGGAGAACGCGTATGAACATCATCTTTTTGGGCGCGCCGGGCGCCGGGAAGGGCACCCAGGCCGCCATCGTCAGCGAGCGGCTGGGGCTGCCCACGATTTCGACCGGCAACCTGCTGCGGGCCGCCGTCAAGGCCGGCACCGCCGCGGGACTGGAGGCCAAGACCTACATGGACAGCGGCGCGCTGGTGCCTGACGAGATCGTCGTGGCGGTGCTCAAGGACCGCATTGCCGAGTCCGACTGCGAAGCCGGCTTCATCCTGGACGGCTTTCCCCGCAACCTGGCCCAGGCCGGGGTGCTGGAGGAGATGGGGGTCCGGATCGCCCTGGTCATCTCGATCGAGGTGTCGGACGACGAGATCCTCTCGCGGCTCAGCGGACGGCGGGTCTGCCTCAAGTGCGGCGCCACCTTCCATGTGCAAAACGCCCCCTCCAAGGCGGGCGACCACTGCGACGTCTGCGGAGACGCGCTGATCGTCCGCGAGGACGACCGCCCCGAGACCGTCGCCGGCCGGCTGGAGGTCTACCACGAGCAGACCGAGCCGCTCAAGGACTTTTACGGTGAGCGCGGGGTGCTCGCGACGGTCAGCGGCACCGGCATCGAGCAGACCAACAAGCAGATCATGGCCCTGATCGAGGGATCGCTGTAATGATTGTCCTCAAGGGGGCTTCCGAGCTCGCGCTGATGCGCGAGGCCGGGCGGATCGCCTCGGCGGGCCTGCGCCTGGGCGGCTCCATGGTGCGGCCGGGCACAACGACCGGCGAGATCAACCGGGCCGTCCACCACTACTTCGCCGCACAGGGCTGCACACCCTCCTTTTTGGGCTACGGCGGCTTTCCCGCCGCCGCCTGCATCTCGGTCAACGAGCAGGTCATCCACGGCATCCCGGGCAACCGGGTGCTGCGGGAGGGGGATCTGGTCAGCATCGACGTCGGGGCCATGTACCAGGGCTTCCACGGCGACTGCGCCGCCACCTTTGCGGTGGGCGCGGTCTCGCAGGAGGCGCAGCGGCTGATCGAGGTCACGCGCCAGGCCTTCTTTGCAGGGCTTGCGCAGGTGCGCGAGGGCCGCCGCATCGGCGACATCGGCGCCGCCATCGCCGCCTTTGTCGAGGGACAGGGCTGCTCGGTGGTGCGCAAGTATGTCGGCCACGGCATCGGGCGCAAGCTGCACGAGGACCCCGAGGTGCCCAACTTCGGCACGGCCGGCCGCGGACCGCGGCTACAGGCCGGCATGACGCTGGCCATCGAGCCCATGGTCAACAGCGGGGGCTTCGAGGTCAAGGTGCTGGCCGACGAGTGGACGGTGGTCACGGCGGACGGCAGCCTCTCGGCCCACTACGAGAACACGGTGGCCGTCACCGAGGGCGAGCCGGAGGTCCTCACGCTGCACAACCTGGAGGGCTGACCATGCGGACCATCGAAGTGGGTGACGTGGTGCGCTCCACACAGGGGCGCGACAGGGGCCGCTGCTTCTTTGTGCTCGAGGCGGATGCCCGGCGGGTGACGCTGGCCGACGGCAAGCTGCGAAAGCTGGCCTCGCCCAAGCGCAAGAACCGCAGGCATGTGACCTTTGTGCTCCGGCCCGACTGTCCGGTGCGGGACAAGGTTCTGCAAGGGCGTTTGCCGATCGACGCCGAAGTCCGGAAATCGCTGGCCGCGCTGCTCGCGGCGGGCGACGCTGAGGGGTGAAGGAGGGTTTTGTTTGGCCAAAGACGATCAGTTTGAACTGGAAGGCAGAGTTACCGAGGCGCTTCCCAACGCCGAGTTTCGCGTGGAGCTGGAGAACGGACACAAAATCACGGCCCATATTTCAGGCAAACTGCGCATGAATTTTATCCGCATCCTGCCGGGCGACAAGGTCACGGTGGCCATGTCGACCTACGACCTCAACCGCGGCAGGATCATCTGGAGAGGAAAGTAACCGGCCCTGCCGCGTAAGCAGGGCGCGCGGGGGTTTCCCCACGCGGCATAAGGAGGGACCAAAGCCATGAAAGTCAAGCCCAGTGTCAAGCCCATGTGTGAAAAGTGCAAGATCATCAAGCGCAAGGGCCGCGTGATGGTGATCTGCGTAAACCCCAACCACAAGCAGCGGCAGGGGTGAGAAGGCCAGGGGGTGCCCGTACCCCAAGAGCGCTTCCAGGTGGGACTTCATCCCCCTTGGATACGAGCATCGAACCCTGCCGGGTTCTCGCTCGATACCCCCTCGCGCGCGGGGCGCGCGGTCGCCGGCGAACTGCGCCGGCGGGTCATAACTTCCAGGGGGTACCCGTACCCCCTAGATACGCGGCTTGCGCCGCGATACCCCCGGCAAACGGTCCAAGGCTT
>JAAYBB010000003.1 GCA_012719075.1 Clostridiales bacterium | reverse complement strand
TTCCGGTGCCGCCGGAGGTGTAGACGCCATATTTTCCCGCGACAACACTGCCGCTGACATGAATCTCGCTGCCGCCCGCCGCACTCAGGCCGCGCTCTGCGCCTTCGACATGCAGCTTGCCGCTGCCGGAGCAGCTCACTTTTCCGCCGTTTTGCACCGTCAGTGCGGTGGAGCCGGGCGTGGCGCTGGTGTCGATGGTCAGATCAAAGCTGCCCAGCTCAAAGGTGATGTTTGCCTCGGCCACCGCGATCGGCGCAGCTTCGTCGATGCTTTGAAGCAGCGTGATGGTCGTCGCGCCTCCCGCGTTCAGGGCCGCGGTGATGGCCGCGCCCAGTGTGGTGTAGCCGGTGGCGCCGATTTGGCAGACGAGGGCGGTGTAGGCGTATTCGCCGCTTGTCGCCGCCGCGCTGTCGGTATAGTCGGCGCTCCCGCTCGGGGCGAGCGCCTTGACCGTAAAGGTGTAGGTGCCCGTGCCGAAGCCCTGGAGATAGGTGGTCAGATGTAGGCTTGTCGCATTCGTCTCCAGCAATCCCTGATAGACGCCCGCCTTGTAAAGGCGCACCGCGTAGTTTTGCGCGCCGTCCACCGCGTTCCACTTCGCCTTAATCGTGCCCGCCGTCGCGATGTCCCAGACCAGCCCGGTGGGGGTGGCGAGCTGCGTGGCGGCTGCGCTCTCCTTCACCCACACGGTGCCGGTGCCGTCGGTGTACTTGCGGTAGCCGGGGTGGAGGGCGTCGGTCGTGTAGTCCCCGGACGTTTTATCGGTGGAGCCGGTTCTGACATAGACCGGCGCCGTGATCACGCCGTCTATGGTGATAGTGCCGCTGTTGGCAATGGCGCCAATGCCGTTGACCGAATGGGCCTTGGCATTCCCCCTGACAGCGACCGAGGAGTCCTGATTGCCGTTATAGGCGGCGGCGCCGTACTCTGCCGTCGCCTCCGCTTCGCCCACCTCGGCCGTGCTGTTCAGCTCGGCATAAACGCCATACAGCCCGCCCGTGGCCTTGCCGTCCACCTTGGCCGTGCTGCTGCCCGACGCATAGACGCCAACCCAGCCGCCGGACGCATTGCCCGCAACCTCAAGCTCGGCATAACTGGTGGCGATGGCGCCAATCCGGGGATTCGAGCTGGCATAAACGGTTTCGGCAATGGCGTTTCCGCCGACGATCACCTTGCTCTTGACTCCGCCATAGGCATCGCTTGCATAGGCCCCGTACTTGTTGCCCTGGGCGTTTTGCGCAACCGTGACCTGCGCGCCGTACCGCGCGTATACGCCGTAGCTCTGCGCATCGAGATTCAGGGATGGCGCCGTCGCGGTGGCATTGGTCACTTTTACGACGGTTCCGTTCCACCAGGCCTGCACCCCGCAGGTCGTGCCGGTGACGTTGAACTGCCCCGGAGATGCGGTGGTGTCAACATAGTCAACGCCCCCGGAATACAGCAACAGCCCGGGCCCTCCGGCGTGCACGACCGTCAACGTGCATCCGTTCAGGTCAAAGGTAATCCGTTTGTCTTGATCGTGGTCGATGAAAATCTGACCGTTGTGCTGAATGTCCTTCAGCAGTTTGACCGTGGCGCTCTGCCCATTCTGTACGGCGGCCAGCGCCAACCCCAACGTGGCGTAGCCGGTTCCGCCGATTTCACAGACCGGGTCCGCTGACGGCGCAATCGCCACCGTCAGCGCCGGCGCAAAGGGGGCGGTTGCGACATTCGAAAACGCCGACTGCGTCGCATTGACGGTCAATACGTCGGAGGCGCCAAGGCTCTTCCCCAGCGTGAGTTTGACTTCCTGCTGACCAATGCGCTCCACGGCGGCAATGGAATTCCCCTCGGAGGCGCTGCCCCCGAGCAACCAGGAGGTTGTATACTGATTGTCGTTAAACGAGCCGCTGGTCAGTTTTACGGTGATGTCTCCTGTGCCGGCGGTTGCCTTCGCCGTGCCCGCTGCGCGCGTCGCGGCATAGACGCTCAGCGCTTCAAATGGCGTGGTTCCGGCCTCGAATGCCGCCTGCTCGGCCGTGATGCTCAGGGTGTGCGCCGCTTCGATATTCGCCGCCAGCGAAAGCCGGATGGCGGTATTGCCGTCTCGGTAAATGCCCTGAATCTCAGGGGCCCCCGTTCCGCTAAGGGTAAAGTGCGTGTGGCTGACGGCCGCCGCAAAGCTGCCTGAACTCAAGGTGACGAGGATGGTCTTGCTCCCCGTAATGCCCTGGGCTAAGCCGACGGCGGGGCCTGCCGCCCATGCCGCAACGGGCAGCATGGACAGCAGCATAAAAATCGCCAACAGAAAGGCTGCGATCCGTTTGCCTGCAAAGTACATTTTCATTCTGTACAGCTCCTTTCAGTGCCGGGCTTTTCAACCCTTCAGCCGGTATTTCATCGCATTTGTCCCATTGACGAGGGGCGGCGCTGCGCCCTCCTCGCCGAGCAGCAGATACGTTCCGGCATCATCGGTTCCGGACGCAAAGTACGCCGAGGCGTCGGGCAGCGCCTCCCTTGAGCCCCAGGTCTTGCCGTCGTCATGGCTCTCCTCCGAGGCCCGGTCGGTCAGCGTAATCACCCCTTCTTTTACCTCGTACTTGCCCGTGATCCAGATGGCTTCGGACCAGATGGCCAGCGCCGTATAGGTCCCGTCCGGCTTGAAGGCATAGACCATCCCGAGGCCGGTGGCGCCGCCCTCGTATTTTCCCGTGGCGGCGTTAAACTGTCCGCCCGACAGCGTGCCCAGCACCCATGTCCCGACAACCGAGGCCGATGCATTGGCCGCCGTGTTGTCTCCCGCGGTCGCCCTGATCTCGTCCATCTTGTCATAGGTCCGCACACCCATGAGCACGGCGGCCTCGCGCGTCGCCATGCCGTAGCCGGCGGCGGTTTGTGCGGTGGTGGTCGCCTTGGGCATGAAGTTGCCCTCCGCGTCCCCCTTGATGATGCCCAGCTTCGACATGAACTTTGTGCCCTCTGCCGCGAAGGCCGAAATATCCCGCTGGTCGGGGAAGTCTTTCATGCCCTGGGTGGCGTACTCTCCGCCCGGATGGATCGCCTTGATGGTCCTGAAGAGCATGGTGGCGCACTGCTCGCGGTTGATCGGCACCTCCGGCGAAAAGGCGGTGGCCGAGGTGCCCTGCGTGATGCCCAGCGCAAAGGCCTTCAGAATCTGCGGATTGTCCGTGTCTTTAAAGGGGCTTGGGGACACCGGCGCGGGGCTCCCCCCCGTGGTCTTTTCGTAGAGCAGCAGCGCAAGCTCGCAGAACTCCTCGCGCGTGATGGGCTTCGTCAGGTCGGCACCCCTCAGGATGTCGGGGATCAGCCCTGTGTCGTCGGCCTTCCTGAGCTCTTCTGTCGCCCAGGGGCTGGCGTTGCCCCAGGCCGGCATGTTGTGGGAGATGACGTTGGAGAAGGGGCTGTAGACGTAGACCGTGCTCGTGCTGTTGTAGTATCCGGACTGCCGGTATGTCTTGAGGTCGAGCTGGTATCTGACCTTGATTTCATAGGCCGCTGCCTCATAGTGGTCCTTGTACTCTTCAAAATAGGCCCGGGCGTCAAATCGGATGGTCTCGTTCGAAACCCACCAGTAATGAACCGGCTTAAAGTCCGGATCGCCCTCCTTGCGCAGCCAGATTTGCGCACCCACCGAGCCGGCCGTGGCGACGTTTAAATCGCCGATGTCCTGGGGCGGCTTCTCCAGCCTGACGGCCAGATAGGGCGTATCGCCGCGCAGCTCCACCTCCGCCCCCCTGAGGGTCGGCGCGTGGTTGATCATACTTTCGGCGTCGAGCTTCACCTCCGCCGAGAGGACGAATTCCCTGGACCAGGGGGAGAGCACATAGCTCTCGCCGTTATCGAAGGACTGCGCAAAGCGCGCACGGAAGGTGATGCGGTTATCCGTAAAATATTCCCAGCCCGCGTCCTCGATGGCCTTTGCAACCGTCTCGTCGGAAAACAGGTGCACGAAATAGGCAGACCCTTCACCGGCGTAGTACTCACCGTCCAAACAGGGGATATAGTACCTGTTCTTGTGGTTGTCGGGCACCGTCTTGGGCGAATCCCAGTCGGCGGTGTACTGCCAGCTCCCGTCGTTGATCTTGGCGTCCACCTGATAGTAGAGCGTCAATCCCTTTATGTCGCGGTTCTCCGGGTCGTCCTGCACCCGGCGGGCCATGTACTCCCGGACGCTATCGGGCGCGCTGATGTAGAGCTTAAAGTAGCTGTAGTGAAAGGTCGCCCCAAAGTGTGCGGGCGCGCCCAGGGAGGTGGGCGGCGCGACTGCCGCCAAGGCGGACAGGGGCAGCAGGCAGACGAGCATCCCCAGGGCGAGCAGGGCGGCGAGCGGCCTGCGGAGGGCCATTCCCCCCGTGGACTTTGTTGAGCTCCTCAACATACAATTTTTCTCCTTTCGGTGCTTTGGCGATACGGTTTCTCCACTTGTGCGGCGCCGGACGGTTGCGGCAGATGCCCTGCCGGCATTCGGCCCAACCGGC
Source organism: Clostridiales bacterium (assembly GCA_012719075.1). Taxonomy (GTDB): domain Bacteria; phylum Bacillota; class Clostridia; order Oscillospirales; family Feifaniaceae; genus JAAYBB01. The sequence goes on along the minus strand of JAAYBB010000003.1, from coordinate 3,609 downwards.
CTGCACCTGTCGCCCGGAGGATGGGGCGCAGCTCCCAGGCCTCCGGGCATCGGGCACCCCGATGCCTGGCTTCACACGCCTGGGTTCAGTCGCCGAGGTAGAAGTTGCAGGAAAAGGTGGTCCGGATTTCAATCGTTTCGTACACTTCGATATACGCGCCATACTCCTCCCCCCTCCATTCGAACGCCTTGCTCACGGCCATGTCGTCGCCGATCCAGCCGTTGTCTCTGAGCAGCTGCATGTAGGCCCTTGCCGCCTCTTCGTCAATGCCGTCATAGGTATAGGTGAAGTACCACATGTCCTCGATCGACTGCAAAATCTCCACGCCGCCGACGAGCGTGCCGCCCGGCGGCTGCAGGACCTCCGGCGGAATCTGGTCGGCGGGCCACGCGCCTTCTTTTCCGGTGCGCAGATTGATCTGGAGCCATGTGGAATCCGGGTCGTTCCATTTGAAGTTCAGGGTGTACAGCCCCAGAACGGCCTTTGCGTCGTTGTTTTCGCCGGTTACGATCCAGCCGCCCTCCCTGAGCTGATCCAGGTACCGTGCCAGCGCCTCTTTGTCCGTATCGCTGAGGATGATGGTGTAATCATCCTCCTCTCCGCCCGAATTCGCCACCACCCCCTCCGTGTACTCCGGCAGTTCATCCGGCAGCTTATCCGCCTGCCACCCCTTGCTTTTAAGCGCGTCCGGCAGATTCGGGACGCTTTGGCCCGAAGAAGCCTGGCCGTCCCCGGCCGGCTTCCCCGACGTTTTTCCCGTACAGCCGGCGGCCGTAAGCAACAGCAGCAAAACCACGATCCATACCGATCGATGTCTCATCCAGATCTCCCCCGCCAAATGTTATTTTTCGTGGCCCCTCTCACGGACACACGCCATGCAATCATCAAATTTGGCCCAAGTCCTCGCGCCGGGCGCCCCCTCCCCCCTCTCATTGTGCGTTTAGCTTCCGTGCTTGGGTAGCTATGCAACAGTATAGGTTGGGGGCAAACGCCAAAAACGCCACCTACTTGTTTTAGTAGGGCGGTTCTGGCCTGCTCTTCGCATGGCCACATCAAACGCAATGCGGCCGTCTTGGGCCGCCATAAGAAAAGGTTGCCGGGTGGGTGCGCAGATTTCGTCCATCATGCGCATGTCAAAAACCCCCGCAATCCACCTGGATTGCGGGGGTTTTTGACTGGCAGCAGGTCGTATTGCTCTTCCAATGGGGTGCGGCTGCCACCCTTGCGCCGATGAAACAGCCGCCCCCAAAAAGACCAATGCCATGCGGGGTTAGCCGCATGGCATCTCTTCGTTGCGCAGAGTTCTGACAGAGGTGGGGATTTTATCCGGCTCGCTCCTGCAGCCCCATCAAACCCTTGACGCAGCCGTTTACTGGGCCTCCACCTTTTCCGCCGACAGGGCCTTCGCGATCACCCGCCAGTTGCCGTCGATCGACAGAAAGGTGAGGATATCGGTGTAGCGCGTTTGGAACAGGCGCAGCTTGACAATGGCGACGGCCGTCTGCTCGCCGGTAAAGCAAATGGAGACAATCTCATCCTCGCGGGGCTGATTTGTGGCGGCAGGCGCCGTGCCCGAGTCCACCAGCCTCGCAAATTCGGCCGCGGGCCAATCGATCAGCCCGCCCTGTTCATTGCGTCCATAGATGTGCGCCGCAGCGTGAAAGACGCCGAGCATCCCCTGACCACTGCCATGGTAGCTTGCGTCAAAATAGCGGCCGATGACCTCTGCGATTTCCCGTTGATTTCCTTCAAACACCTGTTATCCCCTCCATGCATTGAAATTGCGCCATCGACCGTCAAAAAGGCCCCGACATCAACGGCGCAGGCCAGTCTAACGCGGTGCGATATGAGCCCACCTTACCATCATTTGAAGGTTTTGTCAAAAAGAGGACGGGGTTTTCAGCAAGCCACAGGGTTCCCAAACTGAAAATCCCGTTGTGGGCAAGGCCCACAACGGGATTTGGACACACCGTCAACCGTTCAGTCCAACCTGGGGGCGACATGTGCTATCCATCCTGCAGATCGGCCGCCGGCAGGTCGTTTTCCAGGTTGTCCCGCGCAAGGTCCGTGTCGAGCACCGGATAGATTTCCTCGGGAATGGGCTTGTCTATCTCGCCGTCCAAGATGCGCAACTCCCGCTTGCTGAGCATGCCATCACCTCGATATCCATGAAATCCAACGGGCAGGCTACTTCTGATCGTCCCCCGGCTTGCGGCGGTTTCCGGACTGCTTTTTGTTGTTTTTGCCCCCGCCATCCAGTGCGCTTTCGGCAACGGTGGGGCCGCCCTTGGATTTGATTTTGCGCACAGCTTTAGGGTCGAGCTGGCTGTCTTTTGCCATGAGATCACCTCGATCGAAGTATTCGCAGGCGGTGGTGGTCTATTCAACTGCGGAAAGATGCAATTTGATGAAAGAGGCGCTGTGCAATTCTTGACCCGATCCGTGGGGCCGCATGCGCAAATGTGAGAAATTAAATCAATGCCCCACTCTTCCCATCGGCTGCATATTGCGTGGCCCATACCCGGATGAATCATTTAAAGTCTGCGCCTCAGCGCCTCCGGCCCGCACGTGAAGGACAGCCGGCGGAAAGAGGTCTCCGGGATCCGCTGTCGGCCGCCTTGAAGCGGAGGCTCTCATTTATTTCCGTTATCACATGATATAATACGTTGACATGATATCCCCCATTAAAACAGACAGAGATTTGGAGGCAGACATATGCTGAGCAAGGTAAAAAGCTCCCTATCCATTAAACTATCGGCGCTGCTGGTGGGCATGATTGTGCTGTGCGCGGTGACGGTGGGCATCGCCAGCATAACCCTGTATCGAAGTGACTCCATCGCCGAAAACGCCCACCGTGCGCTTGACATTGCCCACGCGGCCGCCGCGTTGATCGACCCGGATCAATTCACCGAAATTATGCGGACACTTGAAAAAAACGATCACTGGTACACCGTCAAGAACAGTCTCGATGGAATCGCCAAGCGAACAAATGTCAACTACCTCTACGTGTTGGATGCAAACTATTCCGATTCGATGATTTATTTCGCTGAGGGGTTCAACCCCACAGTCAATGACGAAGCCGAAATAGACTTTGGCGAATCAGAACCCATCGTGATCGACGGCGAGAGCATCTATGCCGACGAGATGTTCGATGTGCTGCGCGACGGCGTCCCCCGCGTCAGCGAAATCTATGAGTCCGGCGAATTTGGCACCATGGTCTCCGGATTTGTGCCCATCACCACGCAAGACGGCGCCGTGATCGGCGTGATCGGCGTGGATCTGAGCGTCAACGAGGTCATCCGGGCCACAATCGGATTCGGATTGCGCATCGCGCTGATCATCCTGGTGTTTTCACTGGCGTTTGCCATTTTGTGCGCCTTCATCATCCGGCGGAGCATCGGAAAGCCGCTCTCCGTGCTGACCTCGGCGGCAGATCAGATGGCCGACGGCGATGTCGACGTGGATATTGACGTGGACCGCGCCGATGAGATCGGCGTGCTTGCAGCCTCCTTTGCGGAGATGTCTGCCTACACCAAGCTGCAGGTGGAGCTGCTCAAACAGCTGTCGGAGGGAGACCTCACGATGCAGGTGACGCCCCGCGGGCCAAAG
>JAAYBB010000030.1 GCA_012719075.1 Clostridiales bacterium | reverse complement strand
CCCTTCACCTCCACGCCTTCTTTATTATCGGGATACACGGGTTTGGCAGCCCGCTGTCCCGCCGGCGCCACGGTTTTCTGCACATGTTTTTCATCGGGAGACCCTTCTTTGCCCCGCTCCCCTGTCCTGCTGTCCACATTCTGTTACCAGCCTCGCGCCGCCTGCCAAAGGCTGTGCTTTCCTGCAGGCCTGTGTTATACTCAAAGGCAGAAGACACCGGCGGGAGGAGGGGGAAAAACGGCCTATTACACCTAACTGCTGCGCTGTGAGGACGGCAGCCTCTACGCCGGCATCACCACCGATCTGGCCCGCCGCCTTGCCGAACACGCGGGCCATGGCGGCCGGGGCGCAAAATACACCGCCTCCCGCCGGCCCCTGCGCCTTGAGGCGGCCTGGCAGGCGCCGGACAGGGCCGAGGCCTCACGCCTGGAATACCGCCTCAAGGCGCTGGCCAAGCCCGACAAGGAGCGGCTGATCCAGGGCGAAGCGGCGGGCCCTCTCGACCCCTCGCCCTGCATCCGGATCCACATCACCGACAACGGAGGAATCACCATGCTGTTCATTTGCTACGCAAGATGCACCACCTGCCAAAGGGCGCGGACCTTTCTCGACGCCAGGGGTGCGGATTATGTCTTTCGCGACATCAGGGCCGACAACCCCACCGAGGCCGAGCTGCGGACCTGGCACGCCGCAAGCGGCCTGCCCCTCAAGCGCTTTTTCAACACCAGTGGCCTGCAATACAAGGCATTGGAGCTCTCCAAGAAGCTACCCTCGATGACCGAGGATGAGCAGTTTGCGCTGCTCGCCACCGACGGCATGCTGGTCAAGCGTCCGATCCTGGCGGGCGGCGACTTTGTGCTGGTCGGCTTTAAGGAGGTCGAATGGGCGGAGCGGCTGTGACCCGGCAAATCAGGCCTTGCAGCCTTGCGCCGCACACGCCCGCACGGGCCGCGTGACGCTTTTTATGAACGGCCCCCACTTTGCCTCCCTCACACGGCGCGACAACCCCTGTCCGCGACAGCCTTGCCTGCAGTCGTTTGCTCTGCCATGCGCCTTCGTCTGCCTTGCACATTTTCTGTATTTGGTATTTATCTGTTTGTAGAAAACTGAACGGTATGGTATGATCGAAGCATCGGGGCAGGCCCGACCGGACTGGCCCCGGCTCTCCACACATTCAACATACAGGAGGAAATCCATATGGATGCAATTAAAGTGGGCGCAAAGGCCCCCGACTTCACGCTGAAGGACGGTTTTGGCAAGCAGGTTCGCCTGTCCGACCACCAGGGCAAGCAGGTGCTGCTGTCCTGGCACCCGATGGCCTGGACCGCGGTGTGTACTGACCAGATGCGCGCGCTGGAGGTCCACTTCGACGCCTTTGCCGCGAAGAACACCGTCGCCATCGGTCTGAGCATCGACGCCCCGCCCTCCAAGAAGGCCTGGGCCTCGGTGCTGTCCATCGAAAACACCCCGCTGGTCAGCGACTTCTGGCCGCACGGCAAGGTTTCGCAGGACTACGGCGTGTTCATTGGAGACTACGGCTTTTCCGGCCGCGCCAACGTCCTTGTCGACGCGCAGGGCATCGTCAAATGGGTAAAGGTCTACCCTCTTGGCGAGCTGCCGGACATCAACGAGATCCTGGCCGCCCTGTAAGACAGTATCCGTATACAGGAACAGCGAAGGAAGCGCCGGAAAAGCCGGCGCTTCCTTCGCTGTTTGTCCTTCCATTTATCTCCTGTTTTTCGACTTGTTGCTTGCGAAGGTACACCTCTCCTCGCGCGGCGGACGGCGTCCCGGCCGACGGCGTCGGGGCAGGCGGCCCCTGTCCGTCCGGGATATAACGATTTCCTTATATTGATATAGCCCTTTTGGGATTAGCCTTTTCCACAAAAAATCGGTATACTACAAATTAACATCCACAAGACGACGTTTTTCGCACAAAAACCCCCGGTGCGGAAAGTCCTGCTTTGTGGAAAAGGCCGAAAAGCCGCTGTACGAAGCATGGTCATTCAGGCGGGTACAGACCGGTTATTCGGCATCTTTATAGGGGAGCAACATGTGGGGGACCGGCAGACACGGCTTTAAAACGGTTTGTCATAAGGGAGATAAGAGCATGAAAAAACTCGGAATCATTGGACTTGGCAACATTGGAAACGGCATCGCCACCGCCATTGTGGAGGGCGGCATCCCCGGCGCACAGCTTGTCGCCGTCTTGGATCAGCAGGAGACACCCGCCTATG
>JAAYBB010000029.1 GCA_012719075.1 Clostridiales bacterium | reverse complement strand
GCTGGCCGCCGCCCTGCTGCTGATGCTCAAGGGGCTGTACCCGCCCGCACTACTGGTGCTGGTGGCCAAATACCTGCTGTTCGGCCTTGTCGAGGAGGCGCAGGTCGTGGGGCTGCTGGTCGGCGTCTTTCGCCCGTCGGCCGGCAACCGGGTGTCCTACCACCTGCTCAACGCCTGCATCCCGCAGACGCTGCTGCCCGCCGCGCGGGCCAGCTACCATCTGTACAGCGCGCTGCTGGTCATCCACGTGGGCGGGGACATGCACCAGGCCCTCGGCTTTGCCCAGCGGGTCGACGCCGCAAAGCTGCTGGACGACAACCGGCGCTGCATCCTGTATGGGTACATGGCGGCGCTGTACCTGGACCTGGGGCAGCCGGAGCAGGCCGCACACTTTCTCGCGCTGGCCGAGCGGACGCCGCACAAACGCCCCTTTGACAAAAAGCTGGCCGAGCTGCGAACCATGATCGAGGCGCAGCACCCCCCGGCACAGGCCGGGGATTGACGCCCGGTGGGGCGCGCAGACCGATGCCAATGCCAAACGCCAAGCCCGCCGGCCGTGAAGATCTCCTCACGGCCGGCGGGCTCATTTGCGCTGTTGTACGGTCTGGGAACTCTAACTGCTCCGCCGCCCTCAGGCGGTCGGTGCGCCCTTTTGCGACGGCCGCCGGTTGGCGCCCTTGCGGGTGGCCGGCCCGACCAGGTTGCCCTCCTCCATCAGCTCATTGTACCATTTGACGGCCTCGATATAGGCCTCGTTGATGACCTGGCTGTCGATGCCGTGCTCCTGTGCAAACAGGTTGACCTCGTCCCAGTTGGCGTACTCGTAGTTTTTATAAAAGTTCAACAGGCTGGAGTAGCGGCCGGTCTTGGTCAGCAGCGAATCGCGGATGTCGTCGGCCAGCGGCATTTCGGCCAGCAGCTGCTCCTGCGTCTTGCCCATGGCCACGTGCAGCAGCGACAGGATTCCCACCATGAAGACGTGCTCGGGGTTGCGGCGCACCTTAAAGTGGGGACAGAGCAGCTCGCCGAACCGGGCGCGGATCAGCGAGAGCCGCACCAGCTCCAGCGGTTTTTCCGAGGTGACGCCGCGCAGGCTGAGCAGCCCCACCCACTTTTTGATGCTCTCTTCACCGAGGTAGGTCACGGCCATCGAGATCGAGGAGGCCCGGAAGCGCAACCCGGTTGTGGCTGAATTGATGAGCCGCAGCAGCTGGTAGGACAGCGCCAGGTCGGAGGAGATGATCCGGCTGATCTCGCCGAAGCTGACATAGTCGTCGGTGTGGGTCAGCCTCAGCAGGCGGTAGTAGTTACTGCGGATCGGCTCCAGGTCCTTGGTCCGCCGGGTGACCATGCGGGTCTCGCTGAAGTGCTGGCCCTGGAACAGCCGAAAACCCATGCGCTCGGCAAAGTTCAGGTCGGTGCGGCTGTTGACCTCCTTGGCGATGAAGACCTTTTCGGGGTGGTCCTCGATCAGGCTCTTGAGCTGCCACTCCTCGTGCCACTTTGGGGTCAGGATGACATATTCCACCAGGTCGAGCAGCCCCTTGGACAGGTGGTGGGCCGAGCTGCTGTTGGCCGCCAGCGAAAAGCCCAGCCGGCGCAGGCGCCGATAGTCGGCCAGCTCGTCTTCGGAGCAGGGCCCGTCGATGTGCGCCTGCACGATGAAGGTCTGGGTCAGCTGACTGCGGCCGGGGGCGCTGAGCATGGTGGGGGTGTAATTGATGAAGTAGCGGTGCTCGCTGTCGATGTCCTCGAGCCCCAGCGTGTCGATGCTACGGTTGAAGCCGCTGAGGTTGACGACCTCGCCATTCTCGCCCACGGGCGGGCTGCCGTCAACCAGCAGGTGGCCAAAGATCTCGCCCTGTGCGTCGAGGATCGGGTGGATGTTGACCAGCACGTCCTGCAGCTTCTTGGCCATGTCGTACCGGTCCTCAAAGAAGACCACGCGGTCCCGTCCGGCCGCCTTTGCCTTGTAGAGGGCGATGTCGGCCTTGCGCAGCAGCTCCGAGAGCTTCTCGCCGTGCTCCGGGAAGAAGGAGACCCCCATGCTGACGGTGCAGGCCAGTTCGATGTTGGGCATGGAGTAGGCGGACAGCACCCTGCGCAGCACCTGCTCGTAGTGCTGCTTGAGGTCGGGGTATCTGTCGACGTCGTCGGCATAGAGCATGGCAAACTCGTCGCCGCCCAGGCGGTAGAGGTGCCCCGCAAAGACCGGATCGGCCTGCAGGTGCTCGGTCAGCCGCCGGAGCATCAGGTCGCCGGTGCTGTGCCCGTAAGTGTCGTTGACGACCTTGAAGTTGTCGAGGTCCAAAATGGCCACCAGGCCGCTGATTTCCCCCGACAGGATGGCCGGCTCCAGTACGGCGAAGTCCTCTTTGAGCTTCTGCCGGTTGGGCACCTGCGTCAGCGGGTCGAGGTAGGCCAGCTCGTAGAGCCGGCGGCTGGTCTCGCGCGCCTTTTCGACATCCTGCAGCAAAAACAACGTGGCCGGAAGTCGGTCCAGCCACCGGATCTCCCGGCAGAGGATCGAGAAGGGGCGGCCATTTTGGTCCTCGCCCTCGAAGGTGGTCTCGCCGGGCTGCCCGCAGTGCTTGCACAGGCCCGGAAGGGCCTTCGCAAAGCCCTCGGCACAGTCCTGCTCCGGCAGGCGCTTTCCGAGTATCCGCTCCTGTGCCGAGGCGCTGGCAAACAGCAGCTTGCAGGATTGGCCGGGCCCGCCCCGTGCAACGAGGGCCTCGCTGCCCTGCGCATCCAGGATGTCGGAGAAGAGCTGCTCCAGTTGTGTCTGCTTTCTCTTGCCAAAAAACATGTTCCCAAAAGACCTCCCGGGCGTATTGCATAAAAGGCGGGTGCCGCGTGCTCACGTTCAAGACGGGTCCTTCGGGATGCCGGGTCATCCACGCCAAACGGCAGCCCCTGCCCCTTACTTTGTCTAAGCATTGTATCATAAAAAATGACAAATTAGTATGCATAAAATGTACAAACAAAAAACTCGCGTTTCGACAAAATTCCACCCTTTTAAGCAGATTTTCGTAACCAATTCATTGGGGCAAGGGGTGCCCTGCCAACAGGGCGGGCGGGGTGTGCGCAAAAAAACAGCTGCCCCCGCCTGCCAAAACGGGGTATACTGGGGCAGAGAAAAACACCCCGCAAGCACCGCCGGACCGCCAGAGGGCATTGACAGGCGGCCCTGGCTGTCGTATCGTAGGCCTATCTGAACACCACGGGCTCATCGAGCCCCGCCCGGAGGGAGGCGCCATGGAGCACATGCGAAAATGGGCGGCCCTGCTGCTGTGTGCGCTGGCGCTGACCGGCTGCACCGGCGCGGGCCAGACGCAGCCGGTGACCAGGGTGCAGGACGGGCTGCTGGGCACCGTGATCCGCATCTCGATCTATGAGCAGGCCGAGGCGGCGGTGCTGGACGAGGCCTTTGCCTGCATCGCGCGCATTGACGGCGCCATGAGCGTCTACAACGACCAGAGCGAGATCGCGCAGCTCAACGCCGCCAGCGGGCAACAGCCCGTGCCGCTGTCGGACGAGACGCTGGCGCTGCTGGCCTGTGCGGAGGAGGTCTTTCTGCGCTCGGAGGGCGCCTTTGACATCACGGTGGGGCCATTGACTGCGCTGTGGGACATCGGCGGGGAGCACCCGCGGCGCCCCTCGGAGCCCGAGCTCGCCGCCGCGCTGGCGCTGGTCGGGCAGGTCCGGCCGGAGCTCGACCCCGCGGCCGGGACCGCCTATCTGCCCCTGCCCGGCATGTCGGTGGTGCTGGGCGGCATCGCCAAGGGCTATGCCTGTGACCGGGCGGCGCTACTGCTGCGGGAGGCCGGCGTCGGCCACGCGCTGCTGGACCTCGGCGGGAACATTTACGCCCTCGGCACCCGGCCGGACGGCGAGCCCTGGCGCGTGGGCATCCGCAGCCCGCTCATCGGCGAGCGGGAGGCCATTGGCGCACTGCCTGCGGCCGACCTGGCCGTGGTCACTTCGGGCGCCTACGAGCGCTTCTTCATCGAGGAGGACCGGCTGTACCACCACATCCTCGACCCCGCGACCGGCCGGCCGGTCGACAACGGGCTGCTGTCGGTCACGGTGGTGCGGGCCGACGCCACGCTGGCCGACGCGCTGTCCACCGCCTGCTTTGTGCTGGGGCTGGAGCGGGGCATGCAGCTGCTTGAGACCTATGAGGACACCGAAGCCGTCTTCATCACCGAGGCGCTCAAGGTCTACGTCACCGAGGGCCTGCGCGACGATTTTTCACTGCTGGACGGCCGCTTCTCGCTAGGGGAGGTGGGGGCATGAAGCGCTGGGACGGGATTTTGATCGCCCTCTTCCTGCTGCCGGCCGCCCTCTGGCTGCTGCTGCAGCGGCCGCAGCCGGAGCGCCTGCTCGTCAACATCTATGTGGACGGCGAGCTGGTCAGCTCGGCCCCGCTTCCCGCGCAGGCCACCGCGCTGCGCATCGAGGGGGTGGGCGGCTACAACCTGCTGCTGTTGGAGCCGGACGGGGTGCGCATGCAGGCGGCCGATTGCCCCGCAGGGGACTGCGTGCACAGCGGGAAGATCACCCGCGCGCCGATGGCCATCGCCTGTCTCCCCCACCACGTGCTGGTGGTGCTGGAGGGCGCGGCGGAGACCGGAGAGGGGGGTGTCGACATTGTGGCGGGATGAGGCGGACAGGCCCGGGGCGCAGAGGCTGCAAAGGCCAACCGGCAACCGCCGGCTGGCCCTGCTTTCGATGTTTTTGGGCTATGCGCTGATCGCCGGCATCCTCGAGCGCGCCATCCCCTTTGACGCCGTGGTGCCCGGCGTCAAGCTCGGGCTGGCCAACGTGGTGATCCTGGCGGCCATTTACCTCTTTTCGTTTTGGGAGACGCTGACGCTGGTGGTGCTCAAGTGCGTGCTGACCGCCTTCTTCACCGGCTCCTTTGCCTCCTTTGCTTACAGCCTCAGCGGCTCGCTGCTCAGCTTTGCGGCCATGTGCCTGCTGATTCGCCTGCTGGGCGAGCGGGTCAGCCCCATCGGCGTCAGCGTGGTGGGGGCGGTCTTTCACAACCTCGGGCAGATTGCGGCCGCCTCGGTGCTGATGGGCACGATGCTGGTCGCCGCCTACCTGCCCATTTTGCTGGTCTCGGGCGTGGTGACGGGGGCGCTGGTCGGCGTGGCCGTCAAGGGAGTGCTGCGGATCCTGCGCAGGCAGTATGCGGCCTACGGCGGCGCACCGGCCGGCCAGGGGGGCGATGGCGCTGTGCAAAAAGGAGGGGATGGCAACGATGTTTTTTGACACGTCGGCGCTGGCCGACGGCGAAATTGCACTGCAGCTGGTCGAGACGGTGGAGGCCAACCCCGAAAAGCGCTGGGCGCCGGCCTACCGCTTTGCGATCCGCCGCAGCGCGGACGGCGCCCTGGTCGGCCGCTGCGACTTCCGCGTGGGGCACACCGAGCGGCTCTACTTTGGGGGCAATATCGGCTATGCCGTCGACGAGCCCTACCGGGGCAACCACTATGCCGGAAAGGCCTGCCGGCTGCTGCTTGGGCTGGCCCGGCAGCACGGCATGGACTACCTGTATATCACCTGCAGCCCCCACAACGCCGCCTCGAGGCGGACCTGCGAATACGCGGGCGGCAAGCTGCAATCCACCATCCCGCTGCCGACCGACAACGACCTGTTCCTGACCGGCGAATGGCAGATCTGCCTGTACTACTTCGACCTGTCGGAGGCGGCCGGCGGGCCGTGAGGCCGCACACCCAAAGCGCCCGGCCGCGGCACGGCGCACTGCCGCCCGCAACCTGGTTGAACCTGGAGGCATGGCCTGCCGTACGGACATCGGGCGGTGCCGGATCCTGTGGATCACCGCCCTGCCGTTGCTGCCGATTTTTATCCTGGCGAATCTGGCGAGGAGAGGCTGATCCTCGCAGGCGAGGCAGCGGGATTGCCCCTGGCGCTCAGTAAATGCGGTCGCCGTTGCCAACCGCCTCCGCGGGCGTCAGCAACACCGTGCCCTGCGCGGCGTTGCAGCCCAGCACCAGCACCTCGCTCTTGACGCCGGCGACCTGGCGCGGCGGAAAGTTGACCACCGCAACCACCTGCATGCCGGGCAGCTGCGCTGCGCTGTACCGCGCCGTGAGCTGTGCCGAGGAGGTTTTGACGCCGAGCTCGGCGCCAAAATCAATGGTGAGCCGGTAGGCCGGCCTCTTGGCCCTTTCGTTGACCGTGGCCTCGAGGATGGTGCCGATGCGCATGTCCACTTTTTCAAAGTCGTCGATCGCAATCACGGTGCAGCTTCCCTCCAACCTCTTTTATCCTGCAAGCTCCGCGCCCGGATCGCGCCGGACGGCGGGGCTTTTATACACACGCGCTGTCGCCGGTGTGCCCTTCTACAGGAGCCCGCCGGTGTTTGCTTTAAACTCCGACCGCAGGATGCCGTAGATCAGCGCGTCGGACACCGTCCGGTCCGCGCGCAAGTAGTGCTCCCGCAGCCTCCCCTCGCAGGTCATGCCGCAGTGGAGCATCACCCGGCCCGACGCGGGGTTTTCTGCGTCGTGCTGCGCGACGACGCGCCGCATGCCCACCTCGTCAAACAGAAAGCGCAGCACCGTGGCCAGCGCCTCGCTGACGATGCCCCGGTTCCAAAAGGCAAAGCCGATGCAATACCCCACCTCGCAGCAGGCGTTGCTCTCATCGAGCTTCGTGACCGAGATGCTGCCGATCATCTGGCCGCCGTATTCAATGGCCCAGTTGTAGACGGTGTCCTGCGCGTAGTCCTGCAGTCGGGCCTCCAAAAACAGGCGCACCTGTGCAAGGTCCTCGTAGGGCGGCCAGGTGAGAAAGCGGGTGACGCGCGGGTCCGCCGCGTAGTGTTCAAACATGTCCTGCGCATCCGAAAGCGCGTATCTCCTCAGCCGCAGCCGTTCGGTGTGCAGCTCCACCGTGCCCCTGTGCGTCAGCATGTGTGCCCGCCCCCTTTGCTTCATCTGAATTGACCTCAGTATAGCAAACCAGCGGGCAAGAAAAAAGCCCCAAAACTGGGGCTGAACATGCCTTATATCCCGTTATCCCGCTTTGCGCCGGGCGCAAAGGTGCCGCATGCCGGCCTTCGCCATGAGGGCCGGCGGTTTTGCCCGGCAGGGGCCGGTCCCGGCGGGCGGTTCAACGCCTCTGTGCCCTCTCAGCCGTCTTTTTTTGCCGAGACCAGCAGCATCATCGGGCGGCGCAGCTCATCCCGCATGCCCGGAACCGTGTCCAGCAGGTGTGCGGCCGGCCTTGGCTCCACGACGCCCGTGAGGGCAAAGCCGGTCTGCAGCAGCGTGTTTAAATAGGTCGTCAGCGTCCTGTGGTACTTGGTGACTCGCTCGCCAAGAAAGAGGGCCTCGCGCCTGCCCTCGTCGAAGTAGCGGTCGACCGGCCAGTGGCTGCGGCACCCCTCGCCGTCAACGCTCCACGCCTGCGGGCCCTGGGCGGTGAACACCGGGTGCTCCACCGAGAAGACAAGGTCGCCGCCCGGGACGAGGCAGCGGCCGATCCGCCGGCAGATGTCGGCAAAATCGGGCGTGTAGTGAAAGACCAGCGAGCTGATGACCGCCTCAAAGGCCTGCGGCGGAAAGTCGATCTCCTCCATGGCCATGCACCGGTAGGTCACCTGGGGAAAGTCTGTCTTCTCCCTGGCCACCGCCAGCATTTTTTCCGACAGGTCGATGCCCAGCACCGAGGCGGCCCCCTGCTCGGCGGCGTAGATGCAGTGCCAGCCAAAGCCGCAGCCGATGTCCAGCACCCGCTTTCCCGCAAAGTCGGGCAGCAGCTTTTGCAGTTCGGGCCACTCCCCGGCGGCGCGCAGGCCCTCCACAGAGCGCGGAAAGCGGCTGTAGGCCGCAAAAAACCGGTCGTCGTCGTACTTGTTTTCTCTCAATGTACCCCACCTCGATGTCAGCAGCGAATCCTGTACCGACAGTATAGCAGGTTTTCGGGTGCAAAAAAACAGGCGGATGGACCATCGGCCTGTTTTGTCCCCTGCGCATCGATGTAGTCGGTCAGGGTTTTGCGCATAGGCGCCGCCCAGGGGGGCGGTGGGCGGCGTCTATGTATAAAGCGGCCCTGCGAAAGGCGGGGCATCGTCGGCCAATCTGATTTGAGCGCGTTGCCCTCTGCCCGCGTCAGGCGAAAGCGCCTTGCACTACGGGAGGGGCGACACCCGGACAATCGTGATGTTCGCCTGCACCGGCGTCTGGGGAATCAGCAGCCCCGCACCCGTGCCATTGACCAGCGTAAAGGTCGAGGGCGTGGTGGTCACCCTGTGCAGCGCAGTCCCCACAACCTGGCCGGTTACGTCGGGGGAAGAGGCCTGGGATTGGATAATGCCATTCAACAGCAGATTGAAGGTGACGCTCGTTGCCGGGGACGCCCCGTTGGTCGCCACCCACCAGTTGATCAGATAGAAACCGGTCTCTGTGAGGATGAACCGGCCCGAACCAAGCGCATAGGAGACCGCCCCCCTGACTTCACGAATATTGTCAAATGGCACATTCGCTCCATTGGCCAGGTTTGACAGACCGCCCGTGACCCATGTCGCCTCAATCAGCGTGGTCCCGGGCTCTGCGCCGGTCGGTCCGGCGGGGCCGGCCGGACCGGTCGGGCCCTGCGGACCGGTGGCGCCCATCACGCCCGTGCGACCCTCTATTCCCACAAGGCCCTGGAAGCCCTGCGGGCCCTGTGGCCCGGTGGGGCCCTGCGGACCGATTTGGCCCTGGATGCCCTGCGCACCCTGCGGACCCGCGGGGCCTTCCGGACCCTGGACGCCTTCAGGCCCCTGCGGACCGAGGGCGCCCTCGGGACCCACGGGACCCTGGATCCCCTGCAAGCCCTGCGGGCCGGTGGGGCCCTGCAGACCGACAGGACCTTCTGGACCCGCGAGCCCCTGGATGCCCGCCGGGCCCTGCGGGCCGGCGGGACCTTCCGGACCCACAGAGCCCTGGATGCCCTGCAAGCCCTGCAGACCGATGGGACCCATGGGCCCCTCCGGACCCTCTGGACCTGCCGGACCTGTGGGACCAGCCGGACCTTCCGGTCCCTGGACGCCTGGGGGGCCCTGCGGGCCTTCGGGACCTTCCTGACCCTGGTCGCCCGGAGGACCCTGCGGGCCGGCGGGACCCTCCGGACCCGCCGGTCCCTGTGTTCCCGGAAGCCCCTGCGGACCGATGGGGCCCTCGGGCCCCTGTGTTCCCTGTGTCCCGATGGGACCCTCCAGTCCCTGGGCACCCGGGGGGCCCTGCGGACCGATGAGGCCTTGCGGTCCCTGCGTTCCCTGCGGCCCGATGGGACCTTCCGGCCCCTGGGCACCCGGAAGGCCCTGCGGGCCGATGAGGCCCTGCGGCCCCTGCGCGCCGGCGGGGCCTTCGGGGCCGGCGGGACCGTCAAGACCTTGGATTCCCTGCGGGCCAGCTGGGCCCTCCGGACCCTGCGCACCGGGGGGGCCTTCGGGGCCGACGGGGCCTTCAAGACCTTGGATTCCCTGCGGACCCAGCGGGCCGGCGGGACCTTCCGGACCCTGTGCGCCCGGAGGGCCCTGTGCGCCAGGGGGACCCATTGGACCCGCCGGTCCGGTTGGGCCTGCCGGGCATTGGCAACAGGGGTTTTGACAAGGCGTACACCCGCAACACGGGCAACATGTAGAAGTGTCATCGCAACCGTTGTCGTCACTGCTGCCGCAACCGCAGTCGCAGCTACAGTCGCAGCTACAGTCGCAGCCACTGTCGCAACTGTCGCCGCAGCTGGGGTCGCAACTGGGGCCGCAACCGATGCCGTACCTGTCGTCGCAGCTGTCGCCGCAGCTGTCGTTGCAAGTGCGACCGAAACACCCCTGTCCGCTCATTGCTGAAAAATGTTCCAGATCGTCGTTGTCGTATCTCATCGCTTGACTCCTTATCCGCACAAATTTTATGTCGACCTATCTGTATGATATTCTTTGAATGCAACTGCGGTGTCAGCTTCCAGACCGCTTGACAAAAATCAGCGGGAGGCGAATCCCCCATCCACTTTTTGCCCGATCAATGCAGGGTCTGCACATACAAAACGACGGTATGCGTGCGTACCAACCCGTACGAAACGCATACCGTCGTCCAATATAGCGGTGTTGGAGCGTTCCGAAAAAGTGCCCAAAACACCGTTTTATCCAGTTAAACGCCCTTTAGGTACTGAGCTGGACGATCGTCAAAGAACGGTTCATATACCCCAGGACAGGGAAATCCGTTCTGATGCTCGCCCCCACCTCAGCGCCCGCCGTCAAGGCGGCCTGCGCAACAAACGTCGAGCTGCTTCTGTTGGATATCTTGAAAAAGGTGGTGGTATCCCCAAAAAGCGGCGTGCCGTCGACGGTGATGATCGCTTCGAGAAACGGCTGATCCGGATCCGGGTTCGTCGTGGCCTCGGCGTTAATCGAGATGGTTATTTGATAAACGCCGCTCTCGCCGACCACCAGTTCATTGCCCGACAGGCTGACGGTGATCGAGTCTGACAAAGGCCCGGCCACGCTAAATGCGACGGGCACAAACGTTGCCCCGGGCGTCTCTACGCTGCCCCCTCTCAACGATCCGTAAGCCAAAACAACGTCCCCCTGCGGCCCCGGAGGACCAGTAGGACCGGCTTCCCCCTGTGCGCCGGTGGGGCCAGAGTCGCCGGCAGGGCCTTGTGCCCCTGCGGGCCCAGGTTCGCCCTGTGCGCCTGCCGGACCGGCTTCACCCTGGGGACCGGTGGGGCCGGACTCGCCGGCAGGGCCTTGCGCCCCTGCGGCCCCCGGTTCGCCCTGAGGGCCTGCGGGTCCGGCAACGCCCTGCGGTCCCGCTGGCCCCTGCGTGCCGGCGGGGCCCTGTACGCCTGCGGGCCCGGGTTCGCCCTGGGGACCCACCTCGCCCTGCGGCCCAGTGGGGCCAGGCTCGCCGGCAGGACCCTGTGCACCTGCAGAGCCGGCTTCGCCCTGGGGGCCTGCAGGTCCGGCGATGCCCTGCGGCCCTGCCGGCCCCTGCGTGCCGGCGGGGCCCTGTACACCTGCGGGCCCGGGTTCGCCCTGGGGACCCACTTCACCCTGCGGCCCGGCGGGGCCAGGCTCGCCGACAGCTCCCTGTGCGCCTGCCGGGCCGGTTTCGCCCTGGGGGCCTGCGGGTCCGGCGATGCCCTGCGGCCCTGCCGGCCCCTGCGTGCCGGCGGGACCGGGTTCACCCTGAGGGCCCGCGGGTCCGGCGATGCCCTGTGGTCCTGCCGGTCCCTGCGTGCCGGCAGGACCCTGTGCGCCTGCGGGGCCGGGTTCACCCTGGGGGCCGGCCGGACCTATGCAGCAGCAACGGCGGGGACATGGGCATTGGTTGTCACAATCAAATCTATTCATCATGTCACCTTATTGCAATGGTTTTGACCATACCCCCATCCGTTGACAGAGGAAATGATCCACTTATAAGGTATGATGAATGGTGGATAAATGTCCCGTCCCGTATAAGACGTCCTCCCAATCAAGAAGACGCCCCGTCCCTTGCGGGAGGGGCATCTCGATTGACCGGCACAAAGGGATGGATTGATCTGATAGAAAAGAGCCAAAGAACCCCACAGGGGGCCCCCGACTGAGTGGAGGGCCCTTGGGGCAAACACGAAAGCTCAAATGAACTACATATTTAATTTAACAGCAGCCTGTTTCCCCGCTTCAACGCGTGGGATCTTTCTTCAAACCGAAACCCTCCACTTTTTTGCCGCCGCCTTTGGGGGACCGCTGCCTGCGCGGAGCGGTTTGACTGCTCTTTTGCCTTACGGATGCCTTCGCACTGCGCTCTTCACGCATCTGCCTCGGCCTTGCCTGCGGCACCCTGGGCTCAAAGACCTGCATGGGGTACGGGTTGTCCTCCACCACCGCTATTTCCTTGCCAATCAGCTTCTGAATATCCTTCAGATAGGCCTGCTCATCAAAGTCGCAAAAAGAGATGGCCTCGCCGCCAAAACCGGCTCTTCCGGTACGCCCGATGCGATGGATGTAGGTCTCGGGCTCGTTGGGCAAGTCATAGTTTATCACGTGGGACAACTGGTGAATGTCGATGCCCCTTGCCGCAATATCGGTCGCCACAAGGACCCGTGTTTTACCCGCCTTGAAATCGGCAAGCGCCTTGAGCCGCGCGCCCTGTGATTTGTCTCCGTGTATGGCCCCGGCGGCAATGCCGGCTCTGTTCAGCGTTTTGCTGATCCTTTCGGCGCCATGCTTGGTTCGGGAGAAGACCAGTGTCGATATAAACTGCTTGTCGTGCAGCAGGTCAATCAGCAATTGGCTCTTGTTTGTCCTGTCGATCAGATACACCGACTGCCCGATCACCTCCACGGCGGAGGAGACCGGCGTCACCGAAACCGTCGCCGGATTGCGGAGGATCGAGCCCGCGAGTTCGGCGATTTCCTTTGGCATGGTCGCGGAAAACAGCAGCGTTTGCCTCTCCCGCGGCAGTAGCGCGATGATCCTTTTTACATCGTGGATAAAGCCCATATCCAGCATCCGGTCGGCTTCATCGAGCACAAACATGGAGACCGTGCTGAGGTCGCACAGCTTCTGTCCGATTAAGTCGCACAGCCTGCCCGGCGTCGCCACCAGAATATCCACCCCGGTGCGCAGCGCAGAAACCTGGGGCGCCTGCCCGACGCCGCCAAAGACAACGGCCGTTTTAAGGCCGGTGTAGCGGCCATAGTCTGTAAAGCTCTGGGCGACCTGCGCGGCAAGCTCTCTCGTGGGCGTCAGGACAAGTGCCTGCAGGAAGTGCCTTGCTGCGCCATCGCGGCGCCGCTCATACAGCGTCTGCAGGATCGGCAGCGCAAAGGCGGCCGTCTTCCCGGTTCCGGTTTGCGCACATCCGAGCAAATCCCGCCCTTCCAGCAGCAGTGGGATTGCCTGTGCCTGAATGGGTGACGGTACTTCATACCCCTGCCGGGCCACTGCCCTCAGCAGGGGTTTTTGTAGGTTCAGCTCTGTAAACGTCATTGAATCTCCTTCGTTGTTTTCTATTGTGGGTGACTGTTATGGAAACTGTTTTTTGAGATCATTGCTGATCGGCAGCCACTGTCCCTTCAGATTATAGCATACCCCTGTATGAACGCAAACAAAAACAGGCTGGCATCGACCAACCTGTTTTGGCCTCGGGAACATCCACGGGTCATTCGCAGCGGTCGGAATGGACTTATGGGGCTTGGAAAAATGCAGTAGTATCCATGATTTATAGGCAGTCGGCAAGTAGTATTTACCATTGCCTTTGTGACTCTACAGTTCTTGCATCCAGCTTGGTATTGGCAATATACAGAACGGATGTCTGGCAGGGTCCAGCAGTACCCGCAAATTATCTTCCAGCTGGATTTCGGACAGGGTTGCGCCGCAAGCTAGGGCATACTTTACCCCCTCTTCCATGTCCTCTACATGAAAGTCCAAATGTGCCATTTGCTGCTGCTTATCCGGTGTCGCCGGCCAGACGGGAGGTATATAGTCATCCACCTGTTGGAATGTAATCCATGTCGGAGGCCCGTTCTGTTCAACGTTTGCTAACGTGATAAACTCTTCACCTTTAAACCTCGTCCAACCCAGTAGCCTTTCATAAAACCCGGACAGTGCGTTCGCATTGCCGGAATCCAAAACAACACACCACCCACCCAAATTAAGTGCCATAACTATGATGTCTCCTTTATTGTATAAACAGTTTGATAATCACAAGTATATCAAATAAAACAAAAGCGGTCGACCGCCCTTAAAGCAATCGACCTCTTTCGATAAACTCTTTGGTGCGAGTGATGGGACTTGAACCCATACGCCTTACGACACACGCCCCTCAAACGTGCCTGTCTGCCAGTTCCAGCACACTCGCATAGCCTATTCATTATAGCAACCCAAATGGCCATTGTCAAGCTTGGACCCCGCCGCGCAGATGCCTTTTTTGCGGCATTTTGGGCGGGGTGGACGCCTGCAGCGCCCAAGCCTGGAACGGACCCTGTCAAAGCGGATGCGAACAGTCACAACCCCCACAAGATCACCTCACGCGCGCGGGACGCCTCAAAGAAATACCGGGGCAACGGATATACCCTCACCGCCGCAGCCCCCGCATCGGCCGTAGCGAGCGCCTCGCCGACCGCCCCCCTCATCCCCATATAAGACGGGCCGCACCGGCCTGGCCTCGCCCTGCTGTTTCACCCGACCTTCCCGCAGGCCTTGAATCCTGTGCCCACATAAAGTATACTAAAAATGGCGGATTTGCAGGCCTGCACAGCCACCCGCCTGGAGGTGTTTTTTTATGAGAATCACACAGGAGGCCGACTACGCGGTCCGCATCGTCCACTACCTGGCGGAGGTGGACAAAAAGTGCGACGCCAAAAGCATCGCCGGGCAGACCGGCACCACGCAGCGCTTTGCGCTCAAAATCCTCGGCAAGCTGGCGCAGCTTGGCTTTGTCAACTCCTTCAAGGGGGCGGGCGGCGGGTATATGCTGGCCAGGGACCCCCGCGACATCACGCTGCTCGAGGTCATCACCGCCATCGACGGGCCCATCGCCATCAACAAGTGCCTGCTCCACGAGGACCACTGCCCCGGCAGCGGGGCCGGCTGCCCCTTTCACGGGGTGTTCGACCAGATCAGCCGGGACATCGAGCAGTCCCTCCAAAGCGTCACCTTCGACCACTTTCTGTCGGCCGGCGACGGCGACAACTCCTAGCGCAGCGGCGAGGGCCGCCGGCCGCATGCCATCTGGCCTGCGGCCGTTTTTTATTGCCCGCCCTCCGCTTGCTGTGCCGCCTCGGCTGCGGCGAGGGCCTCTGCAATGCGGGCCACCGCCCACTCGGCCGTGTCCAGGCCGTTCTCACCCTTTTTCGGCCGGCAGGTGAGGTAGGGCTTCTGCCCGGCCGAAAACAGGATGCGCCCGCGGTGCCCGGCCGCGAGGGCCGACACCGTCTCCATCGGAATCGCGGAGGCGTCGATGACGAGGTTGCCGCTCTTCTCCACGATGTCCAGGATGCCCAGCGCGCCGGCGCGGCTGCGCAGCAGCGAGGTGCGGCAGAGGTTCTGCAGCGGCAGCGGCAGGTCGCCAAAGCGGTCGCAGAGCTCGTCGTACAGGTCCGAGAGGTCCTCGTCGTTCTCGACCGCCGCCACCTTCTTGTAGACGTCGATGCGCAGCTCGGCGCTCTCGATGTAGTCCTTTGGAATGTAGGCGTCGATGACGAAGTCGACGCTGCAGGACACCCGGCGCACCGGCAGGCCGGTGCGCTCCTCCTCAACCGCCTCCTCGAGCAGCCGCAGGTAGAGGTCGTAGCCCACGGCCTCCATGTGGCCGTGCTGCTCGGCGCCCAGCACGCTGCCGGCCCCGCGGATCTCCAGGTCCCGCAGGGCAATTTTAAAGCCGGAGCCGAAGGCCGTGAACTCGCGCAGCGTGGACAGCCGCTTGATGGCGTCCTCGGTCAGCACCTTGTCCCGCTTGTAGGTGAAGTAGGCGTAGGCCCGCCGGCTGCTGCGGCCCACCCGGCCGCGGATCTGGTAGAGCTGGGCCAGCCCCAGCCGGTCGGCCCCCTCGACAATCAGCGTGTTGGCGGCCGGGATGTCGATGCCGGTCTCGATGATGGTGGTGCAGACCAGCACATCCACCTCGCCCGCCACCATCTGGGCCCAGATGTCCGAGAGCGGCTCCTCCCCCATCTGGCCGTGGGCGACCATGATGCGGGCCTCGGGCAGCCGCTGCTGCAGCTCGGCCGCCCTGCGGTCGATGCTGTCGACGCGGTTGTGCAGGTAAAAGACCTGCCCGCCGCGCCGCAGCTCCTTGCGGACAGCCTCCAGCAGGATCTGATCGTCCTGCTCCAATACGTAGGTCTGCACCGGCTGGCGGTCCTGCGGCGGCTCCTCGATGACCGACATGTCGCGGATGCCCGACAGGGCCATGCCCAGCGTGCGCGGGATCGGCGTGGCGGTCAGCGTCAGCACGTCGACGGTCTTGAACTGCTCCTTGAGCCGCTCCTTGTGCCCCACGCCGAAGCGCTGCTCCTCGTCCACGATCAGCAGCCCGAGGTCCTTGAACTGCACGTCCTTTTGGATCAGGCGGTGGGTGCCGATGACCATGTCCAGCTCCCCCCGGCGCAGCCGGCGCAGGATGTCGGCCTGCTGCCTGGGCGTGCGGAAGCGGGAGAGGTTCTCAATGCGCATCGGGAAGGCCGCAAAGCGGCTTTGGATGTTGGTGTAGTGCTGCCAGGACAGGATGGTGGTGGGCACCAGAAAGGCCACCTGTCTACCGTTGTCGATGGCCTTGAAGGCGGCCCGCATGGCCACCTCGGTCTTGCCAAAGCCCACGTCGCCGCAGAGCAGCCGGTCCATCGGGACCGGCTTTTCCATGTCCCGCTTGGTCTCCTCGATGCAGCGCAGCTGGTCGTCGGTCTCGACAAAGGGAAAGCCCGCCTCAAAGGCGGCCTGCCAGTCCGAGTCGGGGTCGAAGGCGTAGCCCCGCAGCTGCTGCCGCTGTGCGTACAGCACGGTCAGCTGCCTGGCCATGTCCTTTGCGGCGCCCCGCACGCGCTGCTTGGTCTTCTGCCACTCGACGCCCCCCATCTTGGAGAGGCGCACGCGGCTGCGCTCGTCGCCCGAGATGTACTTGCTCACGAGGTCGAGCTGGTTGGCCGGGACGTACAGCACGTCCTCGCCCTGGTACTGGATCTTGATGTAGTCCTTGAGCACGCCCTCGATCTCGAGCTGGACAATGCCCTGGTACCGCCCGATGCCGTAGTTCTGGTGCACCACGTAGTCGCCCTCGCGCAGGTCGCTGTAGGTGCGGATCTTCTCGCCCGGCGCCGCCCTGCGGCGGCGGCCCCTGCGCGCCGCGCCTGCGCCGGCGTCGGTCAGCACCGCCAGCCTGGCGTCGGGGTAGACCACGCCCGAGGAGAGGGCGCCGGTGCAGAGCTGCAGGCCGCCCCGCAGCAGACCGCCCTCGGCAAGGACTTTCTTGAGCTGTTCGGCGCGCTGTTCGGTGGCGGCAAAGAGCAGCACGCGGTAGCCGCCCTCCAGCAGCTCCTCCAACTCCTCCCGCAGCATGGCGGGCGACTCGCCAAAGCCGGGCATGTGGCGCTCCCTGACCGAGACCAACCCCTTGGGGGGCAGTTCGTAGCGGCCGTGGGGCAGCATTTCGAGGTAGAGCAGCTCCCGCTTCCCGAGCGCGCTCCAGAGCTCGCCCGGCGTCAGCGAAAAGCGGGTCAGCTCGCCCGTGAGCTGGCCCTCCTCAACGGCGTTTTTGAGGTCCTCGTGCTGCAGCGCCTGCGCCTCCTCGAGCCGCTTGGCGCAGGCCCGCTCGTCAAAGACCGCCACCTGCGCGTCCGGCAGGTAGTCGAGCAGCGTGGCCGTGCTCTCCCAGAGGATCGGGATCAGCCGGTCGCCGGCCGCGCCGGTCTCCCGCAGCCGCTCGGCCTCCTCGAGCAGGAGTTCCAGCACCCGCTGTGCCCCCTCGCCCCGGCGGCGGCGCTGCGCGCCGACGACGCGGTCCAGCCGCTGCAGCAGCGCCTCCCGTCCCCCCTCCGGCAGCAGCCGAGTGGCGGGCGGGATCAGCAGCTGGGAGACGGCCTCGGTGCGCCGCTGGGTCAGCGGGTCAAAGCGGTTCAGGGTGTCGACCGTGTCGCCGAAAAACTCCACCCGCACCGGGTGGGCGGCGCCGGGTGCGAAGATGTCCACAATGCCGCCGCGCACGGCAAACTGCCCCGCCCCCTCCACGAGGTCGCAGCGGGTGTAGCCGGCCTCGACCAAAAGCAGCAGCAGCGCCTCCAACGCGATGTCCTCCCCCGCCGAGAGCGTGCAGGTGTAGCCTTGCAGCACCGCGGGCGGCACCAGCAGCTGGGAAAGTGCGTCGGGCGTGGTCAGCACCGGGCCGGCCGCGCCGCCCAGCAGACGGCCGAGCACGCCGAGCTGCTGGTGCATGAACTCGCGCGAGGCCCCCTCGACGCCGTGCAGCACCACGTCGGTGTAGGGCACCGCCAGCGGGGCCTGCCCCAGCCCCTCGAGGTCGGCCTGCAGCCGGCGGACCTCCTCCTCGCCGGGGCAGACGATCAACAGCGGCCGGCGGGTGGCCAGCAGGCTGCACAGCAGTGTCCGCCCCATGGCCGAGAGCCCCGTAACGGCAATCGGCTGCTGGCGCTCGGCCAGCAGCTCATTAATCTGTGAGACGGCCGGCAGCCGGCCAATCTCCTCTAGGATGCGCTCACTCATGCTTCCAGTCCATTCAACCTGCTCTGTGCCTCCCGGATGCCGCTGCCGATGATGAGCTCCACGCCGCTGGCCACATGCCCGAGCATGGAGAAGAGAACCTGCTGCTCCTGCTTTGAAAAGTTGCCGATCACATAGTCCACCATCTCCTCGCCGCGGGGCGGGGTGCCCGAGCCGATGCCGATCCGGATGCGCGGAAAGGCCTCGGTGCCGAGGTGCTCGATGATGGACTTGATGCCGTTGTGCCCGCCCGAGGAGCCCTTTTCGCGCACCCGCAGGCGGCCGAGCGGGATGTCTTTGTCATCGTACAGGATAATCACCCGCTCGGGCGGGATTTTGTAAAAACGCGCCGCCTCCCCCACCGCCTGCCCCGAGAGGTTCATATAGGTCTGCGGCATCATGAGCAGCACCGACTGACCGGCGACGTCGGCCGGGCCGGTCAGCGACTGAAAGCGCACGCGCTTGACCGGCGCCCGCAGCGACTGCGAGAGGTATTCGATAGCCATGAAGCCCGCGTTGTGGCGGGTGTGCAGGTACCGGCTCCCGGGGTTGCCAAGGCCGACCACGAGGTGGGTCGGCGCCCCGCCGGCGCGGGAGAAAAATTTAAACATCCGGCTGCTCCTTTGCTGTGGGGAGGGCGTCCCCAAAGGCCCCCGCGGGCCGTGGCCGCGGGGGGTGGTTTTTTGGTGTCTCGTCAAGGGTCGCGGCCTGCGGGCCGCGGGAAAAGGCCGTGCTTTTGAGCGGCAAAAGCACCAAAACCGCATCCTTTTGCGGCGGGCAAAAGGAGGCAAAAGCCGCCGGGGGGTATTGCGTAGCTTCCAGGGGGTACCCGTACCCCCTGGATACGAAACCGCAAAGCGGTTTCGATACCCCCGGCAAACGGGCCAAGGCGTTGGCCCGTTTGGGCACCCGCCACAAGGCGGGTTGCCTTGTTCGGTGTCGCTCAAATAAGCGCGCTTATTTGAGCGACGGATTTACGGACCCCCTGGCGCTCTAAAGTGCGTCCGGCCCCCTAATCATAATCAAGGGTCCAAGCCTGCAATGAGCGGGCAACAAATGTGCAAGTACCACGCCCTCAAGTAAAGCGGTTGGGGGCCGGTCGCTACTGTGAGGAGCACTTGAAAAACCGGAACTCGCGTCCTGCGGACGCTCAAACAGCCGGTTTTTCTGCGCACTCCTTCCATCCGGTTCCAGGGTTCCGGCCCGCCCCAAGAGCCCCTACATAAGGCCAGGCAAGCGCCTTGCCCAGACGGCAGCGTCAAAGGCCCCGCGACCTGCACGGGGGGATCGGGCGGGCGCCCGCCGGGCGCGATGCCGGACAGTCCGCGCGGGACTTGCGCCTAGTTGAACAGCGTCGAGACCGGCAGCTCCTCATAAATGCGCTCGATGGCCTCGGCAAAGATGTGGCTGACCGTGAGCAGCTTGATCTTGTCGGTCAGCTTGTGCTCGGGGATCAGGATGGTGTCGGTCAGCGCCAGCTCCTTGATGGGGCTTGCGGTCAGGTTCTTGATGGCGTCGCCCGAGAGCACGCCGTGGGTGGCGGCGGCATAGACCTCCTTGGCCTTGCCCTTCTCGACCAGCGCCGTCGCGGCATTGCAGAGGGTGCCGGCTGTGTCGGCCAGATCGTCGAGGATCAGACAGGTCTTGCCCTCGACGTCGCCGATGATGTTCATCACCTCGGAGACCCCGGCCTTGGGCCGGCGCTTGTCCACAATCGCGATGGGCACCTCCCCCAGCTTCTGCGAGAACTTGCGGGCCCGGCCCCCCGAGCCGGCATCGGGCGAGACCACCACAAAGTTTTCGCTGAGCTTGCCGTGGCCCTCCTTCTTCATCTTCTTTTTGAAGTAGGTGGCCAGCGAGCCGGCCCCCTGCAGGTGGTCCACCGGGATGTCGAAAAAGCCCTGAATCTGGTCGGCGTGCAGGTCCATGGTCAGCACGCGGTCGGCCCCTGCGCGCGTGAGCAGGTCGGCCACCAGCTTGGCCGAGATGGGGTCGCGCGCCCTCGCCTTGCGGTCCTGCCGGGCATAGCCGAAGTAGGGCATGACCGCCGTGATGCGGCCGGCCGAGGCCCGCTTGAAGGCGTCGATCATGATGAGCAGCTCCATCAGATGGTCGTTGACCGGCGTGGAGGTCGATTGAATGATAAAGCAATCGCAGCCCCGCACCGACTCCCTGGTGTTGACTTGGATCTCCCCGTCGGTGAACTTGCTCACCTCGCAGTCGCCAAGCCGGATGCCCAGCGCCAACGCCACCGCCTCTGCAAGCGGGCGGTTGGCGTTTCCGCTGAACACGCGCAGGGTACTCTGATAGTTTGACTGTATCATGGCTTTTGTTGCCCCTCCCTTTTTTTCACCCAATCCTCCTTGTTCTCCTGCCGTGCGCGCGCAATGGCCAGCGCGTCTGCCGGCACCGGGCTGGTGATGGTGGAGCCGGCCGCGACGTAGGCCCCCTCCCCCACCTCGACCGGTGCAACCAGGTTGACGTTGCAGCCGACGAAGGCCCGGTCGCGCACGGTGGTGCGGTACTTGGCCCGCCCGTCGTAGTTGACGGTGACCACGCCGCAGCCAAGGTTGACCCCACTGCCGATGTCGGCGTCGCCGACGTAGGTGAGGTGCGCAATGCTGGTCTTTTTGCCGATGGTGGAGTTCTTGAGCTCCACGAAGTTGCCGATCTTGACCTCCTCGCCCACCACGCAGTCGGGCCGGATGTGGGCAAAGGGGCCCACGCGGGTTTTGTCCCCCACGCGGCTGCGGTAGACCTGGCTGGCGTTGACCGTCACGCCGTCGCCGATCTCGCTGTCTTCAATCACGCTGCCCGGCCCGATCACGCAGCCGGCGCCGATGCGCGTGCTGCCCAGCAGCCGGCAGCCCTGGTGCAGCACGGTGCCCGGCCCGATCACGACGTCGGGACCGATGGTCAGCCCGTCGACCGAGCTGATCATCACGCCGTTTTCCAGGTGGCGGTCCAGCACCTTGCCGAGCGCCACCTGTTGCAGCGTCAGCAGCTGGCGCTGGGTGTTGGCGCCCAGGATCTCGTCGGCGTCCTGCGCGACATAGGCGCCGGCGCGGCGCCCGGCCCGTAGCAGGATCTCCACGGCGTCCGTGAGGTAGTATTCCCCCTTTTCGTTGCCGGCCCCGATCTCCGGCAGCGCCTCGAGCAGCGCGTCGACCTCAAACCAGTAGGCCGAGGAGTTGATCTCGCAGATGCGCCGCTGGTTGGGATCGGCGTCCTTCTCCTCCACGATGCGCAGCAGGCCGCCGCTGACATCCCGCACGATGCGCCCGTAGCCGAAGGGCTCCCCGACGACGGCCGAGATGACCGTGACGGCGTTGCCCTCCTCCAGGTGCATCCGGCCGGCGCGCCGGATGGTCCCGCCCGAGATCAGCGGGCTGTCCCCCGCCAGCACCAGGCAGTGCCCACCGCTGTGGGCCCTTAAAAAGTCCTCGGCCTGCCGCACGGCATGGCCGGTCCCCTTGCGCTCGAGCTGCAGCGCGTAGCACACCCCGTCGCCCACCCGCGCGCGCACCTGTTCGAGATCCTTGCCCACAATCAGGCAGCAGTCGTCGACGCCGGCCTCCAGCACGGCCCCGATCACCCAGTCGATCATGGGCTTGCCAAGCACCGGCAACAAGACCTTGGCGCCCGGCATCTGCATGCGGGTGCCCTCGCCCGCCGCCAACACAACAGCACAGTGATTCATGTTTCAACCCCTAGTTCATCATTCATAGTGGACCGGCCCCGCCCGGACAAAGCGGCCGGGTCGGGCCGGGTACAGCCATATGTCCGGTTCTCCGCCGCGCGAACGCGCCGGAGAATGGGCCATTTTATTATCTAACAAATGCGCGGCGGGCGCAATAGATTCCACCCTTTTTTAGCGCTTTTGGTCAAAACCGGGGTCTCAAATCCACCCTTTTGTTGACAGCCGGGGACCCGGGAGGGTACAATAACCTCGTCGGCATGTCCCGGCGGCAGACCCTCCTCCTGTGGACAGGATAAAATGGTATCAGAACGAGAGAGCGGGAAGGGATAACATGGACAACAGCCAAAAGCAGATGGACAAACTGGTGGCGCTCTGCAAGGGGCGCGGCTATATTTACAGCGGCTCGGAAATTTACGGCGGGCTGGCCAACACCTGGGACTACGGCCCCCTGGGCGTGGAGTT
>JAAYBB010000028.1 GCA_012719075.1 Clostridiales bacterium | reverse complement strand
CGGGCCTATCGGATGCAAGCTGAGAGCAAAAGGCGAGCTTATTGCAAGCTCGCCTTTTGCTTTTTTGTCCGCAGCCCCCGTTCAAAAGACCGCTCCCCCGTCACAGCTGGGCCAGGATGCGGGCGGCCGCCTCTTCGGGGGTCAGATGGGAGACGTCGACCTTTTGGGTGTCAAGCCGCTCATATAGCGGCAGCCGCGCGAGGGATCTGCCGATCAGGCCCTGCGAGCGCAGGCCGCTCGCCACATCCCGCTGCAGCCGCTGCGCCAGGATGTCGGGCCGGCACAGCAGCGAAAAGGCAAAGACCCGGCACCCCTCCAGCTGCAGCCCCCCGAGCAGCGTCTCCAGGAT
Organism: Clostridiales bacterium; assembly: GCA_012719075.1. GTDB lineage: Bacteria > Bacillota > Clostridia > Oscillospirales > Feifaniaceae > JAAYBB01. The sequence goes on along the minus strand of JAAYBB010000028.1, from coordinate 3,537 downwards.
CTGCTGCTCGTGCATGACCCAGCAGAAGATGACGTGCTCATACGCGCTGCACCGGAGGAACTGATTCAGCAAAAAGCAGCTATTTTCCACCACCATGGCCCTGGTCTCGTCGGTGGGCTGAAAGGGGTGCATGTCCCAGCACCAGTCCCCGTCCAGAAAGACGCTGTTTGGCAGCCGCCGCTTTAACATTTGGCAGGTGGTGGTCTTGCCCACCCCCATGGTGCCGCCCACCATCAGGAGCTTCTTCAAAGGTGTTCCTCCCTCCGAGCAACAGGGAAAGGCCACCCGGGCCGCACGGCGCGGCGGGTGGCCGAAAGCAGCCGGACCTCCGGCGGACTCAGCCGACCGGGGACTCGGACTTGTGGTGCGGACTCTGCGACACCACCTTGATGGCCTGCATGACCTCGGCGATGATGTCGGCGCCGGACTGCGGGGTCATCATGTTGGCGCGCACCAGGATGTCGCCCATCTCGGTCACGACGTAGCGGGGCGGAAAGTGGTTGAGCGTATAGGCCGTGATGTCGGCCCGGCAGCGCGGGCAGCCGCAGGTGCCGGCGGCCGCAATGCAGTCGTCCAGGTGAAAGGCCACCAGCTCTTCGACGACGTTTTTGATCACGTAGGAATTGGCGTCTTCGCCGTTCATGATGCAGCCCCTTTCCTCACAGAGAGTCGGTCGGGGGTGCGGCCGCGCCCGCCGGGGCGGACCGGCCCCCTTCCACTATACGGTGCCGGGGGTTGCGTTGTCAAGTATTGTCGTTTTTCAGGGCAATTGCGGCGGATTTTGTGACCTTGCCCGCCTACTTTTTCTTGCGCACCGTGTAGCCGAAGCGGCCGAGGCTCCTGCCCAGCGCCTGGTACTGCCCGTGGGCATAGGTGATCAGGCCGGCCCGCTCCATCGCAAAGCGGCCGCCCTCGTCGATCAGCGCCTCGGCCACGTGCACGCCCACGATGTCGGCCATGAAGAAGTCGTGGGTGCCCAGCTGCTGGACCTGCCGCACCCGGCACTCGATGTTGACGGGGCTCTCCACCAGCATGGGGCAGTCGGTGTTGGGCCCGCGCTCGACGGTCAGGCCCAGGTGGGCCAGCTTGTCCATGTCGCGGCCCGACTTGACGCCGCAGAAGTCGACGGCAAAGGCTAGGTCCTCGGTGGTCAGGTTGAGCACAAAGACGCCGCGCTCGCTGACCAGGCCGTGGGAATAGCGGATGGGCTGGATCGAGACGTAGGTGATGGGCGGGTCGCTGCACAAAATGCCGGTCCAGCCGGCCGTCATGGCGTTGGGGCGTTCCATCGGTCCGCAGGTCACCAGCAGCGCGGGCAGCGGCGCCATCACGGTGCCGGGCTTCCAGGCAATTTTTTTCATCGGGCTTCCTCCATTTCCGTTGCGGGGGCGGACTCCTGTACCGGCGCCTTGCGCGCCTTGTTGATGTTGTAGGCCACAATGGCCCCCACCACGATCAGCGCGCCGGCCAGCGCCGTCAGCGTGATGGTCTCTTTGTAAAACAGTGCGACCAGCACGGGGTTTAAAATGGGTTCGACGCCGGTGGTCAGCGAGGCGGTGACCGGCGAGGTGTGCATGAGCCCCCGCGTGAAGAAAATGTAGGCCAGCCCGAGCTGAAAGACTCCCAGCGCCACCGCCGCAGCGGTCGGCCCCGGCGCCGTCGGCAGCTCGCGCAGCAGGAAGGGCAGGCCGACCAGGCCGCTGACCACCTGCGCGATCAGCACCGAGGAGATGGGGTCGGAGCCCTCCAGCGCGTTGATTAAAAAGACGCCGGCGTAGGTGGCGCCCGACACCAGCGCCAGCAGGTTGCCCAGCATGCCCCCGGCCTGCAGGCCGTCGACAAAGAAGAAGGCGATGCCCACCAGCACCACGCCGCAGGTGACGACGTCGTCCCGGGTGGGGCGCTGCTTGAAAAAGGACCCCATGATGAAGATCAAAAACACCGGCGCCGTGAACTGCAGCACGATGGCGTTGGCGGCGGTGGTCAGCTTGTTGGCGACGACGTAGAGCGTGGTGGTCAGGCACATACAGGCCGCGCCGATCAGCACCGCGCGGTTGACCACCAGGCGGTGCCTGCTGCCGCGCACATAGGCAAAGATCACGGCGGTCGCAACCAGGTTGCGCGCGCCGTTGATGGCCAGCGGGTGCCAGGGGATCAGCTTGATGCCCAGGCCGCCGAGGCTGAAGAGCAGCGCCGCCATAAAGACATACAGCGTGCCCTTTTGTTCCGAGGTCAGCGCCATTTCGGTCGCCCTCCTTTAAGGGGGTGTGGGTGTGCAGTGCCGGGGCCGGGGGCCCCGCTTCAGAGGGACTTGATCCGCCGGTGCTCGGGCGAGCCCTCGGGCTGGTACAGCTTGGCCAGGCCGCCCTGCGAGGTCTCCTTGTAGGACTCCAGCATGTCGCGGCCGGTCTGGTACATGGTCTCGACCACGAGGTCGAAGGAGATTTTGCGGGTGTAGGTCAAAAAGTTGGCCAGTCGCAGCGCGTTGACCGCCCGCATGGCGGCCACGGCGTTGCGCTCGATGCAGGGGATCTGCACCAGCCCCCAGATGGGGTCGCAGGTCAGCCCGAGGTGGTGCTCCATGGCCACCTCGGCCGCGTACTCGATCTGGTCAAGCCCCATCGAAAACAGCTCGCCGAGCGCTGCGGCCGCCATCGAGCAGGCCGAGCCGATCTCGGCCTGGCAGCCGCACTCGGCGCCGCTGATCGAGGCGTTTTTCTTGATGAGGTTGCCGATCAGCCCGCCGGTGGCCAGCGCCCGCAGGATGTCCTGGTCGCCAAGGCGGTACTCCTCCTGCATATAGCGCAGCACCGCCGGCATCACGCCGCAGGAGCCGCAGGTGGGGGCCGTGACCACCGTGCCGCCGTCCGAGTTCTGCTCGCTGACGGCAAAGGCATAGGCGCAGATCAGGCGGTCCTCGCGGGTCTGCTTGGATTCGTCGATGTGGCGCTGGGTGTAGAGGTGCTTGGCCTTGCGCTGGATGTGCAGCCCGCCGGCCAGCTCGCCGGTGGCCTGCAGCCCGGCCGCAATGGCGGCCCGCATGGTGGCCCAGACCTCGGCCAGGTAGTCCCAGATGCCGGGGCCCTCCACCTGCTCCACATACTCGTACAGGCGCAGGTTGTGGGTGATGCAGTGCTCATAGATGGCCGAAAACGTGGTGTGCGGGTAGATGTCGGGCGGGGTTTCGCCGGGCAGGCCCTCGACCTCGATGCTGCCGCCGCCGACGCTGAAGACGCGCCAGAACAGCAGCTCCCGCCCCCCTTTGAGGCCGCGCAGCGTCATGGTGTTGGGGTGGGGCAGCGCCTGCTCGGCCTCGTCGAAGAAAATGGACAGCGGCCTTGGCGAAAAGGTCTCGAGCAGCGCCGTGTCGGTCTGGTGTCCCCTGCCGGTCTTGGCCAGCGAGCCATAGAGCACCGCCTCGTAGCGGTCGGCGTTCGGGCAGGCCTCCAGAAAGGCCTTTGCCGCGCGGATGGGCCCCATGGTGTGGGAGCTGGAGGGGCCCCGCCCCACCCGGTAGAGCTCGCGGAGTGACTGCAT
>JAAYBB010000027.1 GCA_012719075.1 Clostridiales bacterium | reverse complement strand
GCGGAAGACCAGGATACGTTGACAATCAGCCCGGTGAAATGACAAACTGCAACTGGCGCAATTGCGGCTGCATGACAAGCACACAATCTATACACTTCACAGCCGGTATGGCTATTTTATGAAGGCTGAGATTTTTTAGAGGCCACAGAACGGCCTTGATGTCAAATTGAAAGGAAGTGCCTCATCAATGTTGTTTAAGCGGGGTGGACTTACCTTGAAATTAAGACGTATGCCGTCCTGTGAAAAAGCAGGATTGGTCTGTTTTCATCGCGGTGCCCCAAGCGGGCCATCGAGGAAAAGCCGGGCAAACAGACAGACCCGGACTTAAAAATCCCCCGCCTTGCGGGGGATTTTTCATGCCCTCTTGGTATTTGAATGGAAGCCGGGCAAGAAAAAAGCGGCTGTGCCAAGGCAGCCTGCGATCCGGACACTGCCCAATGCCCAAAGGGCCTCCCACTATCATGTCGGGCCGTCTCCAATAAGCCCTTGGCCGGGGCGCCGCGGCTGCGGGCCGGTTTGGCCCGCAGCCGCGGGGCGTTTGTGCCGTGCAGGTCCTGCGCAGAAAATGGCCATTTGCCCCCCTCGCGTACCGGGGCTTACGGCAGACCGCAGGCTCCCCGGATGGCCTTGCCACAAGGACAAAAAACATTTTACAATTCTGTAATATTATTCTTTACAATATCATTATTCAATTGTATAATAAATGCACCACGAATACCCCATTTGGGAGGTTCTGACGGTGGACAAGAAAATACGGCGCCTGGGCGACGCCGAGCTCGAAATCATGCTGGTGATCTGGGACGCCAAAGCGCCCGTCACCTCAGGCTATGTGCTGGAACGCCTGCACAACCGCCACTGGAAGCTGTCCACGCTCATGACGGTCCTGGCCAGGCTGGTCGACAAGGGCTTTGTCTGCTGCGACCGAAGCACGCGGACCAACTACTACTCCGCGCTGATCGAAGAACAGGCATACAAGGCCAAGGAGGGCAGCTCGTTCCTGGAAAAGCTGTATGGGAACTCCCTGCAAAACCTGGTCACCAGCCTGTATGACGGCAAGGCGATCGACGATGTGGACTTGTCCGAACTGCGCAGGATGATTGACCGGCTGAGCGGAGGCAAGGACCATGCTTGAACATCGATTTTTGACCCTGCTTGCCGTCTCCGCGACCACCGGCGCGGTCATCCTGCTGCTCACAGGCGCATCGAGGCTGTTCAAGCGGCCCTGCGCCGCCAGGTGGACCTATTGGATCTGGCTCGTGCTGGCGGCGCGGCTGATGCTCCCGTTTACGGTTTCGTTCGGGGACCCGCCGCTCAGGGTGACCATTCCGAATGCGCCGCTGCCCACGCCGGTCCATGCCGCGCCCGCGCAGCCAAGCACCCCCGGCGCCCCCCGCCCAACCGGTGCCGGGCCCGGCAGACCGCCCTGTGTCGGCGGCGCGACCAACGCCGCTGACGCCGATCCGGGTGATGATGCTCACCTGGGCCATCGGCGCCGTGCTTTTCCTGGCCCATCAGGCGATCGGCTATGGACTGTTCAGAAAAAGGGCCCTGCGCTGGAGCCGGGCGCCCACGGATGCGAGAATTGCAGCGGCCCTGCGGGACACCGCGGCCGCCATGGGCCTCAAAACGGCGATTCCCGTGCGGATCAGCCCGGAGGTTTCGAGCCCCTTGATGATCGGCTTTGCAAAACCGCTGCTGTTTTTGCCGACCGAGCCGTATTCCGACACCGACCTGGCCTTCATTTTGCGCCACGAGCTGACCCACTACCGGCGGCGCGACCTCTGGTATAAGCTGCTGCTGATGCTGGTCAACGCGGTGCACTGGTTCAATCCGGCCGCCTATCTGCTGTTTCGCGAAGCCAGCGCCGATCTGGAGCTGTCCTGCGACGACCAGGTCCTCCGCGGCCTGTCCGGCGAGGACCGCAGGCGGTATAGCGAAACCATCCTGGCCTCGATCAGCGCGCAGACCTCACCCAAGACGGCGCTGTCAACCTACTTTTACGGGGGGCAATACACCATGCAGAGGCGGTTTGAAAATATTTTTCACCCACAGAAAAAGCAACGCGGCGCGCCGGTCCTGCTGGCCGTGCTGCTGACCCTTGGCCTGCTGGGCGGTCTCATCGCCTGCAACGTGGAGGAGGAGGCCGAAAACACGTTGTTGACCCGGCTGGGATACACAAAGGCGCTGCTCACCGACCTCCTGGACAACCGAACCACCTTTGACGGGGACAATGGGCAGATCGACCACCTTGTACAGTCACTGCCGCTGCCCTCCTTCCGAAGCTACAGCGCCTTTTCGCTGCAGACTGCGCCGTCAAACGAGCTCCAGTTGGTGTACCAGGCTGCCGACCGCGTCTACCCGGTCGGAAACGGCCTGGACCCCTTCCCGGGCATGATTGAGGAAAACAACGCCCTGCTGCTGTTCGCCGCCATCGAGGGCCTTGAGCAGATCCGCTTTTTGCACTACGACCAGCAGATGCCGGAGTGGGACAATGTCTATACGCTTGACGCCCTGACGGCGCGGTTTGGGGAGGTCAAGCCGCTGGAGATGGACCTTGCGGCCCTGTACGGCGCGCTGGGGTCGAACATTCACCCCACAGAGTTTTACTTTGGGCATTACGCGAGGATTTACCTGGGCATTGAACCCGAGCGCGTGCCCTACCGAAACGGCGAGCCCCATGAGGTCAGGCCGCAGCCCGACGGCTCCACGGTGTGGATTTACCGGAGCTTTGGCGACATTTACAACCTGTCGCCCGAGGGCCCCAACGCAGAGGCCCCCGAGAGCACGGCCCTGTATTATTTCGACAGTGCGGCGGCCGAGCAAGACGACCAGCTCGTCGGGCTGTATGCCACCCGGTTTGTCCACGGCGATCACGATGGCAAGACCTACGAAGAGATTACGGCGATCTTCGGCCCGCCCTCCACAATTAAAGAGATGGGCGGCGGCGATCGATACATTGCCTATGCGCTCAGCGAGGGACAGCAGCGAAACGCCTACTTTGTTCTGCGGGATGACCGCGCTGTTGAGGAGGGCGTCATGTACGGGGCCGACTACACGCTGTTGGATTTCGAATAGGAGACGCCCGGGTGGCGTGCGGCGGATGGCCGTTCATACGTAAAAATCGAGGAGGAACGCCAGCATGTTCAGAGAGATGCGAAGGAGCCAGCAACAGTTGTCCGCGGAGGACACCAAGGCCGTCATGGAGCGGTGCACAAACGGGGTTTTGGCCTGCCTGGGCGACGAGGAGTACCCCTACGCCGTTCCGCTGAGCTATGTTTATCACAAGGGGAAAATCTATTTTCACTCGGCAAAATCGGGACACAAGATCGATGCGATCACCAAGCACCCCAAGGTGTCCTTTGCCGTGATCGATGAGGACACCATTGTGGGTGAAAAATTCACCTCTTACTTCCGCAGCGTGATTGCCTTTGGCAAGGCCAGGGTTGCCGAGCGGGAGGAGTGGCTCGAGGCGATGAGGGCCCTGGTCGAAAAGTATTCGGCGGCTGCGCCGGAGGCCCTCAAGGCCAAGGAGATCTCCGGCGGCACGCAGGCACACGTGATGGTCATCGATGTCGAGCACATCACCGGCAAAGAGGCGATCGAATATGTCCGAGCCAGGCAAACACAGCGGGCGCCGAGTTGAAAAAGTGGCGGCCCTGCCGGTTGATTGCGGCCGCCCGGGCAGCCGATAGAGAAAAGCCTGCAAATGTGCAGGGGCTTCCGGCGCCGACCCGCGATGGCGCGGCGTTTTGGGCACTCCTTATGTACAGGACGGACAACAGGCGGGGCACCACGGTGCCCCGCCTGTTCAGACTGTCGAAAAATGTGGTTTCATGCAAGACTGTACGATGTTGCGGGCATATTTCCCCGTACTATAAATCATAAGGCCAAAACAGCTCGGATGTTGCATCTGTTTTAGTCTTATTGCGTTGAAGTAATCATGGAAAAAGACTTTTTAGACATTAAACAAATAAATCGTCATAAGGAATCCCAAATACGATTTTCAAGGCCTTTAGCTCATCGGGATATAAGTGCCGCTGTCCCACCTCTATTTTTGCCAGTGCACTTCTGGTAATATCGCATCCAACGACTTGCAATTTAGCGGATAATTGCTCCTGCGTTAAGCCTTTTGACCGCCTGATAACATTAATATTCCTGCCGATTGCCTTGCTGTACTCGTAATTCATAACCAATACCTCACTGCACTTAATTAGGTGCAATTCTGTATTGATTTTACTTGTTAATTATGCTATTCTTGCACTATATCAGTGCAAGAAGGAGTGCTTATGCCAGACTTTAAAGAAATGTACCTGAAGATGTTTAGCGCATCGGAGCAGGCAATCACGATATTGATTGAGGCACAACGGGCTTGTGAGGAGCTTTATATTCCCTCACCGCAGCCTGAATTGGAAGTGGTTTCATTGCCAACAGAAAATAAAAAGGGCGTGAATAAGAAGTAGTTCCAAATCTACGTTCCTACACAAAGAAAGACATACGCTCCCCTTGGCGGAAGGTATGTCTTTTTGGCGCGCCTGCAGGGATTCGAACCCCGGGCCCTGTGCTTAGAAGGCACATGCTCTATCCGACTGAGCTACAGGCGCACGCAGGTTGACGTGGATGCGGCGGGGCAGCCACCTTTTTGGGAATGCCGGCCCCAAAAGGGACCCCTGCCGTGCGCAGCACGGCAGGCTTTGGTGCCCGGCCCGGTTGTTTTGTACACATTCCGTCGCCGGACATAAACTTGCAGGATCCAGAACAGGGCCCGCCCAAGGCGGGACGCCGCAAGCGCGGCAAGTTCCCGTAGGGCAGATGTGTTCCGCCTGGGGAATCCACTCAAAAGGGGCCCCATGGGATCCTTTGCATCCCATGGGGGTGGAGCAGGTGATGGGAATCGAACCCACATGGCCAGCTTGGAAGGCTGGTGTTCTACCACTGAACTACACCTGCACATGGCGGCATAACGGTATTACTGTAGCATAGCCGCACCCAAAAGTCAAGAAAGGCCGCCGGCCGCAGGGGGCCGGACCGGCCGCGAAGACAGCCCTCAGCTGCCGCAAAATACAGGGGTGCAGCGGCAGCTTGCCGCCTGCAAAGCCGCCCGTCACGGGGCTGCAAAAGCCGGGTTTTCGGGCCTGCCCGCCATGGCTGCTCCGGCGCCGGCTGCCGTAAAATACAGGGGTGCGGCGGCGGCTTGCCCGCCTGCAAAACCACCTGCCAAAGGGCTGCGAGGAAGCCGGTCTCTCGGCCAGACTTCCAGAATCTCCCCCGGTCACAGAGCACGGCGACAATCGCAGACGAAGCCTCCGGCCGCCGTGAAATGCCCGGCTCCCCTAGTGCGGCTGCTCGCGGAAGGTGAGGCCCCCTTCGATACCCTCGATGATGCAGAGCGACTTGAGGTTGACGCCCCTGCTGCGCAGCTCGTCTCCGCCGTGCTGAAAGGCCTTTTCAATCACAATGCCCACGCCGCAGAGCTGGGCGCCGGCCTTGGCCACGATCTCGAGCAGGCCGCCCAGCGCGTTGCCGGAGGAGAGGAAGTCGTCCACCACCAAAATGCGGCTGCCCCGCTCGAGATAGAGCCGCGAGACCAGGACCTGGTAGTCCTGCTTGTGGACGTAGGAGAACACATGGGCCGCATAGACGTCCTCGAGCACCCGGCCGGTCTGCTGCTTGCGCGCGACGATGCAGGGCACGCCAAAGCAGCGCGCCGTGGCCATCGCGGCCGGGATGCCGAAGGACTCCACCGTAAGGATCTTGTCCGGCCGCACGCCGCAAAACAGCCTGAAGAACTCCTCGCCGATGGCGTCCATCAGGGCCACGTCCACCTGGTGGCTCATAAAGCTGTCGGTGTTGAGCACGTCGCCCGGCAGCGTGGTGGCCTCTTCTAAAATGCGCTGTTTCAGCAGCTCCATGTGCTTGCTCCTCCAGTATGTCCTATGCGATCTGTCCGATGCAATATGTCCCTATGTAGGGCCCTCCGCGGCTCTATTCCATAAAGTCCTTCAGGCGCTTGCTGCGGCTGGGGTGGCGAAGCTTGCGCAACGCCTTGGCCTCGATCTGGCGGATGCGCTCCCGCGTGACGTTGAACTCCTTGCCGACCTCCTCCAGTGTGCGGGCGCGGCCATCCTCAAGGCCGAAGCGCAGCTTGAGCACGCGCTCCTCCCGCGGGGTCAGCGTGCCCAGCACCGAGATGAGCTGCTCCTTGAGCAGCGTATAGGAGGCCACCTCCGAGGGGGCGGGGGCGTCGTCGTCGGGGATGAAGTCGCCCAGGTGGCTGTCCTCCTCCTCGCCGATCGGGGTCTCGAGCGAGACCGGCTCCTGCGCGATCTTGAGGATCTCGCGCACCTTGTCGACCGACATGCACATCTCGCGGGCGATTTCCTCATTGGTGGGGTCGTGCCCGAGCTCCTGCAGCAGCTGGCGGGACACCCGCATGACCTTGTTGATGGTCTCCACCATGTGCACCGGGATGCGGATGGTCCTGGCCTGGTCGGCGATGGCCCTGGTGATGGCCTGCCGGATCCACCAGGTGGCATAGGTGGAGAACTTGAAGCCCTTGGTGCTGTCGAACTTTTCAACCGCCTTGAT
>JAAYBB010000026.1 GCA_012719075.1 Clostridiales bacterium | reverse complement strand
GGAGGCTCAAGGCCTCCGCCCTCTTTTTTCGCTTGTCAAAAACGGGTCCCCACGCAAGGTGGAAAGCCGCCCCTCCAGGTCAGGACGTCCCCTTCGGAGGGGGCGTGCAAAGGGCGCCCGGCACCCGCAGAGGAGCCGTAAACGGTGTCGGCGTCCTTCAAAAAGCCGTTGAAAAAGGACAGGCAGGCCTCATTGAGCCGGGTCAGGCCATCCTCTGCGCTGACGGTACAGCGGTGCCCGTTCAACAGGCGCGTGAGCAGCGGGGAGGCAAGCGACAAATCGGTCAGCGACAGATGGCCGGTTCCCGCCAGGTGCAGGTTGTAGGCGTCCTTGTCCCGCCCTGCCCGCAAGCGGGCATTTTGGGCATATTGCGGCCAGTCGGCCAGCTGCGTCCAGGCGCTGTCCGAATAGATGGCCAAGACCGGCACGGGATACGGCGCTTCTTCAAAGACAAACGCCCCGTCCTCTACGGCCAGGATGTCGCAGAGGAAGGGGGATTCGAGCGCAATGACCGCGCCGACATCGCCCCGCGCCCGGCCGATGCCCAGTGCGGCGGAACCGCCCAGCGAATGCCCGATCACGCCGATTTTTTGGGCGTCGACCAGGCCGTACACCTCGTCCTGCGGAGCGGCGGCTGCCCGTGCGGCGATGCTGTCGATCACAAAATGGATGTCCGCAACGCGGACGCCCATCCACTTTTGGTAGAGTGCAAGGCTGGCCCGCCTGTCCGCCCGTGCGTCTTCGCGGCGCAGCTCGCCGAGATACCCGCGGTCAATCGGCATCGGGCTTCCGTTTTCGCGCGTGGTATACAGGCAGTGGCCGCTGTGGTCGATGGAGCAGACCACGTAGCCGTGGCTGGCCAGCGCCCGAAAGAGCGTCTCGTTGCTCGTGCGCAGGCCAAACGCGCCGTGTGAAAACACAATCAGCGGAAAGTGCCCCGCCGCATGTGCGGGATACCAGAATTCCACGGCCAGCGCCCTGGCTTCGCCCTGTCGGCCAAAGGGCTCGGTTCTGTCGGGGTCGGCCAGGTACTGGACGGCCGTTTTGACCGGGTATTCGCCGGTCGCCGGCAGCGGCGCATATTCGGGAAAGAGGATCGCCGGCAGCGATGCGAGCGACAGCAGCGCCATCATTGCGCCCCCGCGCCAAAGAGGGCGGGCCCGCCCGCCCTCTTTTTTGGCGTCCGTTTTTCGCAGCCACTGCAGCAGGCCGACCGCCGCCGAGGTCAAGAGCAGGGCGGCCAGCGCGTAGTACCGAAACCCCCACCGGAGGGTCGACAGGGCCAAGAGCGCGGCCGGCAGCAGCACCGAGAGTTCCCGCAAGATCGCAGTTGCCCTGCGCTGCACGGCGTTTGTCCTCATGCGATAGACGGTCAGCGCCAGCTCCAACAGCAGCATCAGCACCCATGGCCCAATCCCCATAAACCGCTGCCTTTCTGCTGGCCAAAATGATGGATTTTTCCCTGCCCGCAGCGCTAGATCGCACACCGCCATCGGCGTCCCTGTCCCCGGCTGCCCGGCCGCAAAACAACGAGTTTGGCGGCAACCAAGAGGGAGCATTGGCCGGATTTGTGGCGGGACATTGGCTGGAAAAATCCGGCGCGTCCCTTTCGCTCAGGATGGTGTTATGCCCAAATTTCTGACCGCAACACGCCCGGTCGCACGGTCGCCGGTGAGGGTGAACACATAGTCGTCGGTCTCAGACACGGTCACCGTGAACAGGCCCGGGCACAAATCGTTGCCCGTATAGGGTTCGCTACCGTTTTTCCCGCGGATGGTCAGGCCGATTTTTCCGTCGTCGCGCGAAACCTCGATCTGCAGCGTGTCCTGCTGCATCAGGGACAGTTCGCAGGCATTCTCTGCGCTCCACGCCTCGAATTCCACCGTGAATGCCGTCTCGTCCGGCTGTTCGAGACGCACCGTGCCGTCCGCTGTCTTTGTGCAGGACGAGCACAGGATCGCAGCCGCCAGCAGCGGCAGCAACCTCGCCGGGCGCCGCCTGTTTTGACTTCCGCTCACGGCTGCGCTGGGTCTTCGGAAAAGCATGCCAACACCTCCTGCACAAATTTTTCCCGCTCGTTGATCCAGGGGCTGTGGCCGGAGTGCTCAAACCACACAATTCCCTTGCCGGGCGCATCCAGTACCTGTGCATAGTCCTCCACCAGCGCCGTGGGTGCGTTGACGTCGTGCCGCCCCACAAAGAAGTAGACCGGGACATCGAGCTTCGCACAGTCTCTCCGCAGGTCGATCGGGTAGAGCTGCGGATACACCCGTTCATAGGTGCGGAGCACGCCCCGGACATAGTTGATTTTATCGAGCAGCCCATATTCGGCCGAGCCGATGTCCCGAAGGGTGTTGTAGCCGGGGTTGTGGATGTCGGGGTTGCCCGCCATATGGGCGCTGAGGTAATTGAGGTACACGGCGCTTTTCCGCGTCAGGCCCCGGCCATAATAGGGAGGCATGCCGTTTGCCGCAAGCCGCTTTACCCGTGCGGCGTCGCCTTTGGCGGCGGCAATCTCCATCGCCTTTGCATAGTCCATCTGCTCGGTCTCGACAAAGGCCACCATTTGCGCCGTGCCAATCAGTGCGTGATAGGACTCGGGGTACCGGTCGACCAGAAAAATGCCCAGGGCGCTACCCCAGGACTCGCCCACCAGATAAATCTTTTCCTGCCCAAAGCGCGCCCGCAGGTATTCCGTGAGGGCGTGGCCATCCTGAATGTAGGTGTCGACGGTGAGCTCCGCTGTTTTTGCGGCAGCATAGGACTTTCCGGAGCCGGGCTGGTCCCAGTTTACGACGACAAAATGCCGCTCCAGTTCCGCCAGCTCATGCCGTACGGCCGCCATCTGTGTGCCGCCGGGGCCGCCCGCCAGAAAGAGCAGCACGGGCTTGCGCCGGTCCCAGCCCCTCAGGCTGATCCACTGCTTTCTGCCGCCCAGCGTCAGTGCCGTGAGCTCGGCAATGCTGTTCTCAGGGGTGTTCCCGCCTTCGTCCACAATGGGAGGGGTGGAGGCGGTGAGCTGTGTGAGGGCAATCAGCGCCGCGTTGCAGATCACGGCTGCGGCAAGGAGGCCCGCCGCCCTTTTGAGGCGGGCGAGTTGGCCTTGATGGGTCCTTCTGCCGATTTGTGCGCAAATGCGGGCGAGGGCCAGCAGACAAACCGCGGCCAGCGCGGCGATGCCCAGGGCAGTCAACAGGAAGAAGGCGACGATCTGAACCATGGAAAGTCCTCCGTTACGGTTTAAAATAGATGCTTTCAAGGGCGTTGCCCATCAGCGGGACGTCGGTGACGCGGCTGTCCTGCAGCGACAGGCCACCCTGTGCCGCCAGCCCTTTGATCAGGCCCAGCTTTTCCGCCTCATCCAGCGGTTCGCGGAAGATCAGCCGGCCGCCCGACCTGAGGGCGCTCACCAGCGCGGGCATGACCCGCTCCAGCTCCCGGTCCGGGATGTCGTGTAAAACAAAGTGGCAGTAGATCACATCAAAGTGCGCCTGGGGCAGGGCCGGGGCCTCCGCGTGCAAAAACGTGATGTTTTTGTCGTTGCGCAGGGTTTTGCGGCAGGCACAGAGCCAGCGTTCCGAGATGTCCAGACAGCTCAAATGTCCCTGCGGCAGCTTTTTTGCGGCGTAATAGGCCACCGTCCCCATCCCGCAGCCAAAGTCGAGCACCTGCTCCCCGCCACCGAGGGGCAGGCGGTCTGCAAACGCCCGATAGACCGAGCCGCCGCAAAAGATAAAGGCCAGCCTGGTCAACAGCAGCGCCAAGCGGGGCGGTTCATGTTGCATGAGTTCATCCCCTCACCATCAAAAATCAGCTGTGTGTCAAGTCCACTGCCATCATAGCAGGCAAACCTGTCACACAGCTGACGGGATCCTTAAATCTACCTTAAATGATCCGCTTCGTCGCCCGGGCCTTCCACCGTCGGGACCGTGATCCGGAAGGTGCTGCCCACGCCTTGACCGGGGTGCAGTCTCAGGTCTCCGCCGTGGGCCTGGGCGATTTTTTTGGCAATGGAAAGCCCCAGCCCGCTGCCGCCGCCCTGGGCGCTGCGCGCGGCATCCGCCCGGACAAAGGGCTTGAAGATGTCGTCGGCCAGCTGGGCGGGGATCCCGATCCCGTCGTCGCCAAAGTCAATCACCGCCCAGTGGGGCTCGGCCCTCAGGCTCAGCGTGAGGGTGGTGCCGGGCGGATTGTAGCGCAGCGCATTGTCCGAGAGGTTGTGCAGGATCCGGCCGAAGCGGTCGGCGTCCAGCAGGGCAAAGAGGCTTTGTTCGGGCAGGTCGAACGCATAGTGGAAGCCCGCCTGTTCGAGCTGCGGCACAAGCCCGCCGCACAGCTGCCGGAGGTATTCGCAGAGGTCTGTCCGGGTGGGCCGGATGACAAAGTCGGGGCTGTCCATCTGGGAGAGCTCAAACAGCTCGGTCAGCAGCCGGTTGGACCGCTCGCTGTTTCGGCGGATGGTTTGCAGGTGCGCGCTGCGCTCCGGCTGGGGCAGCTCCGGCTTTTCCATCAGCAGCTCGGCGTAGCCCTGGATGCTGGACATGGGGTTTTTCAGGTCGTGCGAGAGGTCGAGTATCAGCCGCCGCCGGTCATCCTCCGACTTTTTGCGCAGGGCGGTCTCGCGCTCGATCCTGGCGGCCATGTCGTTGAAGGTGTTCTGCAGCTCGGCAAACTCGTTTTTGAGGCGCAGGTCCACCCGCGCCGAATAGTCCCCCTCCCGCAAAAGCCTGGTGCCGTCGCAGAGCTTTCGCAGGGGCACGGTGATGCCGGCGGCCGTGATCCTCGAGTAGAGAAAGGTGAACAGCGCGAGCATCAGCAGATACAGCAGCGCCACCGCGGCAATGGCCCCGCCCGCCCGCGCGAAATCGCCGGCTGAGGCCTCCTCGTTGTAGGCCAGCGAGAAGTTCAGCCGGATGGAGGTGGGGAAGGTGACGATCAGCCAGAATTCGCCCTGCGGCTGGTAGAGGATGTCGTAGTGGTAGGGCTTTTCCCTGCTCTCGATCAAAAACGCGGTGAGCTCCCCGGCGCTGAGCTGGCTTTTGCCGAGGGTGTCCAGCCCGCTGGAAGCGACCACGCGGTATTCCCGGTCCACAACCTGCACGCCGCCGCCGTTTTGCACGACCGGAGAGGCGTCGATCCGGGTATAGTCGGCCTTGATGATCGCGCTTGCGGGGTATTGGTTCTTGGCCAGCGCACCCGAAATCAGCCCGCTGGCAAAGGACAGCAGCACAAGGGCCAGCACCGTCGCGAGGATGGTCAGCAGGAAGACGACCAGAAAGTGCAGCAGAAATTGATTGGACAGCTTTCTCCTCATGATTTTTCACCGGTGTCGTGGAGCTTGTACCCGATTCCGCGGATGGTTTTGAGATAGCGCGGGTTTTGCGGGTCCTCCTCAATGCGGCTCCGGATCCGGCTGATGTGCACCATCACGGTGTTGTCGTCCACATAAAACGCCCCGCCCCACACCGCCTCATAGAGCTGCCGTTTTGTAAAGACCCGGCCGGGGTGCTCCATAAAGTGCAGCAGCAGCCTGTACTCCTTGGCGCCCAGCTCGATGGGCGCGCCATTTTTAAAGGCGCAGCAGGCCGCCTTGTCTATGGACAGGTCCCCGTACGCAATGACGGCGGATTCTTTTTCCTTTGGCGACAGGTACTCGTTGCTCCGGCGCAGCTGCGCACCCACGCGGGCCATCAGTTCGGCGATCGAAAAGGGCTTTCCGAGGTAGTCGTCCGCCCCCAGCCCCAGCCCCAGCACCTTGTCCATGTCGTCGGTCCTGGCAGTCAGCACGATGACCGGAATGGTGCTGTGCTCGCGTATTTTGCGCAGCAGATTGAAGCCGTCCATCACCGGCATCATCACGTCGAGAATGGCCAGATGGACCTCGCGGGTGGTCAGGATGTCCCAGGCCTCCCGGCCGTCCTGCGCCGTCAAGGCGGTATACCCGTTTTCCTCGAGGCTGATTTTAATCAGGTTTCGAATGTCGCGCTCGTCGTCGGCGATGAGAATGTTCATATGGCTGGTTGAAGCCTCCCGTTCCGGTGTCGCCATGGGCCGCGCCCGCGGGCATCGTCCGGCGTTGATTGCTGTTGACAGAGTCGATCCGCCGCCCGCCGCGGGGCACCTTTCCAGGGGGGCGGGCTTGCTCCGATGGAGTGCGCATGCCGGCCGTGGGGCCTGCCTTTGCCGGCAGGGGAATTGTCCTGTGCGGCGGGGTCCCGGTGCGCTCAGCATCCCGCAAAGTGGATGCTTTAGGGGGAGTGCGCACAGGCCCGTTTTTCACAGTGTACACCGACAGGGCGCCCATCAATCATTGTACAGTCCACCCCCACAGGAAGTCAAACAATCCCCCGGGGCATTTCGCAGTGATCCGGCCTTGGCCCATGCCGGCGCCCAAGGCCGGCGCCGGTGATCCGGCAAGCCGCTTCGAAGAAAAAAGGATTGACAGACACCCCGTCCCTGTGGTAACATATATGACAAAGTTCATAGGGAAACCGTTGATGCGGAGATAACGGTGATCATGCTCTTACAGAGAGCCCGCGGTGCTGAGAGTCGGGCAGAAAACAGGTCATCAAATGGACCGCTGAGGGCGCAGTCAAAGGCGAAAGCCGAGTATTCTGCGACGTGTTGGCATACGTCAGTTGCCGGGGATATGCTGGTATCCCGCTAAGTGCACGGTTGCGATAGACCGTGAATCAGGGTGGCACCGCGAGTGTTGAGCTCGCCCTTGACGTGAATCGTCAGGGGCGGGCTTTTTTGTTTTCCCCCGGGCGGCAGACCGCACTCCCCCCACAGAAGGGCGTGATCGAAGCATGTGGAGACTGGCGTTCCTCAAAGCCCAAACCAACCGCCGAAACGGCCGATGGCGCGGCGGTGTGACCCCAATGCGCCGCGCCATCGCGTTCTGTCATTTCCCCCAAATCCACTTTGATGCGGACGGGAGGTCATTCTCCCAACCTCTCCGCTCACGGTAAAAGGAGCCAGAGCATGATTAGGGAAGCCACCGCCAAGCTGATCGACAGCGAAGACCTGACCTACGGCGAAGCCGCAGCCGTCATGGACGAAATCATGAGCGGCGAGACCACCGAGGTGCAGACCGCGGCATTCCTTGCGGCGCTCTCCACCAAGGGGGAAACCATCGAAGAGATCACCGCCTGTGCCGCTGGGATGCGCGCACACGCCACGCCGGTCAGGTGCGACTTCGACCTGCTCGAGATCGTCGGGACCGGGGGAGACGGCGCAAACTCCTTCAACATCTCCACCACGGCGGCCATTGTCGTCGGGGCGGGGGGCGTCAAGGTGGCCAAGCACGGCAACCGCGCGGCCTCCTCAAAGAGCGGCGCGGCCGACTGCCTCGAGGCGCTGGGCGTGAACATCAGCCTCTCGCCGGAAAAGTGCGTGGAGCTGCTCCAGACCATCGGCATCTGCTTCTTCTTCGCACAGCGCTACCACACCTCCATGCGGCATGTCGGCCCGGTGCGCAAGGCGCTGGGCGTGCGCACCGTGTTCAACATCCTCGGCCCGCTGACCAATCCGGCCTCGGCCAACAGGCAGGTGCTGGGCGTCTATTCCGAGGCGCTGGTCGAGCCGCTGGCCCGGGTGCTTTCAAGGCTTGGCGTGGGGCGCGGCATGGTGGTCTACGGGCAGGATCGGCTCGACGAAATCTCCCTGTCCGCCCCGACCGCCGTCTGCGAATTTGACGGGGACCGGTTTGACAGCTACGTCATCCGCCCGGAGCAGCTCGGCTTTACGCGCTGCCGCAAGGAGGAGCTGACGGGGGGAACGCCGCTGGAGAACGCAGGCATCACGCTGGACATTGTAAACGGCGTCAAAGGGCCAAGGCGGGATGCGGTGCTGCTCAATGCCGGCGCGGGGCTCTATGTCGCCGGCAAAGCGGCCTCGCTCCCGGACGGCGTGCGGCTGGCCGCAGAGCTGATCGACAGCGGCGCGGCAAGCGCAAAGCTGGCCGAATTCATCCGGGAGTCAAACCGGTAGGGGGGTGGGGGCATGATCCTACAGGCACTTGCGGCTGAGGCCGCCAAACGGGTACGCCTGGCCAAGCAAAAAGTCTGCCCGGAGGCGATGCGCGCGGCGGCAAAGGCGCTCCCCAAAGGCGACTTTCGCTTTGAGCGCGCACTGCAGGGCGCCGGGCTGTCCTTCATCTGCGAAATCAAGCGGGCCTCCCCCTCCAGGGGGATCCTCTCGGAGTCCTTTGCCCACCGCGAGATCGCAAGGGCGTACGAGGCGGCGGGTGCCGACTGCATCTCCTGCCTCACCGAACCGCGCTGGTTTTTGGGCTCGGATCAAATTTTTTGCGAGGTACGCCAAGACATCGCGCTGCCCATGCTGCGCAAGGACTTTACGGTGGACGAGTACCAGCTCCACGAGGCAAAATGCATGGGCGCCGATGCGGTGCTGCTGATCTGCGCGCTGCTGGATGCCCGGACGGTGGCGCGGCACCTGGCCATCTGTGACGACCTGGGGATGTCGGCGCTTGTGGAGGCCCACGACGAGGCCGAAATCGCATCGGCGGTGTCGGCCGGCGCCCGTCTGATCGGCGTCAACAACCGCAACCTGAAGGACTTCACGGTGGATTTGTCCACCGCCGCAAGGCTGCGGGACAACGTGCCGAAGCCGGCCCTGTTCGTTGCCGAGTCGGGCGTACACGCGCCCTCCGACATCGCCGCGCTCAGGGCGATCGGCGCCGACGCGGTCCTGATCGGCGAGGCGTTGATGCGGGCGGCCGACAAGAGGGCCCTGCTGGCGGACTTCAGGAGGGCGGCGCAATGAGCGGTGCAAAGATCAAGATCTGCGGGCTGTTTCGGCCCTGTGACGCCCAGTCGGTCAACGATGCCATGCCCGACTACGCGGGCTTTGTGTTTGATGACAGGAGCCGCAGGTACGTGGCACCGCAGCAGGCGCACAGGCTGCGGGAGGCGATCTGCCCGGGCATTGTCACCGTGGGCGTGTTTGTAGACGCGCCGCAGGAGCGGATCGCCGCCCTGTACCGCGCGCAGGTCATCGGCGTGGTCCAGCTGCACGGCGGCGAGGGCGACGGCGACATCGCGCGGCTGCGGGAGGCCCTTTGCGGCGTGGAGATCTGGCAGGCGTACAAAATCCGCTCGGCCGCGGACAGGCGGGCCGCCGAGCAGAGCACGGCCGACCGGGTGCTGCTCGACAGCGGCAGCGGCAGCGGCCGGCGTTTTGACTGGTCGCTGATCGAGGGCTTTGCCCGCCCGTTTGTCCTGGCCGGCGGACTGACCCCCGAGACCATACCCGAGGCGATTGCCCGCCTCCACCCCGATGTTGTGGATATCAGCTCGGGCGTGGAATCCGGCGGCGTAAAGGACCCGGGGAAAATGTTGTCCGCAGTCGCCGCGGCAAGGGGGCCCTGAGGGGGAAATGGGGACGAGCGGCCGAAGCAGGGGCAGGCCCTGAGGGCGAGGCGAGAAAACAGGCTTGAAAGCCGGATCAGGTTAAGGAGGAAACAATGTCTAAAGGCAGATTTGGAACCCATGGCGGTCAGTACATCCCGGAGCTGCTGATGAACGCCGTCATCGAACTGGAGGAGGCCTACGACCGGTATAAAAACGACCCGCAGTTTTGCGCGGAACTGGCCGAGCTGTTCAAAAACTATGCCGGAAGGCCGTCGCTGCTCTACTTTGCGCGCAAGATGACAGACGACCTCGGCGGCGCGAAGGTCTACCTCAAGCGCGAGGACCTCAACCACACCGGCGCGCACAAGATCAACAACGTGCTGGGTCAGACGCTGCTGGCCAAAAAGATGGGCAAGACCCGTGTGATTGCCGAAACCGGCGCCGGCCAGCACGGCGTGGCCACCGCCACCGCGGCGGCGCTGATGGGCCTGGACTGCGAAATCTTCATGGGCGAGGAGGACATGCGGCGGCAGGCGCTCAACGTCTATAAGATGCGGCTGCTGGGGGCCGCGGTGCACCCGGTCACGTCGGGCACGGCGACCCTCAAGGACGCGGTCTCCGAAACCATGCGGGAGTGGACGAGGCGCATTGAAGACACCCACTATGTGCTCGGCTCGGTGATGGGGCCCCACCCGTTTCCGACCATCGTCCGGGACTTTCAGGCGGTCATCTCCAAGGAGATCAGGGCGCAGATCCTGGAGAGGGAGGGCCGCCTTCCCGACGCGGTGCTGGCCTGCGTGGGGGGCGGGTCCAACGCGATCGGCGCGTTCTACCACTTTCTGGGCGACGAATCGGTGGGGCTCATCGGCTGCGAGGCGGCCGGCCGCGGCGTCGACACCTTCGAAACGGCGGCGACCGTCACCACCGGTCGCCTGGGGATCTTCCACGGCATGAAGTCCTACTTCTGCCAGGACGAATTCGGGCAGATCGCGCCGGTCTACTCCATTTCCGCCGGGCTCGACTACCCCGGCGTCGGGCCGGAGCACGCCCACCTGCACGACATCGGCCGGGTGCAGTATGTGGCGGTCACCGACGACGAGGCCGTCGACGCCTTTGAGTACCTGTCCCGCACCGAGGGCATCATCCCCGCCATTGAGAGCGCCCACGCCGTGGCCCACGCCATGAAGCTGGCGCCCGGGATGGGGAAGGACAAGCTGATCGTCGTCAACCTTTCGGGGCGCGGCGACAAGGACTGCGCCGCGATTGCGCGCTACAGAGGGGAGGAGCTGTCCGAATGAGCAACATCCAAAAAGCCTTTGACCGTGGGAAGGCCCTGATCGCCTTCCTGACCTGCGGGGACCCCGATCTGGAGACCACCGAGCGGCTGATCGCGGCGATGGCCGCCGCGGGCGCGGACCTCATCGAGCTGGGCATCCCGTTTTCCGACCCGACGGCCGAAGGCCCGGTGATCCAGGCGGCCAACCTGCGGGCGCTGTCGGGAGGCACGACGACCGATGCCGTATTCGACATGGTGCGCCGGGTGAGACAAACCGTCGCGGTGCCGCTGGTGTTCATGACCTACGCCAACGTGGTGTTTTCCTATGGGACCGAGCGCTTTATCCGAACCGCGGCCGAGGTCGGCATGGATGGGCTGATCCTTCCCGACGTGCCCTTTGAGGAGAAGGGGGAGTTTGCCCCCGCCTGCAGAGCGTACGGGCTGGACTTTGTCCCGCTGGTCGCGCCCACCTCAAAGGGGCGCGTCCCGATGATTGCAAAGGAGGCCGAGGGCTTTGTCTACTGCGTCTCTTCGCTCGGCGTCACGGGCATGAGGGACAGCATCACGTCGGAGATCGGCGCCATGGTCGGGCGGGTCCGCGCGGCCACCGACCTCCCCGCGGCGGTCGGATTCGGCATCTCCACGCCGGAGCAGGCGGCTGAAATGGCCAGGGAGGCCGACGGCGTGATCGTCGGCTCGGCCATTGTCGACCTCATCGGGCAATACGGGAGGGAGGCCGAGCCCGCTGTTTCGGCCTGTGTAAGCGCGATGAAAAAGGCCATCACCTCCGGGCCGTGACCGCTGCGCCCCGCGCCGCGCGGTCCTCAAGGCAGACACCGCAGAGGGCATTTCAGCCTTAACAGCCGCGGTTAATTCTGGTATAGTAGTGAAGGCAGCATTTTTGCCAAAGGCCGGATGAACCGAGAATGAAGGGGTTGATAAACGGTGACGAAAAAAATAATGAGCCTGGCTTTGGCCATCGTCATGCTCATGGGGCTGTCGCAGGCCGTTCTGCCGGCGGCCGAAGCGGCGGACGGAGACGGCCTGGAGATCACGTTTTCAAATCTGCGCGCCGATTGGGATGCGGAGTGGGGCGTGTATGAATTTGTTTTTGCGTTTCAGTTCGTCAGTTCGGAAAACATCTATGAAGTGGGCATGGAGCTGCGGGAGAGCGACGGCTTTCTGAAGTACACCAGCAACAAGCAGTACTCCTGCCAGCCGTTCAGGCCGGAAGACGTCCGGCTTGTGCTGGGCAGCCATGTGATCGAAGCATTTGTTCCGGGCGAAACCTATCACTGGATCGCGTATGTGGTGTGCGACGGGCAGCGGTTTGAATCGGCGCCATCCCACTTCACCTTTTCGGAGAAGCCGGACGACCCGGGGTCCTGGGAGGACAACGGGCCACCCTGGACCGACCCGGACGGGGGCGCAACTGAAACGGACGGCGGGCCAACCCTGACCATCTCCTCCCATCCGTCCGATGTGACGGTCGAACAGGGCCAGGCGGCGACCCTCCGCGTCTATGCCGCCTCGTCGAATGGCAGCGTGTCCTACCAGTGGTATCGCAACGAGCGCAGATCCACGTCGGGCGGCACAGCGATCAGAGGCGCCACCTCGGCGTCGTATTCGCCGGACACGGGGGAGTTGGGCACCGCCTACTACTACTGTGTCGTCACCAATGCCGGCGAAGGCGGTGTCCTGTCGGAGACCAGCGGCGTTGCGCGGGTGGCGGTGGAGCCCGTCGAGCTGAAGCGGGTGAAGACCTCCTACCGGGACGGCGGCAGCACGAAGTCCATTTCCACCTATCCGCTGGACTGGTTTCTCACCGACGCATCCAAGTCGTCGACAACTTATGACCCCGAGCTGGCCGAGCTGGCCATGGCCCTCTCCTGTGCGGCCTATGACGAGCAGTACATCCGATCGTCGCTGCAGGAACACGGATTTGCCGCCGCCGACATCAAGACGGTCTACGGCTACGAAAATGCCCTGGAGTATGAAAACCCGCCCCATGCCCTGGCAAAGAAGACCACCGCCGACGGCAAAACCGTCGTCGCCATTGTGATCAAGGGAACGGAGCTCCTGAACCTTGCCGACTGGCTCAACGATTTTAGCACGGGGTACGGCGCCATCATTCCCGGGGTGGGCAATACGCATGCCAGATTTGAGGTGGGCATGCTGGCCGTCTACCAAAGGCTGGTGCAGTTCATGGCCGGCACCTCGGTCAACGACGGGAGCGTGCGGTATTTGATCACCGGGCACAGCAAGGGTGCGGCCATTGGGAACCTGCTGGCAAAGAAGTTGTCCGACATGCGGGTTGCAAAGAGCCAGGTCTTTGCCTACACCTTCGCAACCCCCAATGTGGTCAAGGCCCCGGGCGGGGGCCACAACAATATTTTCAACGTCTGCAACCACAACGATCCGGTGGCCTATGTGCCGCTCAAAACCCCGCTCTTTGCGTGGGGAAAGTACGGGGAGACGTACTGGTTCGACACCTATGAGACGCTCTCCTTTACGGCCGGCAACCACAGCGGAGGGCGGTACATGGCGTATCTGGGGTATCACGCCTTCCCGAACCTGGGGACCGGGAACGTCTCGGCGGATCTCCGCGGGCTGCTGGCCTCGATTTTCTGCCCCGTCGACATCGAGGTGGTCGACCAGAGCGGCCTGGTGGTCGCGCGGATTGTGGACAATCAGGTGACCGACTGCACGGCGGAGTACGGCGACCTCCTCTTTCAGGTGGAGGGGGACGAAAAGATGATCTTCCTCCGGGAGGGCCTTGGCTACACGCTCAGGCTGAGCGCCACCGACAACGGCACAATGGACTTTTCCGTGCAGGACTACGACCTCGTATCGCAGACCTCGACGGTGACCAAAGCCTTTGAAGATGTCCCGCTGACCGCCGGAAAGCACATGGCGGTCCGCGTCGGCGGGGAGGTGGAGCCGCACAGTGTGCGGCTGTATGTCACCGATGCCGGCGGGGAGATCGTCGACGAAGTGATCGGGCGCGTGGTGTCCGACTTCCCGTTCGACGATGTCAGCCCCTCCGACTGGTTCTACAGCGACGTGAAAACCGCGTATGAATTCGGCCTGATCAACGGGACGTCGGACACCGCCTTTTCGCCAAACAGCAACCTGACCTATGCCGAAGCCGTAAAGCTGGCCGCCTGCATGCACCAAACGCACAGGGAGGGCGCGGTCACGCTGGAAAATGGGAGCCCGTGGTATCAGCCGTATGTGGAATACGCGAACGCCAACCAGATCATCGGCCAGGCGTACGATTGGAATGCGCCGGCGACCCGCGCCGGCTATATGGAGATTTTCGCAAGGGCCCTGCCGGACAGCGCGCTGGCGG
Organism: Clostridiales bacterium; assembly: GCA_012719075.1. Classification (GTDB taxonomy): domain Bacteria; phylum Bacillota; class Clostridia; order Oscillospirales; family Feifaniaceae; genus JAAYBB01. Next base: position 3,823 of record JAAYBB010000026.1, on the reverse strand, counting down.
CCATCAATGCGGTGGGGGACGGCGCCATTCCCGACGTGCCTTCGACGCACCCAAGTGCGGCCGCCATCTATCGGCTGTACCGCGCCGGCATCCTACAGGGCGTTGACGCCGCGCACAACTGCAGCCCCGACTCGACGATCAGGCGCAGTGAGGTCGCGGCCATTCTCACGCGCATGATGGACAGCTCCACGCGCATCCGGTATCAGCTATTATCCGCGGCGGGCGCTGTGCGGGTGCCCCTGGTGGGCGTCGCCCTGTCAAGGGCGCACATCGCAGCTGCTTTGGGCGTTGAGAATCCGGCTTCGCAGTACGACAGCGCAGCTTTTCTCGCTCGGACATGCCAGGCTTCGAATTGACGGCTGTCCCTTCCACTGGGAATAGGCGCATGGACCCGCCGTTTTTTGAGCGCTGATCAAGGCGGAGGATGGGGCGGAGCGTGGCGCCGACAAAGGGCAGGCGATAAAGGGCAGATGACAAAGGCCAGGCGACAAGGGGCGCACAACCGGGGCTCTCCCGGTTGTGCGCCCTTACGTGCAGCGTGGACATATGCGGTGCTTTGCCCGTGTATGCGGATTGAGTGAGGATGACGTTCGCTATGCATAAGCTGAAGGTAAACACCAAGGCTTGCGGGATCACTCGCAAGCCCTGGTGTTGGTGGAGATAAGCGGATCTGTTTTTGATATTCTTAAATGAATCTATGGAAGACCGTTGCCAGCAGACACCCCTTGGAACGGCCTGTCTGTATCCGCCTCTGCCCCGTCGCCCGATGGCCGGGCGCGCTTTGCCGCATCGGCCACATTATGAGAACAGGAGCATGAACCTGTGCAAGATCGCCGCAACCTCCGTGCGGGTGGCGTTGCCGGCGGGATCCAGGACGCCGCCTCCCATGCCGTTGATCAGACCGTTGGCAGTGCCCCAGCTCATGGCCGACTCCGCCCAGGCGCTGAGCTTGCCGGCGTCACCAAACTTTGTCAGGTCGCCCGTCTTGGAAACGTCGTAGCCCTTGAAGCTGGCGTAGCGGTATAGGATGGCCGCCACCTGCTCCCGGGTGACGTTGTCGTTCGGGCCGAACTTGCCGTTGCCGTAGCCGCTTGCGATGCCATTTTCAGCAGCCCATGCAATCGCATCGGTGTACCACTTGCCGGCCTCCACATCGGGGAAGGGACTGGCCGCCTCGCTGGCCGGCGCTTTCTCCAGCCTGTGCAGGATGGTGACGATCATGCCGCGCGTGATGCCTGTCTGTGGGGAGAACAGGTTGTGCGCCGTGCCGACCATCAGGCCATTCTCATATGCCCACATGACAGCATTGACATACCAATCATTCACGGCAACATCGGTGAAGGGATTGTCCCACGGGGAAGCGATCCCCAGCATGTACAGCGAGAAGTGGCTGACCGTAAAACTTGCCAGCCCCGTCACCGCGTCATAGGTACAGGGTATTTCGACCATGGCGCCGTTCTCCGTCAGATGCCAGACCGCTACATTGTCCGCCGCCTCGCCCGCTCTCAGTTCATAGGGCAGAGAAACCGTAACAGAGCCGCCAAAGTCTGCGATGACCTTATCGCCGGAGTTGACGGTCAGTGAAAACACCAGATTGCCGGGATGAGTCTGCTGATATTCATCCGACACATCCGTTATCTTCACCTTGACGCTGCCGCTGACCTGCTCGCGGATGCCTTTAAGCGCCTCCGTATCAAATATCAGCTTTGCGCCATCCTCGCCCGCGACGGTCAGCGATTCGCCATCCGCGATAAGCCTTTCGACAGTAACTGCGGTGACGTGCTCGCCGCTGCTGACCTCGGCGACAGGCGCGGGCGGAGTGACGGGCGGAATGGATGGACTATGTGGTGGGATGCTCTCAAAAACTGCGGCAAGGGTACGGTTTGCCGTTGCGTAAAAGGTATAGTTTGCGTTGGCACTGACCTGTGTGCCGTCCTCAGTCCACTTCACAAAGCGGTAGCTTCCGCTGGGTGCTGCCGTGACGGTGACGGACGCGTCTGCGCCGTAGCTTCCGCCGCCGCTGACCGTGCCGCCCGCAGTGGGGCTGGCGCTGACGGAAATGCTGTATTGAGCGAAGGGAGCCCCCGATTTGGACGCTTCCGCCGTGTTGCCGTAGCCGCCAAGGTTGACGCGTCCTCCGTTGGGAGCCGGTTCGTTCGCATAGGCGGAGGCCGGGTCGCCCGCGTCAATGCAGGGGCTTGTGACGGCGTCCATGACCCACGTACTTCCATCCCATCTGCCCGCGGCCGATTTCACATGACAGTCGCCGTTTGCGGCGTCGGCAAACAGCGGATCGCCGACGACGCGGCCACTGTATGATTCCGCCGCAATCCTGCGGATTTTTCCAAGGGAGGGATGCTCATAATCGTTCAGGCTGAACGGGAGAGCATTCCCGTCGTCGCCGATCAGCGAATAGGCGATGCTGCCGCTTTCAAAATCGGCATACTCAGTAAAGCCGCCGGACTCGTACACCTGATTCGCAAGGTCAAGGCCAGTGTTGCCTGCGACAATACTGTTTCTTATAAAAGCGCCGTAATCGGAGGAGGAATCTCTGGCGAAAACGACGCCGTATCCGTTTGACGCCACGGTGCAGTTCTCAATCAGCGGCGCGCCCGCCGCCAATGTCTGATAGTTGTTGTTGACGATGGCGATACCGCAATTTGAAAATCCCGCGATGAGGCAGTTTTTCAGCGTGACGGATTTCGTATTGGTGATATTGACGCCGTCGCCACTGCCTTCTCCGCTTGCGGTGATGGAGCAGCCCTCTATCGCGATGGAATCAACATATTGGCCGCCGCCTGCCTGCAAGCCTTTTCCGGTAATCGTGCAGTTTTTCGCCAAAACAGTGCGTCCGGCCAGAATCATTGGATGCTGGGTATTTCGCACCGTGCAGTTTTCAAGCAGAACACGTGAGCCTGTATCGCCCGGAGTTGTGATGTTGATGCCCCTGAATAAGCCGTCCATGACGCAATGCTTCAAAACGATGCTGCCTTTCAGGTTGCTTCCGGCATATATTTCGCCGCCGTAAGTCACGCCGGTCTTTTTGGTAAAGGTAATGGGCTTGTCCGCGGTTCCCTCGGCTGTCAGCGTGCCGCGGACAGACAGGTTGTCGGCGCCGGTGCCGTCGCCCAGACAGACGGTCACGCCGGGCTCTATGGCGAGGGAGCTTTGATTGCTTTCGTCAGTTCCCGTAATGACAAGCTCGCCGGTCAGCAGATAGGGGATGCCCGCGTCGCCCCAGACCGCGCTTCTGTGCCGCTCCAGATATCCGACGCCACAGGTGAGCGCTATATAGCGATACGCCTCCGGATAATCCGCGCCGAAGGTGTTGCCGGCGTCGGCGCCGAGGCCTTCGTTGATTTTGGTTCCCGCTCCGATCAGGACAGGGTAGATATCGGCGGTATCGCCGTAGGTGAAGGTATTGCCGGTCAGCGTCACCGTTTGGGTCTGGCCGGTTGCCGAATATGTGTCGAAGATCATCACCGCGCCGTTGTGCTGTCCGGCGGCAAAATCATTGAACGTGCAGCCTGTCACGCTGGCCTGCCGTCCGCCGTTGAGCTCCAGCGGGCGCAAGCTCATCTTTGAAAAGGTGCAGCCCGCAACCGTCGTATTGACGGCGTCATCGCCGTTTTGCTCCACCTGCACGCCGCGCCCATAGCCGGTGAAGGTCGAGCTCGACACACAGACGGTCCCTGTTCCAACCGTATTGGAGCCGTTGTTATAGCGGACAGCCGTTGCGCCTGCCTTCGGGTCTCTGAACGTACAGCCCGACACGGAAATGTTGACCTCGCTGTTTACACCGTTTGTCTGGGTGCCATAAAGC
>JAAYBB010000002.1 GCA_012719075.1 Clostridiales bacterium | reverse complement strand
GTCGATGGCCTTGATGCCGGTCTGCATCGGCACATGCACCTCGCGGCGGGTGATGACGCCCGGCGCAACCCGCTCAACCCGGCGGGTCGTGGCGGATTCAATCGGACCCTTCTGGTCGATGGGCTGCCCCAGCGCGTTGACCACGCGCCCGAGCAGCGCGTCGCCGACCGGCATTTCCGCAACCCGACCGGTCGACCTGACGGAGTCCCCCTCCATGATTTGCGCGTCGGAGCCCATGAGGACCGCGCCGATGCTGTCCTCATCGAGGTTGAGCGCGATGCCGTAGACTTCGTTCGGAAAGGCCAGGATCTCCCCAACCATCGCGTTTTCAAGCCCGTGCACGCGGACGATGCCGTCTCCGACGTGGATGACCGATCCCGCCTGGGTGATATCCAGTTTTAATGTGAAAGCCTGGATTTGCTTTTTGATAACACTGCTCACTTCATCGGGCCGAAGGTTCATCCAAGCACTCCTCTTTTAATGTGATCCCGCATGTCGGTCAACTGCCTGCGCACCGTCCGGTCGACGAGGTAGCCGTCCACATAGACAAAAAGGCCGCCGATCAGCGCGGGGTCCACCCTTGGGAAGATGGTCACCGGCTTGCCGATCTTTTTCGACAGCAGCTCCCGAAGGCCGGCCACCTGGTCCGCGGTGAGCGGGGTGGCCGAGACGACATAGGCCGCCACCCTTCGGTTGCGGCGGTTGCCCATCTCGATGAACTCGGTGAGGGCCGGGACGATGGTGGCCTCGTGGTTCTTTTCGATCATCAGGTATAAAAAGCCCAGCAGGTCCACATGGATTTGCCGTGCAAAGTGATCCTTTACATACCTGCGTTTTTCTTCGTCCGAGACGTAGAGGCTGGTGAGCACATCCCCGTGCTCGCTGGCCTCCAGTGCATCCCGCACGAGGACGGCCTGCGCAAGGTATTCGTCCAGCTGGTCGCCCTTGAGGGCCAGCTCAAAGAGCGCCTTGGCATAGCGCATGCTCAAGCTGGCCACGTCGTCTCCTCCAGTTCTGCCATGGTCTCCCGGAAGAGCCTGTCCTGTGTATCCTGGTCGATGGTGTGGGAGACAAACTTTTCGGCCAGCGCCGCGGCGACCTCAATGATCCGCACCCGCATCTCCTCCTCGACGCGCTCCTGTTCGCGGCGCGCGTCGGCTTCGGCGCGCGCCCTGGTCGTCGCCGCCTCCCGCTTTGCCTGCTCAAGCGTCTGCGCACCGCGCTCGGCGGCCTGCGCGCGCGCCTCCTCCAGGACCCGCAGCCGCTCCTGCTCGATCTCCCGCAGTTTTTCCTCGTATTGAAGCTTCAGCCGCTTTGCCTGGGTTGTGTCGTAGGCGGCGCGCTCCATCTGATCCCTCACCCGCTTGGTGCGGTCGTTCAGGAATTGCTGCACGGGTTTGTACAGGATCACAGACAGCGCCACGGCCAGAACACAGGCGTTGAACAGCTGAATCACAACGCTGATGAGCAGTTGCCGATCCAGGCCGAACAGACGTCCCTCCGGCAGGGCCGAGAGCATTGACCATCGGAGCAAAGCATGCAAACTCAAAAAAAAGCCTCCCCTTTAACAAGACGATCGTCTGTTCATGGTGCCGTCTTCCGGGCGGCCTTACATCGCATACTGGATGTAAAGTGAAACCAGCGGATTGGCAAACAGCATGATGATGGCGATCAGCAGGCCGTAGATGCCCGAGGTCTCTCCCATGGCCAGGCCGATGAACATGGTGCCCCGGATGGAGCCGGCCGCTTCGGGCTGGCGCGCCATGGACTCAATGGCCGTGGCGACGATCTTGCCCTGTCCAAGCGTGGTGAGCAGGCCGTTGAGCAGCGAAATGGCGGCGGCGATGTGGGCAACCGCAATGATGAAGGCCAACGGATCTTGCATGGATCATTCCCCCAAGTGGTGTTGTTTTTGTGGTGTTCGGTCAGCATGGGCCATTACGGCTCGGCAGCCCCCTTGATAAAGGTCAGGCTCAGGACGCAAAAGATATAGGTCTGCAGCACGCCCGTAAAGAGGTCGAAGTAGGCGTGCAGCGCCGCCGGCAGGACCAGTCTTATGACTGTCGGCAGCAGTGCATAGATCAGCGTCATCAGAATCAGCCCGGCCAGGATGTTGCCGAACAGGCGAAAGCTCAGCGAGATGGGGCGGGCGATCTCTCCGATGACGTTGAGCGGAAAAAAGATCAGGTTCGGTTCAAAGAAGCTTCTGAGGTAGTCGCCCTTCCGAAACTTGAGGCCCATGATCTGAATCAGGAAAAAGGTGGCCAGCGCAAGCGCCAGCGGCGTTGCAAAGTCGGCGGTGGGCGGCCGCAGGCCGACCAGCCCGCTGAGGTTGGCCAGCGTGACAAACAAAAAGACCATAAAGAACCAGCTGCCCAGCGACATCAGCTCGTCGCCCGCCGTCTCGCGGGCCATGTCGTCAAAGGCCTCGACCCCCAGCTCCACGACGTTTTGAAAGCCGGTTGGAATCTCCTCAAATTTGCGCAGCCGAATGCGGGTATAGACGGCAAATGCGATGAGCACCAGCATGATGATCCAGGTGTTGACAATGGTCTGCGTGATCCACACCTCAATGCCGCCGATTTCGAAAACAAAGAGATTCTTTACGTTGAAATCCATCTGTACATCACCCCCTTATCCACGCTTTTCGCCATCGCCGTGTTCTGCGGCCGGCACGGCGGGTTCGCCGCCCCTTCCGTAGAGCATGGACGCCAAGAGTGCCGAAACCTGAAATGAGACGATGCCGGCCGCCGTGCCCCAGAGGCTGACGGCGGGCACCAGGGCGGCCATGAC
>JAAYBB010000025.1 GCA_012719075.1 Clostridiales bacterium | reverse complement strand
TGGTCCAGCCCGGCACAGTCGCCGTTCTCCTTGCGCACCAGGAAGGAGACCAGCAGGTCGCCCTGGAAGCGCAGCTTATTGTCCTCGAGCGTCACCCGTTTGACGTCGGCATAGGCCTCGGCCGAGTAGATGCCGGCAATCGGCTCGGCCGGCGTGAAGGACTCGCTGATCTTGACGTGGCAGCCGTCGATGCCCAGCACCTGCTCCACGGCCCAGTCCTGATGCCGGATGTTGCAGTGCAGGTTCTTGCCGTAGGCGTCGCTGACCGTGTTGACCTGCTGGTTGCGGTAGGCGCTGACCTGCCCCGCCACGCCGACCTTGAGCGAGAGGATGCGGTCCTCGCCGGACGTGTCCTCCAGGATGCCAAAGGCGGTGTCCATGACGTTCAGCTGCACGCCGACCTCGTCCCCCTCCTGAAGGCCGTTGACCTCCACCACGCGGTTGAAGGGGATCTCGGTGGCAAACTGCTCCATATTGCCGCTGTCGATGTCGCAGATGTACAGGCAGTTGACGCAGAGCTCGCCCGAGAGGATGGCCTTGCCCCCGGTGACCCGGCGGTCGCCGATGAAGGCGTCGACATCGCATTTGACAATGCGCTCCATGCGCGGGCTGTTCTCTGGCAGCTCGATCATCTCCTCGACCGAAAACTCGTCCCGGACCCGGTCGATGCACAGCGCGACGATGCGCTCCTGGTTCAGGCATTCGAGCTGCTGGATTTCGTTTGCGGTGGGCGCAACAATCTCGGCCACCTCAGCGTTCTCGCCCTGCAGGGTCATATCCACCACGCAGCGCAGCTCCACCTTGCGCCCGGACAGCGGGCGGCAGGTGACGCTGTCCATGCGCACCTTTCCGGTGTAGCGGGCATTGTCCGGGCAGGTCTTGCCCGAGAGGCCGGTCGAGAACGGAATGCGGCAGTGGTGCGACTGCAGGCTCCCCTCCTCGGGCATGTACAGCACGATGATGTCGACCCGCCCCTTGGCCTCGAGGATGCCGTTGTCGGCCTTCACCTCGGTGATCAGCGGTCTGGCGTCCACGCGGACAACCTGCTTGATGTCGGGCAGATACTCCGGCAGCTGAGATTCAATCTCGCAGGCGTGCTCAAAGGACTCATCCAGAAATGTGTTGTTGAAACGGACCTGATCGGTCGTGATGCTCGCCATGGCAGCCGCTCCTTTTCCTTGATGATTCGCTGCTTTATGTATATGGGCCAAGGCCTGCCGATATGTCAGTCAGGGACAGGTATTTTCGCCAAAAGGACCGCCAAAACCCCCGTTTGCCGGCGGCAGGGTCATGGAAAAAGAACCCCCGAGGGGGTTCTTTTTCCATGGCCTCGGCGGGCAGATGCGCGCGCAGCGGTTCGGGTTCAGTCCGAGGGTTCCTTTGTCTTTGTGGGCTCCTCGGCCTCGCCCTTGTTCTCCCAGGCCGGCCGCAGGATGCGCTGGCCAACCGCTGGCTTGCCCTGTTGAAATTGCAGCCCCGGCTCCTTTTTGCCTTTGCTGGGCCGTCTGCGAAGCTTCATGTACAACACCTACCTGCTACAGAGTATCAAATAGCCGACCCCTATGACCAGGGCGGCCATGATGACCACCAGCAGAGCGGGGGGAAGAAAGGTACTCAGCAGGATGCCGGCGCCGAAGAAAATGATACCGAGGCCCAAAAGATCGCGATAAAACCCCACGTTGCCCCCTCCGTTACCCGGGTCTTCTGCCCTTGCAGAGCTGCTTTCAGTATATGGCTGCCTCTTGAAAACGTGACCCCCCCTCTTCTCCACCCGGCCGCCCCACTGCTATTCTATGCGCCATGTGCCGGCCACAGACCCCGTCCGGCACAACCGAGGGGCCCGGCCACCTCTCCGTCCGGGTCGAAGGCGGTCAAAAAAGGCCGCTTGACCCCACTTCGGCCAGGGAGGGGGCGGCGTGGAGACGGCGGATCTGCGAGACGCGCGAGCCGGCCCCCTTTGTCGGCAGGGCCTGCGCTTTGACAGGTCAAGGCCCGGTCACCTGGGTGACCGGGCCTTGGTGTACAAAAATGGCCACTCCGCTCAGGCGGCCAGCACGATGAGCAGGATGCCCCGCTTGACCGAAATGATTGCCCGCTCCCCGAGGATGGCGTTGCTGACCCCGAGCGGAAAGCAGTTGTTCAGGCTGTGGCTGACCGGCGTGTACTTGCCGCCCTGCACCAGCACCCCGGTGGCCTCCCCCTCGTAGCTGAAGACCGAGAGGTGGGGGTAGTGCGCATCCCGCTCCAGCGTGAGAGCGCCGTCCTTCAGCAGCGTGACGCAGTTTTCCTCGCTGAGCAGCCATCCCGTGGCGCCGAAGTCGATCAAGTAGCGCAGCATCGTGATGTTGGCCAGCGTGTGGTCCAGCCGGCCGCCCAGCGCGCCGTAAAACAGAAAGCGCCGGCAGCCCCTTGCCAGGCCCTCCTTGGCGGCCAGCATGGCGTCGGTGTCGTCCTTCTCGACCGGGAAGGTCAGCTTGACCCCCTCGATGTCGGTGACCGAGCCCTCGAGCGAGTCGTAGTCCCCCACCGTGAAGTCGGGGGTCAGCCCGTGGCGCATCGCCTGCGCATAGCCGGCGTCGGCACAGATCAACAGGGCCCCCTCGAGCGCCCTGATCTGCGCCGCCTCCCGTTCGCTGATGGGCATGGCCCCCAGCACCACGCAGATGCGTTCACCGGGGCAATGGTTCTCCGCCGTCATGACACGCCCTCCCTCCCGGCCCTCGGCCGTTTATGCAAAATCGCCCTCCCCTGCCTGCACGGGGTACTGCTTCTCAACTTCCGCCCGCAGGGTCTCCAAAAAATTCGTCTCGCCAACCGTGTCCAGCTTGAACAGCACCGCCCGGCTGCCGCCCGAGGCGATGGCCGACAAGAACAGCTGCTCCCCCCCCCCGACCAGCGTCAGGTTCAGGCTGACCCGGCTGCCGCTGAATCCGCTGTACCGCTCAAACACGCGCACGGCGACGCGCAGGTCGCCGTCGGCGACGTCGCTGCCGCCCTCGTAGCTGGCCGTCAGGCTGCCTTGCATGACCGTGGTCTCGCAAAGGCGCAAAACCGCGTCAAAGTTGCCCACCAGCCGGCGCTCGTACTTTGCCATACCGGCGCCCCTCCTCAAGTAGCTTGAATATGCCCTGCGGCCCCTTACGGCAGCTCCCAGGCCTTGAGGTCCTTGACCTCGTGCAGCATGGCCAGATAGCTCTCGTGGCGCGAGCGCGCGAGCACGCCGTCCTCCACCGCCTGCTTGACGGCACAGCCCGGCTCCTGGTCGTGATAGCAGCTGCCGCCAAAGCGGCAGCGCCCGAAGTAGGGCGCAAACTCGCGGAAGCAGTCAAAGACCTCGTCCTTGTGCAGCGGCTCGATCTGCACCAGCGAGAGATCGCCAAAGCCCGGCGTGTCGGCGATCAGGCCGCCGGCGCAGGAAAACAGCTCCACGTGCCGCGTGGTGTGGCGCCCCCGCTCGAGCTTTTCGGACAGCGCCCCCACCTCGGCCACCGGCACCGGCATCAGCCGGTTGAGCAGGCTGGACTTGCCCACGCCCGAGTGGCCCACAAAGGCGCAGAGCCGCCCGCCGATCTCCCGCTCGAGGGCGGAGAGCCCCACGCCGGTCTCGGCCGAGACCGGCAGCACCAGAAAGCCGGCCCCGCCGTAGACCTCGGCCAGCGCATCGCCGGGGTCGAGGTCCACCTTGTTGACCACCAGCACCGGATCGATCTCCTTGCGCTCGCAGATGGCGATGAGCTTGTCGATCACCAGGCAGGAGGGCTCGGGACTCGTGGCGGCCACCACGATGAACATGCGCTCGAGGTTGGCGACCGGCGGCCGGATCAGCGCGTTTTTGCGGGGCAGGATGGCCTCGATGTAGGCCTCCCGGTCCCCCTCGTGGGTCACCGCGATCTGCGCGCGGTCGCCGGCCAGCGGCGTGAGGCCCCGCTTGCGAAAGAGCCCGCGCGCCTTGCAGACGTACAGCCCCCGCTCGGTCTCGACCGCATAAAAGCCGCCGACCCCCTTGCAGATGAGGCCCTCGAGCGGCTCAGGAATCAAAGTTGACATAGCCAGACTCCTGTAACACGCCGTTGATGTAGACCTCCACGATCTGGGTCCCGGTCCCCTCGAGGTTGATGCGCACCGAGCGCCTCGCGGTCTCGTAGCTGCCGGTGTGGGTGACCTCGCCGTCCTGCTTGATGGTCAGCGTGATCGTGGGCGGCGACAGCGGAAACTGCACCGTGATCTCCTTGCTGTTTTGGGCCTGCCGGCCGCTGCTGACCGTAAAGCCGACCGAGCTGCCGGCCTCCAACTCCCGCTCGGCCTCCTCGTCCTGGGAGAGCACCTCCCCCTCCGGCCGGTCGCTGTCCACCACCCGGCCGGCCGGCACGAGGCCGGCCGCCCGGATCAGCGCCGAGGCCTCCTGCTCGGGGAGCCCCACAATGGCCGGCACCTTGGCCTTGACGACCTCCCGCCCCTGACTCACATAGATCTTGACCTCGGTGTCGGCCGTGACCTCCTGCCCGAACTCGGGCTCGGTGCGGGTGACGTAGTCCTCGGCGATGATGTTGCTGAACTCCCGCACCACGATGGGGGCGGTGACGCCGCTGCGTTTGAGCTCGGTCTCGGCCCTGCGGTACTCCCAGTTGACCAGGTTGGGCATCGTGAAGGTCCGGTTGCCAAGGCTGACCCCCACCCGCAGGTCGGCACCCGACTTGACCACCATGCCGGCTACGGGGGTCTGGCGGTAAATTTCGCCCTTGGCGTAGTCGTTTTGGTACTCCTCCTGCGCCTTGATGACCGTGAAGTGCTGCGTGATCTCCGCATCCTGCAGCACCTCCTCATAGCGCCTGCCGAGCAGCGGCGGGACCTCCACATCGATTTTGGCCGGCGTGTCGGAGCCGCGGGTCAGCAGAAAGATCAGCGCAAAGGAGATGACCACCACCCCCACCACAATGCCGGCCAGCGTGCCGAGGTAGCCCTTGCGGGCGCCCTCGTCCTCGAGCTCCTCCTCGTCCTTGATGATGCGGATGGCGTCCATATACTTGGTCGAGCTCTCGTCCGAGAGGTACTTGTATTCAAACTTGATGCTGGGGTTCTCCTTGAACAGCGCCACATCGTACATGAGCTCCTGTGTGGAGGCGTAGCGGTTGTCGGGGTTTTTGGCCATGCACTTGAGCAGGATCTCCTCGAGCCCCTCCGGGATGTCCGGGTTGAGGTGGGTGGGATGGGGCGGCTCCACCTGCAGCTGCATCAGCGCCACCGAGACCGGGTTTTCGGCGTCGAAGGGCAGCTCGCCGGTCAGCATCTCATAGAGCATGATACCCAGCGAATAGATGTCCGACCGCTGGTCCACGCGGCTGGCGCTGACCTGCTCAGGGCTGATGTAGTGCACCGAGCCGATGGCCTTGTCGGTCATGGTGTTGGTCTGGGTGGTCGCAAAGCGCGCAATGCCGAAGTCGGTGACCTTGATGGAGCCGTCGGCCAGCAGCATGATGTTCTGGGGCTTGATATCCCGGTGGATGATGCCGCGGCTGTGGGCGTGCTGCAGCGCCTCGAGGATCTGCCCGAGGAAGTAGAGGGTCTCCCGCCAGCCCAGCCGCCCCTGCTGCCGGATATACTGTTTGAGCGTGATGCCGTCCAGAAACTCCATCACGATGTAGTAGAGGTCCTCGTTGAGCGCCACGTCGTAGACCCTGACGATGTTCTGGTGGTCCAGGATCGAGATGGCCCTCGACTCGTTTTCAAAGCGCACGCGGAACTGCGCGTCGCCGAGCAACTCCTGCTTGAGCACCTTGACCGCCACCGTCTCGCCGGTCTTCATGTCGGTGGCGCGGTAGACCACCGCCATGCCGCCGATGCCGACAATGCCCTGCATGCGGTAGCGGTTGTTGACAATCTTGCCGATCAGACGATCCATGCGCGCGCTCCTCCCCTACACCGAAATTAAGACGGCCGTGACGTTGTCGGTCGCGCCGGCCTTCAGCGCGGCGTCGATCAGCCCATGCACGGTGTCCTCCACGGTGTCGTTGCGTCCGATCAGGGAGAGCAGCCGGTCGTCATCCACCATGACGTTCAATCCGTCCGAACAGAGCAGCAGCCGGTCGCCCGGCAGCAGTGTGACCTTGAAGCAGTCGGCCTCGACATGGCGCTGGGTCCCCAGCGCCCTCGTGATGATGTTGCGCTTGGGGTGGGTCCTGGCCTCGCCGGCCGTCAGGTTGCCGGCGTCCACCAGCTCCTGCACCACCGAGTGGTCGTGGGTGATCTGGATCAGCCGGTCCCCATCCTCCATGTTGGTGAAGAGGTAGGCGCGGCTGTCGCCGACGCTGACGATGCCGGCCGATTGGCCCCGCACCAGCGCCATGACCGCCGTGGTGCCCATGCCGCTGTGCTCGGCCTCGCGGGAGCCCTTGAGAAAGATTTCGTAGTTGGCCTCCTCGGTGGCGGTCAGCAGCAGCTCCAGGACCGCCCGGTCCTCCATCTCGGGCCGGTAGGCCGAGAGCAGGCGGTTGGCGATCCACTCGACCGCCATGGCGCTGGCCACCTCGCCGCCGCCCGGTCCCCCCATGCCGTCGCAGACCATGGCCAACAGCCCCCCCTCGGGGAGGGTGAGCTGCTCAAAGCAGTCCTGATTGACCTGGCGGACCAGCCCCACATGCGTCTTTCCGTAATGCTCCATTCCACACCCCTTTGCGATCGTTCGCGCTCAAGCGGCCCCTTTCGGGCGGCACAGGACCCGGGAACGCCCCTTTGGCGGTTCACGGCTCTTCTGTCGCCCCATCCGGCCGGTCGTCTTCCCAAAAGCCCAGCTCAATTTCGCTCCTGCGCAGCTGGCCGCAGGCCGCTTCGATGTCCTCCCCCAGGCGGCGGCGTACGGTTGAGCGCACGCCGCAGGCGCAGAGCACCCGCTGAAAGCGGGCGATCGCGGTGCGGTCGGAGCTCTTTTGCGCCTTGTCCCGCACCGGGTTGAGCGGAATCAGGTTGACGTGACAGAGGTTCCCCTTGAGCAGCGCGCCCAGCGCCCTTGCCTCCCGCTCCCCGTCATTTTGCCCCGCGATCATGACATATTCAAAATACACCCTGCGCCCGGTCCGCTCGGCGTAGCGGTGGCCGGCCGCCACCACCTCTTCGACCGAGTGGCGCCGGTTGATCGGCATCATCTCATCGCGCAGCGCGTTGTTTGGCGCGTGCAGCGAGATCGAGAGCGTGATGGGCAGCCCCTCGCCTGCGAAGCGGTCGATCTCGGGCACCAGCCCGCAGGTCGAGACCGAAATGTGCCGCAGGCCCAGCCCAACCCCGTCCGAATGCCCCACCAGGCGGAAAAAGCGCACGACGTTGTCATAGTTGTCGAAGGGCTCGCCGATGCCCATCAGCACGAGGCTGTCGATGCGGCGGCCGCTGTCCTGCGCGGCAAAGAGCATCTGGTCCAGCAGCTCCCCGGCCTCGAGGTTGCGCACCAGCCCGCCCACGGTGGAGGCGCAGAAGCGGCAGCCCATGCGGCAGCCCACCTGGCTTGAGATGCACAGCGAGCGCCCGTGCTCATACTGCATCAGCACGCTCTCGACCGCGTGACCGTCGTACAGGCCAAACAGGTACTTGACGGTGCCGTCCTTGGCCGAGACCTGCCGGCACAGGATGCGGGGCTCGGTCAGGATAAACTGCTCCGCTAGCCACTGCCGCAGCTCCTGCGGCAGGTTGGTCATCTGGTCGTAGTGCGAGACGCCCCTCGAACACCAGGAGAAAATTTGCGCCGCACGGTAGGCGGGCTCCCCCCGCTCGGCCATGAGCAGTTTGAGCTCATCGGGCAGCAGTGAACGCAGATGGCGCATGTTGCCTCCCCTTTCTTGTTGGGTGGTCAGGTCCGTGCGAGCAGCGAGACAAAAAAGCCGTCCTGCCCGGGGCCGGGCAGCAGCGTGACGCCGGGCCCCGACCGCAGGTGCTGCAGGCCGGCTTGTTCGGCCGCAGCCGCAAGGTCAATTGGCGAAAAGTCCCCCCGCCCCGATAAAAAGGCCTCCACCACGTCCTCGTTCTCGGCGCGGTTCAGCGTACAGGTGCTGTAGAGCAGGCGCCCGCCCGGCGCGACATAGCCGGCGGCATTTTCGAGCATCGCGGCCTGCAGCGCCGGCAGCGCCGCAAAGGTCTCGGGCCGCTTGTAGCGGATTTCGGGCTGCTTGGCCAAAATGCCAAGCCCCGAGCAGGGCAGATCGCAGATCACGAGGTCGGCGCCTCCGGCCAGCGCCGGGTTGTGGCGCGTGGCGTCCCCCACCGCGACCTCGATGCAGGGCAGGCGCAGGCGCCCGGCCCCCTCGCGCAGCTTGGCGCACTTGGCCTCGGTGAGGTCAAAGGCCAGGATGCGGCCCTCTCCCCCCATCAGGCAGGCGCAGGCAAAGCTCTTGCCGCCCGGTGCGGCGCAGAGGTCAAAGACCGTCTCGCCCGGCCGCGGATCGGCCGCCAGCACCGCAAAGGCCGCGCTGCGCCCCATGACAAAGAAGCGCCCCTGCGCAAAGCCGGGCAGCGCCGTCACTTCGCCGCCCGCAAGCGCCAGCACCGGCGGGGTCTCGGTGGGCTGCGCGCCGGTCTCCCCGGCCACCTGCTGCGCCGTCGCCAGCGTCAGGTTGGGAAAGAGGTGGAGCGGGGGCCGGTGCGAAAAGCCCTCGAGCAGCGCGGGCAGCCGCGCGCCGTACTGTTCGCGCAGCAGCGCGACCAGCGCCGCATCGAGGCTGTGGCGGACCGCCAGCGCCTCGTCCCCGTCGCCGGCCGGCAGCGTCAGGCTGTCGCGCTGCCGGTCCAGGCTGCGCAGCACGCCGTTGACAAAGCCCTTGGCCCGCGCGCAGTGGCGGGCCGCCATGCGCACGGTCTGATCGATGGCGGCATAGGCCGGGACCCGGTCGAGGCAGAGCAGCTGGTAGGCCCCGAGGCGCAGCAGCGTGCGCACCGGCGGGTCCAGCCGTTGAAGGGAGCGGCCGCACAGCCGCTCCAGGTGGTGGTCCAGCCGGCGCAGACACTCGAGCACGCCGTAGGTCAGCTCGCTTGCGAGCATGCGCTCCTCGCGGGGCAGCTCGGCCTTCGCAAACAGCCGGTTCAGACTGTCGCGCGCAAAGGTCCCCTGTCGGTCCCAGTCCAGCAGCGCCCGGTAGGCGACCTGCCGCCCATCAGTCATTGCGGCGGCCCCGGCCGCCAAAGAGCAGCACCAGCCGCAGCAGCTGGGCCAGCGCCGTGAGCAGTGCCGCGACATAGGTCATGGCGGCGGCC
Organism: Clostridiales bacterium; assembly: GCA_012719075.1. GTDB lineage: Bacteria > Bacillota > Clostridia > Oscillospirales > Feifaniaceae > JAAYBB01. The sequence continues at coordinate 17,156 of JAAYBB010000025.1, read as the reverse complement.
GAGAGCACCTTTTTGGCGCCGTAGAGCTCGTCGCCGCTCATCATGCCGGAGCCCTCGAGCGCCGCAATGGCCCGCCGGCTGGCGTCGAACTCCACCGGCAGCGTGACGAGCTGGAACAGCGCCACGCCGCCAAACAGCAGCAGCCCGAAGTTGATCAGGTTGCCCATGTCGATGAAGATGCCCAGCAGAATCAGCGGAAAAGCCAGCGAGGACCCCAGCTGGGCGACGGGCAGCAGCCCGTTGCGCAGCCGAATGGGCCCATACTGCCTGGCGTACTGCACGGCGTGTCCCGCCTCGTGGCAGGCCACGCCGATGGCGGCCACCGAGCGGCTGCCCTCCACGGGGCCAGACAGGCGGATGGTGTTGCTGCGCGGGTCGTAGTGGTCGGTCAGCTGCCCGCCGGTGCGCTCAAAGCGCACGTCCTGCACGCCGTTGAGCTCCAGCACGCGCTCGGCGGCCTGCCGGGCAGTCAGCCCGCTGTCGCTGAGCACGGCGCTGTACTGCCTGTAGGTCGACTGCACCCTGCTCTGCGCCCACAGCGCAAGCAGCATGGCCGGGACCACAAGGAGCAGGTAGTAGGTGTCGAACATCGGAATATACAATGAAAACTCATGCCTCCTCAATCAAAAATCGGCGGCGCTACCCGCCCAGCAAAACCGGCTCCGGCATCGGACGGCCGCGCAGGTACTCCCGCGCCGGCAGGCGCTTGCCCCCCTCGAGCTGCAGCTCCAGGATCAGCAGCTCGCGCCGGTCTCCGCAGCAGACGGCGATGGCGTCCTCCCGGCCGACGGCAAGGCCGGGCCGGCCCTCGGCCGCCCCGCCGAGCTCGGCGCGGAAGACCTTGAGCCCCTTGCCGCCCAGGCTCGTGTTGGCCACCGGCCAGGGGTTGGTACCGCAGACCAGCTTGCAGAGCGCCCGCGCCGGCCTCGTGAAGTCCAGCCGGGCCAGCGCCTTGTCCAGCGGCGGCGCGAAGGTGGCCAGCGCCTCCTGCTGCCGGCGGCGCTGGGCTGTCCCGGCCGCCAGCTGGGCCACGGTCTCGACCAGCAGCGGGGCCCCGAGCAGGCTGAGCCGCGCGTACAGCTCGCCGTAGGTCTCGTACTCGCCGATGTCGGTTTCGGCCTGCAGCAGGATGTCGCCGGTGTCGACGCCCTGGTCCATCAGCAGCGTGGTCACGCCAGTGCGCGGCTCGCCGTTGATGATCGCCCACTGGATCGGGGCGGCCCCGCGGTAGGCGGGCAGCAGCGCGCCGTGCAGGTTGACGCAGCCCAGCCCCGGCAGCGTCAGCACGTGACGGGGCAGGATCTTTCCGTAGGCCACCACCGCGATGAGCTCGGGCGCCAGTGCCTGCAGCAGCGGCTCGCAGGCGCGGTTTTTAAAGGTCTCGGGCTGGTGGACCGGCAGGCCCAGGCGCTGCGCCTCGAGCTTGACGGCGGGCGGCGTGAGCACCTGCTTTCGCCCGGCCGGCCGGTCGGGCTGGGTGAAGACGCCCACGATCTCGTGCCCCGCCGCGTGCAGGGCGGTCAGCGAGGGCACCGCGAAGTCGGGCGTCCCCATAAAGACCAGGCGCATGGATCAAGCCTCCTTTTTGAGGTCGGCCCGCTCGCTCGGGTGGAACAGGTCGGTCGCCAGATCCACAAACAGCACGCCGTCCAGGTGGTCGAGCTCGTGACAGACCGCCCTGGCGAGGTAGCCCTCGGCCGAGAGCTCCTGCCAGGCCCCATCGCGATCCTGATGGCGCACCCGCACGCGCTGGGGCCGCACCACGGTGCCGTTGAGGTCGGTGAAGGACAGGCAGCCCTCGAGGTCGGACTGCTCCCCCTCCCGCTCTAAAATTTCGGGGTTGATCAGCTCGATCAGCCCCGTGCGGTCCTCGGAGACGTCCACCAGCGCCACCCGCCTGAGCACGCCAACCTGCGGCGCGGCCAGCCCGACGCCATCGGCATCGTAGAGCGTCTCGGCCATGTCGTCAAGCAGGGTTCTGATGTGGTTGTTGATGATGTCGACTGGCCGGCTCTTTCGCCGAAGTGCCGCCGCGTCGGTCCGCTCATTTAAAATTCTGCGCAGGGCCATGTATTCACCTCAAAACATGTTGTAGGGGTTCAGGTCGATGGCGCAGGAGACCGAAGCAAATTGCCTGTCCCGCTGCAGCGCCGCCAGCGTCTCCCGCAGGGCCCGGCGGAGCCCCTCCCCGTCCCGGCACTTGATCAGGATCCGATGGCGGTACTGGTCACCGATGCGGTCGATCGGGGCGGGGGTCACTGGAAATAATATTATACTATGCCCGTGAAGGTTTTGAAATAGTTTGCGCAGGTTTTCGAGAAAAAATGCCGCCGCGCACAAGCCCTCCCGCTCTTCTTTGGCGGAGAAGGAGATCAGGTAAATGTCGCAGAAGGGCGGGTAGGCCGCCGCCTTGCGGAAGGCCAGCTCGGAGCGGAAGAACTCGACGTAGTCCTGCCGCCGGGCCAGCTCGATGATGCGGTTGTCGGGCGAAAAGGTCTCGATGACCGCCAGGCCCCGCAGCTCTGCGCGGCCGGCCCGGCCGGCCACCTGGGTCAGGATCGAGAAGGCCCGCTCGCCGGCCCGGAAGTCGTTTAAAAACAGCAGCGAGTCGGCAAACAGCACCCCCACCAGCGAGACGGCGGGAAAGTCCAGCCCCTTGGTCACCATCTGGGTGCCCAGCAGGATGTCGTACTCCCCGGCCTCAAAGCGCAGCAGCATCTCCTCGTGCGACATCTTGGTGCTGGTGGTGTCGGTGTCCATGCGCAGGATGCGCGCTTTTGGGAACAGGCGGGCCATCTCGCTCTCCACCAGCTGGGTGCCAAAGCCGTAGCGCGAGAGGTTGGGCTGTCCGCAGGCCGGGCAGCTCTCGGGCAGCGCGGCCGTGTGGCCGCAGTAGTGGCACATGAGCCGGTGGTTGGCGCTGTGGTAGGTCATCGAGATGGAGCAGTGCGGGCATTCGATCACGTGGCCGCAGCGCCTGCAGCTCACAAAGCTGTGGTGGCCGCGGCGGTTGAGGAACAGGATGGCCTGCTCGCCGCGCCCGAGCGTCTGCGCCAGCGCCCGCACCAGCGTGGGCCCCGTGACCGGCGAGAGCCCGGCCGCGAGCTCCTCGCGCAGGTCGGTGACCAGTACCTCGGGCAGCGCGGCCTGTGCGTAGCGCTCCTGCAGCTCAAACAGGTGATACCGCCCCTGAACGGCCGCCGCATAGGTCTCGACCGACGGCGTGGCGCTGCAGAGTAGCAGCGTCGCCCCCACGCCGGCCGCGCGGTGCTTGGCAACGGTGCGGGCGTGGTAGCGCGGCGTGCTTTCGGACTTGTAGGCGTACTCCTGCTCCTCGTCCATCACGATCAGCTTGAGGTTCCGGACCGGCGCGAAGACGGCCGAGCGGGTGCCCACGACGATGGGGCAGTCCCCCCGCCGGATGCGCCGCCACTCGTCCCGCCGCTCGCCGGCCGAGAGTCCGCTGTGCAGCACCGCCACCCGGCTGCCGTAGCGGCCGAAAAAGCGGTCGGTCAGCTGTGGGGTCAGCACGATTTCGGGCACTAAGATCATGGCGCCGCCGCCCTGCGCCATCACCTCGTCCACCAGCGCGAGGTAGCACAGCGTCTTGCCGCTGCCGGTCACGCCGTGCAGCAGCGCGACCGAGGGCCGCCCCGCCCGGATCAGCGCCAGCAGCCCGTCGGTCACCCGCCGCTGGTCGGGCGACAGCGCGATGGGGGCGGCGTCCGGCTCGCCTTCAAGCTTTTGCGGGTAGGGCAGGTGCAGCCGCTCGCGCTCCTCCACCGCGATCACGCCGTGCTTTTGCAGCGTCTCCACCACCGAGCGGCTGACGCCGGCCAGGTAGCAAAGCTCCGACACCGCGAGCGGCTCCCCCGGCAGCAGCAGGTCGACCACCTTCTCCTGCCCGCTGCGCGCGGCGCCCTTGCGGCCGTCGAGATAGGCGAAGACCTCCTCGGGCGGCAGGGCCAGGCGGGCCACCTGCCGCAGCGTCTCGCCGGCCATGCCGGTGTGCTGCAGCAGCGGCGTCAGCAGCTCCTTGCGCAGCAGCGAGGAGACCGGCCCCGACACCGCCTGCCCCAGCTGCTTTGACAGCTTCCTGAGCGTGGGCCGGCGCATGCCCTCGATGGCCGCCAGCACCTCCCGCTCGGCCTCCGTGAGTGTACAGGACCCGGCCGGCTGCCCCGGCGTGAGCACCTGCTCCATCGAAAAGCGGATGCCGGCCGGCAGCATGGCCCGCAGCGCGTCAAACGCGGTGCAAAAGCAGCGGTCCCGCAGCAGCAGTACCAGCCCGAGCAGCTCCGGGTCCAGCAGCGGCGGGTCGTCGAGCACCGACGCGATGGGCTTGAGCGAGGCCAGCTCGCTGTGCGCGGCCAGCGACAGGATCAGCCCCTGCACCTGGCGGTCGCCACGGCCAAAGGGGACGATGACCCGCGCGCCCGGAAGCGCCACGGGCCTCAGCGCCTCGGGCACCGCATAGTCGTATTCCCTGTCAAGCTGTACGCTTTTACAGTCGATGGCCACCTTCGCAATCGGCATGTGCATCCCCTCCGTGCGACAGACTGTGTGGCAAAAATGAAAATGGCCGGCGCCTGCCGGCCTTGCGTATGCTAGGGTTGACCCGCCTCAAAGGCGCCGTGCGCGGGCGGCAAGACCTCCACAATGCGGATTCTGCCGTCGGCGATCTCGTTGATGGCCTCCTTGACCGGCTTTTCGCTCTGGGCCTCCTCGTCATCCGGGCGCCTCTTCTCACCGGCAATCTGCCGCGCCCGCTTGGAGACGGCGATCACCAGCGCATACCGGCTCTCGTGGTTTTTGGTCAGTTCATAAATCGACGGATAGAGCACCTGACATCAATTCCTTTCCTGTTGCAATGCCTGTAAAAAGGGCTCCATGGCCGAGGCCCTGTGCCGCTCGGCCGTCAGGATGGCGCACATCTGCTCCGCCGCGCCCTCCACGGTCCGGTTGACCAAAATGTAGTCGTACTGGGCGGCGCCGGCCAGCTCCCCGCGGGCAATGGCCAGCCGGGCCTGAATCTGCTGTTCAGTCTCGGTGCCGCGGCCGCGCAGCCGCTGCTCGAGCGCCTGCATGGAGGGGGGGGCCATAAACATCAAAATGGCCTCGGGCCGCCGCTGCCGGATCTGCAGCGCGCCCTGCATCTCAATTTCCAGCAGCACGTGGCGGCCGGCCGCCAGCTGCTCGTCCACCCATGCCGCGGGGGTGCCGTAGTACTGCCCGTTGTAGACAGCGTGCTCCAGCATCCGCCCCGCCTCGATGCGCCGCAGAAACTCGTCCTGCGGGAGGAAGTCGTAGTGCCCGGGGCCCTCCCCCTCGCGCGGCGGCCGCGTGGTGGCGGAGATGGACAGCACGATGTTGTCGCACAGCTCCAGCAGCCGCCGCACCGCCGTCCCCTTTCCGGCCCCCGAGGGGCCCGAGAGCACGAGCAAAAGGCCGCGGTCACTCATCCTCATCCTCGTCCTCATCGTCGTCAATCAGGCGGTTGGCCACCGTCTCGGGCTGGATGGCCGACAGGATCACGTGGTCGCTGTCGGTGATGATCACCGCACGGGTCCGCCGGCCGTAAGTGGCATCGATCAGGCGGCCGCTGTCCTTGGCCTCCTGCACCGTGCGCTTGATCGGGGCCGACTCGGGGCTGACGATGGCCACCAGTCTGGCCGAGGAGACCACGTTGCCAAACCCGATGTTCACGAGTTTCATTGGGAAGCTTCCTCCATCTCTTCTGCGCTTACGATCAGCGTCATTCCAGATTTTGCACCTGTTCCCGGATCTTTTCGAGCTCGGCCTTGTCCTCGACCACCGCCATCGAAATGCCGACGATCTGCGACTTGCTGCCGATGGTGTTGATCTCGCGGTTCATCTCCTGCAGCAAAAAGTCCATCTTGCGGCCGGCCGGCCCGCCCGCGCACAGCATCTTGCGCAGCTCGGAGAGGTGGCTGCGCAGGCGCACCAGCTCCTCGGTGATGTTGATGCGGTCGGCGTAGAGGGCCGCCTCGGCCACCAGCCGGCCCTCGTCCGGTTCGGCGTCGCACAACAGCTCCTGCAGTAGGTCCAGCAGATGCTGCCGGTAGTGCTCCACGCTCTGCAGCGAGGCCGCCTCGAGCTCGGGCAGCGTCGCCTCGATCGTGCAGAGCCGGGCTAAGATGTCCTCGGTTAGGCGGGCGCCCTCGTCCTCGCGCATGCCGAGGTAGGCGTCCAGCGCCGTCTGCGCCACCTGCTCCACCGCCTGCCAGACCTCCTCGGCGTCCTCGTCCTGGCGAAGCAGGTTGAAGAGGTCGGTGTTGCCGGCCAGCGTCGAGATCGTGATGTCGTCCCGCAGGCCCTGCTCATCGGCGATGCCGCGCAGCGCCGAAAGGTAGCTGTTCAGCAGCGGGCGGTTGACCACCACCTCGAGGTCGGCCCCCTGGAGCTGCTGCACTGTCACCGAGACCTCCACCTTGCCCCTGGCGACCCGCTGCTGCACCAGCCGCTTGAGACGCTCCTCCAAAAAGCCGAACAGCCGCGGCGCACGGCAGGAAAAGTCAAAGTAGCGGTGGTTGACCGACTTGATCTCCACCGTGATGTCCCGATCCCCGACCTGCGCCTGGTGCCGGCCGTACCCCGTCATGCTGACCGCCATGCAGCAACCCCTTCCGCGTTAAAACCCGCCTTCGGACGCCCACTTGGGGGTGCCATAAGCACCCGCGGCGGTCCGGTCCGGCTGTTTTTCCGGTATCTTTCATTGTACTATTCTTGCCCAATTTTGTCAAACCAACTCACCCGCGGCCGCCAGCCAGAGGCGCAGCAGCTGCTGTGTCACAGCCTCGATGTCCTGCGGCGCCCGCCGTTTGGCCTCCTCCATCGGAAGGGCCCGCCGGTTGATCGAAAAGAGGGCGCACAGCCCCTGCCCATGCGCCTGCGAGGTGCCGCCGCCCAGCTCCCCCACCAAGGCCACCACCGGGATGCCGAGCTTCTTCGCCCGCCGCGCAATGCCGACCACGGCCTTGCCCTGCAGGCTCTGCCGGTCAAAGCGGCCCTCCCCGGTCAGGATCAGGTCGGCGCCCGCGGCCCGCTGCTCAAAGCGGGCCGTGTCGAGCAGCGCGTCGATGCCCGACACCAGCCGGCCGCCCAACAGCGCGATCACACCGGCCCCCATGCCGCCGGCCGCTCCCGCGCCCGGAAGCTGCGAGACCGGCCGCCCGCGCAGCCGTTCAAATTGCCCGCCCACCTGCTGTAACCCCTGTTCGAGCGCCAGCCGCCGGGCCGGCGTATCGGCCCCCTTTTGGCGGGCGTAGACATGGGCGGCCCCCTGCGGCCCAAACAGCGGCGCCGAGACGTCGCAGGCGGCCGTGATCTGCACGCGCCTGTCCGCGAGGGCGGGCAGCAGGCCGGAGAGGTCGATGGCCGCAATGTCGGCCAGCGAGCCGCCGGTTGGCAGGAAGTCTGCGCCCTGTACATCGCGGAACCGGACCCCCAGCGCCGAGGCCATGCCGCAGCCGGCGTCGTTGGTGGCGCTGCCGCCCAGTCCAAGCAAAAGTTTGGAGGCCCCGCGGCCGATCGCGTCGCGCATCAGCTCTCCGACGCCGTAGGTGGTGTTGGTCTCGACGCGGCGCCCCGGGGCCAGCGACAGCCCGGCGGCCTGCGCCATCTCGACGACGGCCAGCTCGCCGCCGTGAAACAGCCCGTAGCAGGCCTGCACCGGCGCCCCTTCGGGGCCCGTGACCTCGAGCGTCACGCGCTGGCCCGGCAGCGCGGCCAGGTAGCCGTCCAGCATGCCCTCGCCGCCGTCGGCAATCGGGATGGAGATCACCTCGGCCTTCGGCAGCAGCGCGCGCACCGCCCGCTCCATGTGGGCGCAAACCTGGATGGACGTGAGGTTTCCCTTGAAGGCGTCGGGCATGAGCAGCAGCTTCATTTGGCTCCTCCCCCTGCCCCGCCCTGGGCGGGGCGTCAGCTTTGGGCGGTCTCCTCCCGGCCAACCCCCCTGCCCGAGGGGGCGGACAGCGTGTCCTCAATGGCCTGTTCGGTGTATTGCTCGGTGTAGAGCTGGTGGTAGTAGCCCCGCTTGCGCAGCAGCTGCGCGTGGGTGCCCCGCTCCACCACGCGGCCGTCCTGCATGACCAGGATCAGGTCGGCCCTGCGGATGGTCGAGAGCCGGTGGGCGATGACAAAGGAGGTCCGCCCCCGCAGCAGCCGCTCGATGGCGCCCTGGATCAGCTGCTCGGTCTCGGTGTCGATCGAGGAGGTGGCCTCGTCCAGCACGAAGATGGCGGGGTCGGCAATGACCGCCCGCGCAAAGGAGATCAGCTGCTTTTCGCCGGTCGAGAGGCGGTCGCCCCCCTCGCCCACGTCGAAGTCATAGCCCTGCTCCTGCCGCAGCGCCACGCGGTCGGCGGCCACCAGCTCGGCCGCGCGGCGCACCTCCTCGTCGGTGGCGTCCAGCTTGCCGTAGCGGATGTTGTCGGCAATCGTGCCCGAAAACAGGTGGGGCGACTGCAGCACATAGCCGAGGTTGCTGTGCAGCCAGAGCTGCGAGCGCTCGCGGTAGTCGACGCCGTCGATCAGGATGCGCCCGCTTGTCGGCTCGAAAAAGCGGCAGAGCAGGTTGACCAGCGTACTCTTGCCGGCGCCGGTCTCCCCCACCACCGCAACGAGGGTGCCGGCCTTGACCTGCAGCGAAAAGTCGTGCAGCACCATCTCCGAGGCCTCTCCGTAGTGGAAGCTGACGTCTTCAAAGGCAATGTCGCCGACAATCGGCTCAAAGTGTTCCCGGCGCGGACAAAAGCAGTCGCCGTAGCACTCGATCACGTCCGGCCGGTCCTGCACGTCGGGCTCGGCCTCCAGCAGCCCCTCCACCCGCTCGATGTTGGCCTGCATGGCCACGAAGTCGGCAAAGATGCGGGCCAGCTGCTGCACCGGCTCAAACAGGCTGATCGAGTAGGTGATGAAGACCGAGAAGACCGCAAAGTCCATCAGGTTCTCCCGCACCAAGATGCCCCCCTGCCACAGCACGATGGCGGTGGCCATCGACCCGAAGAACAGCACCAGCGGCGCAAAGACCGAGCCCAGCAGCGCGGCCTGGCGCGCGTTGCCGAACAGGCGCGTAGACAGCCGCCGAAAGTCCTCGGTGTTGCGGTCCTCCATGCAGAGGGTCTTGGAGGTCTTGGCGCCGGTGATGCCCTCGTTGAAGGCCCCCACGATGCGGGCGTTGCTGCGCCGCACCTGGCGGTTGACCGCGAGGATGCGCCGCTGAAACCAGAGCGTGAGCAGCGCCATGACCGGCACGATCAGCAGAATGGGCGCCGCCAGCCGCACCGAGAGCAGCAGCATGGCCAGCAGGATGCCGGCCACGTAGGCCAGCGACCACATGAAGTCGATCAGCCCCCAGGCCACCATCATGCTGATCTTGTCGGTGTCGCTGAGCACGCGCGAGAGCATGGTGCCGACCGGCGTCTTGTTGTAGTAGGAAAAGGAGAGCTTTTGCAGCTTTTCAAAGGTCATGCGCTTGAGGTCCCGGCCAAAGCACATCTCGATCGTAAAGGCCGAGCGCGCAAAGGCCACGACGATGACGGTCTGCACCACCACCACGAGCACGTAGAGCGCGGCGAAGGGCCAGAGCCCCTCGAGGCTGCCCGGCTCGATGAAGGCGCGGATGGCGTAGGTCTGGAACAGCGGCAGCACGACGTCGACCGCGGCCGAGAACAGCATCAGCGCCGTCACGGCCAGCATGCGGTGGTGGTAGGGCTTCATCAGCACAAAGATCTTTTTCCAGGAGTCCACGTTGATCTGGGAGACGTGCGCCTCCTCCTCGTAGTAATTCAACCGCCCACCTCCTCGTCCTCAGGCCCGATGTCTACGCCGGTCTGCAGCTCGCAGACCCGCCGATAGATGCCTCCCCGGGCCATCAGCGAGGCGTGGGTGCCCTGCTCGACGATGCGCCCCGCCTCCAGCACGATGATGTGGTCGGCCTCCATCAGCGTGGAGGCGCGGTGGGAGATCAGCAGCGTGGTCACGTCCCCCGCGTGCGCCCGCAGCGCCCGGCGGATCTTGAGGTCGGTCTCGGTGTCGACGGCCGAGAGCGAGTCGTCAAAAATCATGATTTTGGGCTGCTGCGCCAGCATGCGGGCGATGGCCACCCGCTGCTTTTGCCCGCCCGAGAGCGTGACGCCGCGCTCGCCCACCACGGTGTCGTAGCCCTTGTCAAAGGCCGCCACGGCCTCGTCGACCGCGGCCACCGCGGCATATGCGCGCACCTGCTCGTCGTTCAGGTCGGTGCGGGCGGCCTGGATGTTGCGCCTGATCGAGCGCGAGAACAAAAAGGGCTCCTGCAGCACCAGCCCCACCTGGCTGCGCAGCGCGCCGGCCTCGATGTCATTGACGTCCACGCCGTCGATGCGGATGCTGCCCTGCCCCTCCTTGAGGGGGTAGAGCCGGGCGATCAAATGGGCGAGCGTCGACTTGCCCGAGCCGGTGCCGCCCAGGATGGCCAATGTGCCGCCGGCCGGGACCCGAAAGCTGACCTCGCGCAAAATCGGGGTCTCGCCATAGCCGAAGGAGACGCGGTCGAACTCGAGCTCCCCCTTGAACGGGAAGGCGACGGCGTCCGGCGCGTCCTGCTCCGGCCTCTGCTCCAGCACCTCGCGGATGCGGGCGATGGCGGCGCTGCTGCGGCTCATCTCGGACAGGATGCGCCCCAGCCCGCGGATGGGCCAGATCAGATAGGAGTTGTAGGTCATCAGCGCCACCAGCCCGCCGAGGTAGAGGCCGTCGCCCCCGACGACGGCCACCACGCCGAACACCAGCACCAGGATGGTCTGCAGCCCGGTCACGAGGTCGCCGATGCCCCAGTAGAGGCCCAGCAGCCGGCCCAGCTTGAGCCACAGGCCGGTGTAGTGCTGGCTTAAGCGGTTGAACTTCTCCAGCTCGTAGGCCTCCCGCCCAAAGGCCCGCACCACCCGCATGCCGGTCAGATTTTCCTGCACCGCCGTCATGACCTGGCCCTCGGCCTGCTCGGCCTCCATAAAGCGCACGCCGGCTTTGGCATAAAAAAAGATCGAGTAGCCGGCGATCAGCGGCAGAAAGGCGAGGGCCACCAGCGCGAGCTTCACGTGGATGGACAGCATCATGGCGGTGGCCATCCCGAACATGATGGCCACGCGGAACAGCTCGATGAGCTGCTGGGACAAAAAGGCCCGCACGGTCTCGATGTCGGAGGTGCAGCGCTGAATGATGTCGCCGGTCTGGATCTGGATGTGCCAGGCATAGGGCAGCCGCTGAGTCCGCTCAAACAGGCGGTCCCGCAGGTTTTTGACGGTGCCCTCGGCAAAGACGCCGCTGGTGTACCGGCGCTGAAAGTTGGTCAGCGCGGACAGTAGCGCAAAGAGGGCCGCCGCCAGCGCCGGAATCCACAGGTTTTCCCGCAGCTGCTCCCGCGCAATGAGGCTGTTCAGCAGGTCGCGCAGCGCCGCCGGCAGCGCATAGGGCCTGTCGCCGATGATGGAGTCGATGGTCATGCGGATGACCTGCGGCATCAGAAACGAGAAGAGCGTGGACAGCACGGTGGCCGTCAGCGCCCAGAACAGCTTGAGGCGAAAGCCGTCGGTGTGGCCGAACAGAAAGCGGAGCTGACTGACTGTCTTTTGTTTTGGCATAGAGGTTAAAATTCCTTACCCGATTCCTATTGTTGAAGTATGGACTGTGCCAACGCACCGCCTGTCCCCTGCAAGAGGTTTAAAAGAAAGCGCGCGGCAAAATGGCGCGGTGTCCGATGGCCTGCCCTCTGCGCGGGGGGGGGGCAGGGCACAGATGCCGGCATCCCATGGCTGCCCCATACGCCGTTTTGGGGGATGGCCGGTCGGCAGTGCAGCGGAGGTTGCATGGCCTGACCGCCTGCGGGAGCCCCAGGGCACAGCTGTGGCAGTGCAGCGGGCATCCCATGGCCCCCATACGCAAGTTCAGCGGGGCGACCGCGGCGCAGACGAGTCCTCTCCTGCGCACGGGTCCAGGGCGTGCCCGGCATGCAGGGATCTGCGGCCGGAAGGGGCACACAGAGGGCGGCCCTCTTGCATGGCCACCGAATAAATCCACCGGCGGAACCAGGGTTCCGCGGTGGATTTTCTTGTTCCGCCCCCCAAATATCAGCCGCCGAAGGCCGGCAAGCGGGCCTTTGTCCCCTCTATTGTAGCCTACTGCGCGCCACTTTTCAAGAACAGGCGCGAGAGATCGGCGCAGATTTTGTGCCAAAACCTGTATTTTGACCCTCCTCCCCTTCCCAGGCTGCGGCGCTTTTTCGTATACGACAAATATCGACAAATTGATCTTGCCTTTTCAGCATTTTTCGCTATACACTCGAGTTATTATTAAATTCGACAATTAATCCAAATATTGGTTTATTTGGAAGGGGGTTTCCGATGCCTTCGGTGTCCGAGCTACGGGGCGCGGGGCTGGTTCCGGGGGCCGCGTCCGGGGTCTATTATGCCAGCATCGAACGCGCACTCGCGTCGAATGCGGCCTGCGTGATCGCGGCGCTCGACGGCGCCAGGATCCCCGACCTCAAGCGCCTGCGCCCGCACCTGCACGGCCTGCTGGTGTCGGAGGGGGCAAAGCTCTCGCACACGCTGATCTTCGCCAAGGAGCTCTCGCTGCCCATCCTGCTGGTCCCACGCCTGCCCGCGCTGCAGGACGGCAGCCCCGTCCAGTTTGGAGACGCCTCCGTCGCGCCGGCGCCCCCGCAAAGGGAGGTGCAGACCGCCGACGGCACGCTGATCCGCATGCTGGCCTCAGTCTGGAGCGAGGGCGGGGTGGAGCTGGCGCTGGCCTCGGAACTGCCCATCGGCCTGCTGCGCACCGAGACCCTCTCGGACGAGGAGGAGGACGCCGTCTATGAACGGGCGGCCGCAGGCTCTTTTGCCTCCATCCGCCTGGCCGACTACGGCGGCGACAAGGCCTACCTCAACTGCGGCGGACAGCCGCTGCTCGAACGCTGGCGGGAACAGCTGCAAAAGCTGCTCCCGCTCCCGCACGACCGCATCGGCATCCTGTTGCCCGGCATCACCTCGCCAAAAGAGGTCAGGGAGGTGGCCAACATGGCCGCCTCCCTGAGTTGTGCGCCGATCCTGCCGCAGATCGGCGTAATGCTTGAGACCCCGCAGGCCTTCCTCTGCCTGCGCGAACTGCTCTCCTGCTGTGCCTTTGCCAATGTAGGCCTCAACGCGCTGCTGCGCATGAGGCTGCCGGAGCCCCTGTTGCTGCACCACCTGAAGGCGGCGGTCGGCGAGGCCCGGCGGCAGGGCGTTCCGCTCGCGCTCTGCGGCGAGCCGGACGTCAGGCTGCTGCCCCGGGTGCTGGCCACCGGCATCCGCCGTCTCTGCCTGCCCCCTTCGCTGATCCCGGTCTATGCCCATCAGATCCGCGGCCTGACCCTTTGGAGGGAGACGCTCCTCGTCCCCTGAGCACACCGCCCGCAGCTGTTGCGGGCGGATGCAAATCAATGCTGAGGCTGGTTCACCGGAACGGCATATCCCTCGAGCTGGCTCCCGCGCTCCTCGAGCGGGGCCAGCAGCCCGGCCGGACACTCACATCCAAACTCCCGCAGGACGGTCAGCGCAAGCTGATAATCCTGCTGCTGATCCAGTTCCGCCAGCAGGTAGTAGGCCTCCTCCATGTGGTAGAGCCTTGCCGAGCGCATCCCCGGTATGTCCCGCAGCAACAGGCTGGCGTCGAGCAGGTGGTCCACCGCTTCAAAGCGGAAGATCCGCGCCTCCTCCTCTTCCCCCTCCTCCTCAATGCGGCTCACCCGCGTGAACTCCCGCCTGCTGTCGCGCCCGCGGCGGGACAGCGGCTGCTTGGTCACGGTCAGGATGCATCCGCCGTCGGGGCAGGCCCGCGCCTCCACCAGGAGCCGACAGCCATCGGACGAAAAACCGACATCGCGGCGCACCTTGCTCATCATATCCCGAAAGGCCCGCTGGGTGCTCGGCTGATTGTAGTCAATTTCCTCAAAGGTCAGACCGTAGCGATCCATGTCCTCGGCCTCCAGCAGAAGTTTCACCGTGTTTTCACACAGCAATTCAATCTTCATACGCGATTTCCCTCCAACATTGATCAAAGTGCCGGCCCCTGGGCCGGCACTTTTTCAGCCTGAATTCCCGTCGCTACTCTACTATATGATGCACGAGAATGGCATGTGCCTACCGTCTGCAAACATTATAGTAGAAGCTCACAAAATGGGCAAAGCACAAAGACTGGAAGCATTGTGAATTGATGCCATCCCCAGGGGGCCTCCCCGTCAAATCGCCAAAATGTGGGGCCGTTCTAGCGATTCATCTGACAATTCTCGAATCTTCCCTTGAAGCCGCCCAAAAAAATGGCTATAATAAAAGTTGCCCTGTCAACGTCGCGTTGTGGGCCCTTTCCCCGTTTTTCTTTGACTTTTTATCTGCCGCAGCTTAAATGATTTCGGCTTTGGAGGTGAGCGAGGTCAGAAAAGACAAACTTCGCCCCTATACCGGACGCAGCAACCGCGGCCGCAACCTGCTGATTGCGGCGGTGGTCCTCGTGCTGATCTCTTCCTTTTTATTTTATACCTACCGGACAGACGAGGACTTTCAGCGGGCCGTCCAATCGCTGCTGACCGTCTTTCGGCCGGGTGCGCGGCCCGACCCGTCGCCCGAACCCCCGCCCCTCATCCCCTCCTCCGGCACCCCCGAGGGCGGAGGGGAGCCGCCGCCCGCCGAAGGCGCCGAACAGCCGGCGCCGCCCTCCGGCGCCGAAGGGCGGTTGCTGTACTGCTCGCCCGCCCAGCTGGCCGATCCCGACGCCGCCGTCCGCTGGGTCAGGGAAAGCGGCTACGACGGCCTGCTGGTCGACCTCAAGCAGACCGGCGGCAGCATTGCCTACCGCTCTCAGCTCCAAAACGACGCCGCCCTGCAGGCGGTTTCGCCCGAGGCCTACGACCTTGCGGCGCTGGCCGCGCTCTGCAGGGCGCAGGGCCTCTCGCTGGTCGGCCGGCTCTCCACCTTTGCCGACCACATCGCCCCCGGCCACCAGCGCGGCAGCGCCGTCACGGTGGCCAGCGGCGTCGCCTTTCTGGACGGCAACTATCAGCGCAGCCTCGACCCCTATAAGGCGCCCGCCCTCGACTACCTCGCCCTGCTGGTGGAGGAGGCCGCCGGCATGGGCGTCTCCGACATCCTGCTCACCGACCTGCAGTTCCCCCACTACGGAAAGCTCTCGCTCATTTCCTATGGCGGCGAGCGCAGCAAGCCCGACCAGCTGCTCTACTGCATCTCGCTGCTCACGGAGAGGGCGGCCATCGGCGGCGCGCGGGTCTCGGTGGGGCTTCCGCTCCGGGCCTTTACCGACAGCGCCTACGCCGAAGCCGCCGGGCAGACCTTTGCCCAGCAGCTGACCTGTGCCCTGGCCGTCCGCCTACAGTCCTCCGACCCGCTGGCACAGGTCCTGGCCGGCGAGCGGCCCATGGAGGCCTCGCTCGAGCCGCTGATGCTGCTGCTGGACAGCTTTGCCGATGCCCCGCTCACGCTCTCGCTGACCGCCGACCCGGCCTTTGCCCAGACCGTGTTTGAGGCCTCGGGCGCCAAACGGCTGCTGCTGAGCATCCCCCAGTGATGCACGCTGTCCCCGCGCCGTGCTCAGCGGGGGCTGCGCCGGCAATGCGCATTTCTGCTGAATTGAAACGGGGGGCTTTGTATGCCTGAACAAAATGACCAGGGCCTTCCGCAGCCAGGCTGCGATTCTACGCCGGCGGGGCGCCACACCTTTTTCAGCCATGTCGACTGCGAGTACTTCCCCTGCCACAAGACCGATCGACCGGAGGATTTCAACTGTCTGTTCTGCTTCTGCCCGCTCTACTGCTTTGGCGACCGCTGCGGCGGCAACCCCCGCTACACCGCGGGCGGCACCAAGGACTGCTCGGCCTGTCTGCTGCCCCATGGACGGGACAGCCACCCGATCATTCTCGAGCGGCTCAAGGTGCTGACAGACGGCTGTTTTTGACACCTGGAAGCGGCCCTCATTTTTGAAAATCCGTTGACAACCCCATGCCTTTTTGGTAAACTGTCTTGGCATGGTTCGCGGCCATGGGTCTACCTTGTTCGCCTGGGGCGGACCGGCATCTGGATACACGCGCGACAAAAAGGTTGTCTCTGTCGGGAGGATGAGTCCCGGAATCTCAACCCTGCCGGCATGCTGTATCCGGCGCAAAAACTGAAGTGCACACATGGAGAAGTCGCCTAGCTTGGTCGAGGGCGCACGACTGGAAATCGTGTAAACCGCAAAACGGTTTCGAGGGTTCGAATCCCTCCTTCTCCGCCAGACAGAAAGCCTAGAACCGCAGTGGTTTTAGGCTTTTTTTATGCTTATTTTTGAACTGTTTTCCCTTGGGTTTTCCCTTACGACATCGTCCTGCTCGGCGCGAATTGTACCCGCCAAGCAGGACTTAATCTTTTCTTTTTCGCTCACATTCCGAAAGACAAATCCGCAGCCACACCGCACCACACTCGGCCGCAAAGCCCACATGCTATCGTTGCAATCGGGTCGGGCATTACTGCAATTGTTTAACCGTAAAGCCGGCCCCGCCCAGAGCAGCGATCGTAAAGTTCCCGGTGCCAAGAACGGTAACATACATATCGATGACATCATCAGCGTTAAGTGTTACTACGTTCTGCAAAGCAGCCATAACCGGTGTTTGGCCATATCCAACCCCCTGGCTAAGCACCGTCGAGGGTGTGTCATTGATTCTGATTCCAATCGTTGCAGGACCAGATATTCCATTGTTGCCAAGCAAATAAAATGCGATTTCGTAATCTCCTGTTTCATTAATCGTAATCGCGTTATCGGGTAAATAGTCAATATTAAAAAAGGGTGTCGTTCCTTCCAAGGGGATCTGATAGGGTGAGCCCGCCATGCTGATAGAGAGCGTGGTGCCTCCAATATTATAGCGCCCACCAAAGCTTAAGATTGGACCGGGGGGGCCGGCGGGTCCAATGTCACCCTGAGGTCCGGTGGGTCCAATGTCACCCTGAGGTCCGGTGGGTCCAATGTCGCCCTGGGGTCCAGTGAGTCCAATGTCACCCTGAGGTCCGGTAGGTCCAATATCGCCCTGCGGCCCTACAGGCCCGGTATTGCCCTGCGGTCCGGCAGGA
>JAAYBB010000024.1 GCA_012719075.1 Clostridiales bacterium | reverse complement strand
TAAAGCCGGCTCTTCAGCACGCGCATGGCCTGTTCGCGGTTCTTGAGCTGGGATTTTTCGTCCTGGCAGGAGACCACCATACCCGTGGGCAGGTGTGTGATGCGAATGGCGGATTCTGTCTTATTGACGTGCTGGCCGCCCGCGCCGCTGGAGCGGTAGGTGTCCACCTTCAGGTCGTCGTCGCGGATGTCGATCTCGATGCTGTCGTTGAACTCGGGCATGACCTCCACCGAGGCAAAGGAGGTGTGGCGGCGGCCCGAGGAGTCGAAGGGGGACACCCGCACCAGCCGGTGCACGCCCATCTCGCTCTTGAGCAGGCCGTAGGCGTTGTCGCCGCAGATCAGCAGCGTGGCGGCCTTGAGGCCGGCCTCGTCGCCGTCGAGGTAGTCGAGGACCTTGTAGGTGAAGTTGTGGCGCTCGGCCCAGCGCGTGTACATGCGGTAGAGCATCTCGGCCCAGTCCTGCGCCTCGGTGCCGCCGGCGCCGGGGTGCAGCGCCACGATGGCGTTTAGGCCGTCGTACTCGCCCGAGAGCAGCGTGGCCAGGCGCAGCGCCTCCAGCCGGGCCGAGACGGCGTCGTACTCGGTCACGATCTCGTCGAGCATGTCGTCGTCCCCGGCCTCGATGGCCAGCTGCACCAGCGTGCCGGCGTCCTCCCAGCGGCGGTGGAGGCCCTCGTAGGCGGTGATTTTTTCGCGGACCCGCTTGGTCCGCTGCAGCACCTGCTGGGAGCGCTCCAGGTCCGCCCAAAAGCCGTCCTGGGCCGCCTGTTCCTCAAGCGTGTCCAGCTCTTTGCGCAGGCCCTCCAGGCCGATGGCCGAGGCCAGGTCGGCGATGTCCTCCTCCAGGGCTTCAATTTTCAGGCGGTACTCGTCAAACTCAATGCGCATACAGGGCGTATCTCCTTGTCAAGAAAGAGTGGGTGCAAAAGCCTGCGCGGGCGTTCAGTGCCGCAGCAGGCTCTCGCCGGTCATCTGGGGGGGCTTTGGCAGGCCGATCAGCTCCAGCAGCGTGGGCGCCACGTCGCAGAGGCGCCCATCCCGCAGGCGGCAGGGGTCCTTGAGGCCGATGACCGCAAAGGGCACCGGGTTCGTGCTGTGGGTGGTCCTGGGGCTGCCGTCGGGCTCCAGCATGTCGTCGGCGTTGCCGTGGTCGGCCGTGAGCAGCACCAGGCCGCCCATCTCGAGCGCCGCGCCGACGATGACGCCGACCGCCGCGTCGACGGCCTCGACCGCGCGGACGGCGGCCTCAAACACGCCGGTGTGGCCGACCATGTCGCAGTTGGCCAGGTTGCAGATCAGCAGGTCGCAGCGGCCCTCGCGCAGCGACTCGGCGGCCTGGGCCGCCACCTGCGGGGCGCTCATCTCGGGCTGCAGGTCATAGGTCGCCACCCGGGGCGAGGGCACCAAAATGCGGTCCTCGCCGGGGAAGACCGTCTCGCGGCCGCCGTTGAAAAAGCAGGTGACGTGGGCGTACTTCTCGGTCTCGGCCAGCCGCAGCTGGCGCAGGCCGTAGGTCGAGGCCACCTGGCCGAGCACCGCGCCGAGGTCCTGCGGCGGGTAGGCCACCCGCAGCGGGCGGTCATAGCCGTCGGGCCAGGCGGCGGTCCGCCCGGGCGGGAAGGGCAGCGACAGAAAGTCCTGGTCGTACTGCGCCATGCAAGCGTAGCAGAGCGGCAGCGCCCCCTGCGGGCGCGCAAAGCCGTCAAAGTCGGGCTGGATCAGCGCCCTGGTCAGCTCCCTGGCCCGGTCGGGGCGGAAGTTGAAGAAGATCACGCTGTCCCCGGCCTCGATGCGGCCGTCGGAACAGGCCCGCATCGGGGGCAGAAACTCGTCGGTGACGCCCCTGTCGTAGTGGCGCAGGACGGCCTCCCCGATGGCCTCCGGCCGCTCGGCCTCGCCCTGCACCAGGCAGTTGTAGGCGCGCAGCAGGCGCTCCCAGTGCCGGTCGCGGTCCATGGCGTAGTAGCGGCCGCAGACGCTGGCTAGGCGGGCGGCAGGGTGGTGTGCAAGGCGGTCGCGCAGCTGCTCGAGATAGCCCAGCCCCGAGGTGGGCGGCGTGTCGCGCCCGTCGGTGAAGGCGTGGACAAAGACCCGCCCGACCCCGTGGCGTTCGGCCAGCGCCAGCAGCGCGTAGAGGTGCCCGGTGTGGCTGTGCACGCCGCCGTCCGAGAGCAGGCCCATCAGGTGCAGCGCCGGCGCCCCGGCCCCCGCGCAGCGCGTGACGGCGCCCAGCAGTGCGGGGTTGCCGTCAAAATCGCCCTCCTCGATGGCCCTGTTGATGCGCGTGAGGTCCTGGTAGACCACCCGGCCGGCGCCGAGGTTGGTGTGCCCCACCTCGCTGTTGCCGAACTGCCCCTCGGGCAGACCGACGTCGAGGCCGGAGGCCGAGAGCCTGCTGTGGGGAAAGCGGGCCATGAGCGCGTCCAGCACGGGGGTGCGGGCGGCGCGGATGGCGTTGCCGGGGCCGGCCGGGGCAAGCCCATAGCCGTCCAGGATCAGCAGGACAAGCGGAAGGTGTTCCATACGATTGCGCTCTCCATTCAGGCCGGCCGGGCCGGCGGGTTCAGTCGGCGGCGACCTCGTTCGCGGCCGCCACGATGGCCGCAAACGCCTGCGGCTTGAGCGAGGCGCCGCCGATCAGGCCGCCGTCGATGCTGGGGCTTGCCAGCAGGCCGGCGGCGTTCTGGGCGTTCATCGATCCGCCGTAGAGGATGCGGATGCCCGCGGCGGCCTCGCCGTAGAGGCGCCCCAGCAGCGCGCGCAGCAGCGCGCAGACCTCCTCGGCCTCCCCGTCGGTGGCGGTCACACCGGTGCCGATGGCCCAGACCGGCTCATAGGCCACGACGATGCCCCCGGCCGCCGCGGCCGGCAGCCCGTCCAGCGCCGCGCGCAGCTGCCGCTCGAGCAGCGCGAGGTAGCCGCCCTGCCGGCGCTCGGGCAGCGTCTCGCCGATGCAGACAAAGGGGATCAGTCCGGCCGCAAGCGCCGCCTTGGTCTTTTTGTTCACGCTCTCGTCGGTCTCGCCAAAGAACTGCCGGCGCTCGCTGTGGCCCACCAGCACGGCCCGCGCGCCCACCTCGCTGAGCATGGGCAGCGAGACCTCGCCGGTGAAGGCGCCCTGCGCCTCAAAGTGGCAGTTTTGCGCGCCGACCAGCAGGCGGTCCCCCACCGCATCGACTACCCGCTCCAGCGCAAGGTAGGGCGGGAAGACCGCCACGGTGTGGCGGGTCTCGGGCAGGGCCTCCAGCAGCCCCTGCACCAGTGCCAGGGCCTCTTGCGGGGTCTTGTTCATCTTCCAGTTGCCGGCCAGCAGCTTTGTCCTCGGCATTGCGCACACCTCCACGTGGTCACACAGATCGTTCTCGGGCTCAGGCATTTTGCAGGCAGGCGATGCCGGGCAGCTCCCGGCCCTCCAAAAACTCCAGCGCCGCGCCGCCGCCGGTTGAGACGTGGGTGATGCGGCTGGAAAAGCCCATCCGGCTCACGGCGCCGGCCGTGTCGCCGCCACCCACCACCGAGACGGCGGAGGAGAGCGCCATGGCCTCGGCCACCGCGGCGGTGCCCAGGCTGAAGGTGGGGTTTTCAAACACGCCCATCGGGCCGTTCCACAGGATGGTCCTGGCCTGTTCAAGCAGGCCGGCATAGACCTCGATGGTCTTTGGGCCGATGTCGAGGCCCATCAGGCCCTCCGGGATGTCGTCGGCCGGAAAGAGCTGCCCCAGGCTGTCCTCGGGCGAGCGGCCACACAGCACGTCGACCGGCAGGTGGATGTCCACCCGCTTGCGCTTGGCGAGGTTGAGCAGCTCCATCGCAAAGTCGAGCCGCTCCTGCTCGCAGAGCGAGTTGCCGATGTTGCCGCCCAGCGCGCGGATAAAGGTAAAGGCCATGCCGCCGCCGATCAGCAGCAGGTCGGCCTTGTCGATGAGATTTTCAAGGAACTTGATCTTGTCCGAAATCTTGTTGCCGCCCAGCACCACGGCAAAGGGGCTGGCGGGACTCTCCATGATGCCCCCCATGATATACAGCTCCTTCTCGATCAAAAAGCCGCAGTAGGCCGGCAGGTAGTCGGCCACGCCGGCCGTCGAGGCATGGGCGCGGTGGGCGGTGCCAAAGGCGTCGTTGACATAGAGGTCGGCCAGCGAGGCCAGCGCGCGGGCGAAGGCGGGGTCGTTTTGCTCCTCCTCGGGGTGGAAGCGCACGTTTTCCAGCAGGCAGAGCTGCCCCGGCTGTAGCGCGCCCGAGAGCTCCTCGGCCGCGGGGCCGATGCAGTCCTGCGCCATCGGCACCGGGCAGCGCAGCAGCTCCGACAGGCGGGCCGCCACCGGCGCGAGCGAGAGGTCGGGCGAGGGGGCCCCCTTGGGCCTGCCCCGATGGGAACAGAGAATGACTTTGGCGCCCTGACCCATCAGAAAGCGGATGGTGGGCAGGGACTCCACGATACGGGTGTCGTCGGTAATGACGCCGTCCTGCACCGGGACGTTGAGGTCACAGCGGAGCAGGACCCGTTTAGCCGCGACATCGACATCGCGCACGCTTTTTTTCATGACAAGCCTCCTGAATTCTGTCCCCATTGGGGGTGATGGTTCAGCTTGCGGCAGCTGCAAAAGCCCATGGCCACCCCTGTCGGCCCGCGGCAAGTCCGGCCACGGGTCGACAGCCGATGGGACGGCAGGGGGCAGCGTGGCCGCTTCGTGGTCATTATAGCATCAAACCGGGGCGGTTTCCAGCGATTGCTCAGAATTCTTCAAACAGGACTCCGCCCTTGGCAAGGCCGGGGAAGTCCAGCTGGCGCAGCGCCTCGTAGACGGCCACCGCCACCGAGCTGGACAGGTTGAGGCTGCGGGCCGCCGTCCGCATTGGAATGCGCAGCGTGCGCGTGCGGTTTTCAAGCAGCAGCGGCTCGGGGAGCCCCCGGCTCTCGGGCCCGAACACCAGGTAGTCGCCGGGTTGATAGCGGGCCTCGGTATGGCCCTGCGCGGCCTTGGTCGAGAAGTAGTGAAAGGGGCCCTCGTTTTGCGCAAAAAAGGCCTGGCTGCTGTCGTAGAGGAAGACGGGCAGCAGGTGCCAGTAGTCGAGGCCCGCGCGCTTTAGCTGTTTGTCGTCGACGGAAAAGCCCATCGGGCCCACGAGGTGGAGCGCGCAGCCGGTGGCGGCGCAGGTGCGGGCGATGTTGCCGGTATTGGGGGCGATCTCGGGCTCGATCAGCACGATGTGCAGCGGATGGGACATGGGGGACCTCCAACGGGCGGGCGCGCAGCGGCGGCGCCTGCAAAGTCGCGGTGAACCGTGGCATGCGGTGCATGGACAGCTTCATGATACCAAACTTTACGCGCGGGCACAACGCCCAAAGGCGACAAGAAAACCTGTACAGCCGGGCCAAAACAGGCTATAATAGGGGATGGTTTACAAACTGCACCGACAATTTTGCCGCGCGGGCACGAGCTGCCCCGTGCGGCGGAAATAGAGGGATCGTATGGGCATCCTCTCCAAGCTGTTTGGCACCTACAGCGACAAAGAGCTGAAAAAACTATATCCCGTCGCCGACCGGATCGAGGCGCTTGCGCCCGCGATGGCCGCGCTGAGCGACGCCGAGCTGCGGGGCAAGACGGCCGAGTTCAAGGCCCGCCTTGCGGCGGGCGAGGCGCTGGACGACTTGCTGCCCGAGGCCTTTGCCGTCGTGCGCGAGGCCTCCGACCGCGTGCTCGGGCTGCGCCACTACCGCGTGCAGCTGCTGGGCGGCGTCGTGCTGCACCAGGGGCGCATCGCCGAGATGCGCACCGGAGAGGGCAAGACGCTGGTGGCCACGCTGCCGGCCTACCTCAACGCGCTGACCGGCGAGGGCGTGCACATCGTCACAGTCAACGAGTACCTGGCCCGCCGCGACAGCGAGTGGATGGGCAAGGTCTACCGCTTTCTCGGCCTCGAGGTCGGGCTGGCGGTGCACGGCATGGCGCCCGAGGAGAAGCAGCAGGTCTACGCGGCCGACATCACCTACGGCACCAACAACGAGTTCGGCTTTGACTACCTGCGCGACAACATGGTCATCTACAAGGAGCAGATGGTGCAGCGCGGCCACCCCTTTGCCATCGTGGACGAGGTGGACTCCATCCTGATCGACGAGGCCCGCACGCCGCTGATCATCTCGGGGCAGGGGGACAAGTCGACCGACCTGTACGACCGGGCCAATCGCCTGGCCGCCTCGATGCGCCCCACCCGCGTGCTGGAGCTGGACAGCAAGCAGGAGAACGAGCACATGGAGGGCGACTACATCATCGACGAAAAGGCCCGCACCACCCAGCTGACGGCCGAGGGGCAGCGCCGGGCCGAGGCCTACTTCGGCATCGAGAGCCTGACCGACCCCGAGAACTCGACCATCTACCACCACGTCAACCAGGCTATCCGGGCCCACGGCATCATGAAGCGGGATGTCGACTACATCGTGCGGGACGGCGAGATCGTGATCGTCGACGAGTTCACCGGCCACCTGATGTTCGGCCGCCGCTACTCGGAGGGACTGCACCA
This sequence comes from Clostridiales bacterium, assembly GCA_012719075.1. Taxonomy (GTDB): domain Bacteria; phylum Bacillota; class Clostridia; order Oscillospirales; family Feifaniaceae; genus JAAYBB01. The sequence goes on along the minus strand of JAAYBB010000024.1, from coordinate 12,738 downwards.
GGCCATCGAGGCCAAGGAGGGCGTGGAGGTCCAGCGCGAGAGCCGCACGCTGGCCACCATCACCTTCCAGAACTACTTTAGGCTCTACCGCAAGCTCTCGGGCATGACCGGCACCGCGCTGACCGAGGAGAACGAGTTCCGCGAGATCTACAAGCTGGACGTGGTGGTGGTGCCCACCAACCAGCCGATGGTGCGCGACGACCACCCCGACGTGGTCTACAAGACCGAGGCGGCCAAGTTCCTGGCCGTGATCGACAACGTCCTGGCCTGCCACGAAAAGGGGCAGCCTGTGCTGGTGGGCACCGTCTCGATTGAAAAGAGCGAGGTGCTCAGCAAGCTGCTGGCCCGCAAGGGCGTCAAGCACAACGTGCTCAACGCCAAGTACCACGACCGCGAGGCCGAGATCGTGGCGCAGGCCGGCAAGTACGGCGCCATCACGATCGCCACCAACATGGCCGGCCGCGGCACCGACATCATCCTGGGCGGCAACGCCGAGTACGCCGCCAAGGCCGACATGCGCAAGCAGGGCTGCGAGCAGGAGCTGATCGAGGCGGCCACCGCCCACAACGAGACGGCCGACGGGGAGATCCTGGAGGCCCGGCGGCTGTTTGCCGAGCTGGAGCAGCGGTACAAGCGAGACTTCTCGGCCGAGGCCGACGCCGTGCGGGCGGTGGGCGGGCTGTTCATCATCGGCACTGAGCGGCACGAGTCCCGCCGCATCGACAACCAGCTGCGCGGCCGCGCCGGCCGGCAGGGCGACCCGGGCGAGAGCCGCTTCTTCATCGCGCTGGAGGACGACCTGATGCGGCTGTTTGGCGGCGAGCGCATCGCGAGCATGATGGAGAGCCTCGGCGTCGAGGACGACCAGCCCATCGAGGCCAAAATTCTCTCAAATTCGATCGAGTCGGCCCAGCGGCGGGTGGAGGGGCGCAACTTCGACATCCGCAAGCACGTGCTGCAGTACGACGACGTGATGAACGAGCAGCGCGGCGTCATCTACCGCCAGCGCCAGCAGGTGCTGGACGGCGAGAACCTCAGCGGCAGCATCGCCCGCATGATCGACGACATGGTCGCCGAAAAGGTGGCCCTCTACTGCACGGGGGAGGCGCCGCAGGAGTGGGATCTGCGCTCGCTCGAGCTCTTCCTGGGCAGCTTCATGAAGGTGGACGACCTGTTTGCCGCGGGCGGCTTCGCCTCGGCGCAGGAGCTGACCGAGCGGCTGACCGAGCGGGCCCACGCGCTCTACGCCGAGCGGGAGCGCCAGTTCGGCGAGGAGCTCATGCGCGAGGTGGAGCGGGTGATCCTGCTGCAGGTGGTCGACCGCAAGTGGATGGACCACATCGACGCCATGGACGAGCTGCGCAAGGGCATCGGGCTGCGGGCCATCGGCCAGCGCGACCCGGTGCAGGAGTATAAGTTCGAAGGCTACAACATGTTCGACGAGATGACCGCCTCGATCAAGGAGGACACGGTGCGCGGGCTGTTCCTGTTCCGCCTGCGCGAAAACCGGGAGGTCAAACGCACCCAGATGGCCTCGCCCGAGGAGCTCTCGGCCGTGGGCGGCGGCGAAAAAGCGGCCCGCCCGGCCCGGCGCGAGACCCGCAAGGTCGGCCGCAACGACCCCTGCCCCTGCGGCAGCGGCAAGAAGTACAAACACTGCTGTTACGACAAGGACCGCCTGGCCAAGTGATTGGGCGGCAAGAGGATAACAAAGGCCCGGGGCCGGTGAACACTCACCGGCCCCGGGCCTTTGTTATGTCCGTCCCCCCGGAGGGGGGCCTCTCTTTACACCGCGGACAGGCGCGGCCACCCACAAGGTCTTACAGCTGCGACGGCATGTCCTGCGCAAAGCGGTCGGCCAGCTGCTGCTGCCAGTCGCCGATGGGCCGCAGCTTGCCGAGGAAGAAGCGCAGCGTCTTGGGCTCCTCGATGAATTCCAGCCCGCCGATGAGGTCGCGGTTCGCGTGCAGCCAGGCCAGGCGGTCGGCCACATACTTGATCTGCGAGAGCGTGAACACCCGCTTTGGCACCGCAAGGCGCACCAGCTCCATGCTGGCCAGGTGCTCTGAGCCGTCGGGTTCGCGCTGCTCCGACAGCGTGCCCCGCTCCATGCCGCGCACGCCGCCGGCGATGAAGATGGCGGCCGCCAGCGCCCCGGCCGGGTACTGGGTCTGGGGGACGTGGGGCAGGAAGCGGCCGGCGTCGACGTGACAGCCAAGTCCACCCGGAGGGGTCACGACCGGCACCCCCTTTTGGATCAGCTCCTTGGCCAGCGCCTCGACAAAGATCGGCGTCTGCGAGATGACGTCCATATCCAGCGTCTCCTCGATGCCGACGGCCATGGCCTCCATCTCCCGCACCGACATGCCGCCGTAGGTCAGAAAGCCCTCAAACAGCGGCACCATGTCCCGCATTTGCATGAACAGCTCGCGGTTCGAGGTGCAGATGCCGCCGCCCCGTGCGCAGCCCAGCTTGCGGCCCGAGAAGTAGATGATGTCGAACAGCGAGGCCATCTCCCGCACGATCTCGGCCGTGGATTTGTCGAAGCAGGCCTGCTCGCGCAGCTTGATGAAGTACAGGTTGTCGGCCAGCAGGCTGGCGTCCAGCACCGTCAGGATGCCCTGCCCGCGCGCAAAGGCCGACACCTCCTTCATGTTCTGCAGCGACACCGGCTGGCCGCCCACCAGGTTGGTGCCGCTCTCCACACGGATAAAGGAGACGTTTTGCGCCCCCACTCGCCCAACCACGTCGGCCAGCTTGTCCAGGTCGAAGTCGCCCTTGAAGGGGGCGTCGCTCTCGACCTGCAGGCCGCCCTCGCCGATGACCTCCTCCACCACGCCGCCAAAGCGCACGACATGGGCCTTTGTGGTGGTGAAGTGGTAGTTCATGATGGCGGTGCTGCCCGGCTTGACCAGCGTGCCGGCGATGATGTTCTCGCAGGCGCGGCCCTGGTGGGCGGGCAGGAAAAAGTCGGTCCCGAAGAAGTTTTGCAGCACCGCCTCGAGGCGGAAGAAGGTCTCGGAGCCGGCGTAGCTGTCGTCGGCCAGCATCATGGCGGCGTACTGCCGGTCGCTCATGGCGTTGACGCCGCTGTCGGTCAGCATGTCGAGAAAGACCTCCCTGTTTTTGAGCAGGAAGGTGTTGCTGCCGGCCTCGCGGATGGCCCGCAGGCGCTCCTGCACCGGCAGCAGCGTGAGCCTTTGGACCATGCGCACCTTGTGCATCTCCATCGGGATGTCCTCGCCGGAAAAGAAGCGGATGGTACGGCTGTTCTGGTTCATGTTGGTTTCCCCCTAGTCAAATGATTTTTGTCTTGTTGGAGCGGACAACATCTCCTGTGGGGGAAAACAAAAAGGCCTCCATCCCACCGGACAGAAAATCCTGCCCAAGGGACGAAAGCCAAAACGCCTCCGCGGTACCACCCTTATTACAGCGGGAATGCCCGCTGTCACTCTTTGTTCGGATCCAACAACCCTAGCCCGATAACGGGGGCGACCGAGTCTGCCTACTTGGCTTGCGGTTCAACAGACCGGCTCAGGAGTGTATTTACGCAGCCTCCACCCGATTTCTGCTCGCACCAACCGCAGAATCTCTGGCCGTTTCCCCTGGCGGGGGGAAAGCGGGTTCGAATGTGGGATGCCTTTCTCTCCGTCAACGCTTTGGGCAGTAGTATAGCATGCGGCCCGCAGCTTGTCAACGGGTAAAATACACCCCGCCGGCACAGGGTTTTTGGCCTGCGCCCGCGGGGCCTGTCAGCGTGGGGCTGTGCGCCGCGCTCAGCTGCCCGTGGTCTGGGCCGAGCGCAGCAGCGGAACGCTCCCCGAGGTGTCCACCACCACGGTCATGGCCTTAGTGGAGGAGGCCTCGTCGGGCGCATATTGAAAGCCGTCCTCGAAGAAGAGGCCGTCGATCTCCAGCGTGACCAGCGCCTCCTGCACCGTGCAGCGCTTGACGATGGCGTAGCCGCCCACCTCGATGCCGGTGGTGGGGATGGCATAGCGCCCGGTCAAAACGTCGTACCGGAAGTCGGCAATCGAGTTGACCGACCGGTGCTCGATGGCCTTGGTGTAGCCCAGCGCCTCGCGCAGGGTCTCCTCCACCGCCCCGGCCTCGACATACACATGGTCGCCGCCGCCGATGACCCGGTCGCTGAAGGCGGGGTTTTTCAGGGTTTCCCAGACGCCGAAGGCGATGGCGTCCTCCGCCGGAAGCAGGTTGGCGTCGGTGAAGTCGGGCGTGTTCAGGATGACCAGCGAGGCCACGCCGCCAAAGTAGAGGGGGTCCCCCTGCTCCAGCGCGGCGTAGTCCACCGACGGGGCGCCCAGAAACTGGCTGAGGTCAAAGGACTGCGCCGGCTCTTCGGGCGTGTCGGCATCCGGCGTCTGCTGCACGGGGGGCGCGACGACCGGCACGTCCGAAACGGAAAAGAGGTTCGAAACCATCCACCGGACGCCAAGCGTCAACAGCAGGGCGATCGCCGCCCAGGCGGCCAGGCCGGTCAGCATGGTGGAGAGCAGGGGCGGCTGCCGGCCGTCCTCGGCCTCGAAAATTTTGCGCCGGGTTGTCTCGGTTCTCGACATGGAAACCTTCCCTCCTTGGGGGGTCAGGGCAGCTCGATGGGGAAGCCCAGCTTGACGGTGGACAGCACGACGGCCGTGCTGGTCTTGACGCCGCCCGAGGCCGATTTGATGCGGGAGAGCAGCTGCTCCAGCGACTCGGTGGAGCTGGTGATGATTTTGAGCTGATAGTCGTACTCGCCGGTGATGGAGAAGCACTCCAGGACGTCGGGCTCGTCCTGGACCAGCTGCCGGAAGTGGTTGTTGTTTTCGGCATCGGGCGAGCCGAGGGCCACCAGCATGAGCGCCATGATCTCCTTGCCCAGCTTGGCGTTGTCCAAAATCACGGTGTAGCGGTCGATGATGCCGGCGTTTTCGAGCTTGCGCAGCCGCTCGCTGACGGCCGGAACCGAACGGCCGATGCTCTCGGCGATGTCCGAAGCCGTCGTTCTGGAGTTGGTCTGCAGGATTTTGATGATCTTAGCGTCCACAGCGTCAATTTTTTTCGTTTTGTCCGCCAATTTGGTACCCTCCAGTCAAATTCGGGCCCGACTCAACAAGAAAGCGCGCGGGAAGCAGGCTTGAGTCGCCGGCCAATGAGCCAGTGCGTAAAGCGAAGGCAGGCAGGCCGTGGGCTGCCCACAGGGCAAGGGCAAAATCAGCCCCGCAGCCGCCGGGGGCCCCGACGCCGGCCAACAGGCCAAAGCACATGACCCTATTATAAAAAAAACTCCATTGAAAATCAATTCTATTTTATTATTTTTAAAGATTTTGTTTAAAAACCTCATATTCCTTTGCTGAAATTAGCACGGTTTACCAATCGTATGTTTTGGGGAATTGCGCAGATACTGAATGAGACATTTTATCTATCCCTGCCCGCGCAGGGTGGTTTATCAAACGACAAGGGGGAGAATTCATGCGCGAGGAAGCGCTTTTGGACAACAAAAACGACCGCGACAGCGACGCTGAGGACCGCGATGTCGGCACACAGCTCTCCAAAATCGAGGACTACGGCTGCATCACGCTGCACAGCCTGCGGGCCAACATCCAGATCATCACGGTGATCGGGCAGGTGGAGGGGCACACGGTCCTGTCCTCCACCACCAAGACCACCAAGTATGAGCACATCATTCCGCAGCTGGCCGCCATCGAGGAGTCGCCCCGCATCGACGGGCTGCTGATCTTGCTCAACACGGTGGGCGGAGACATTGAGGCCGGCCTTGCCATCGCCGAGGTCATCGCCTCGATGAAAAAGCCGACCGTGTCGCTGGTGCTGGGCGGCGGGCACTCCATCGGCGTCCCGCTGACCGTGTCGGCCAAGCGCTCCTTTATCGTGCCCTCGGCCTCGATGACCATTCATCCGGTGCGCTACAGCGGCATGATCATCTCGGCGCCCCAGACCTACCGCTACCTCGACCGCATTGAGGAGCGCATCGTCGGCTTTGTCGTCAAGCACTCGCGCATCAGTGAGCAGCGTTACCAGGACCTGATGAAAAGCGTCGGGGAGCTGGCCACCGACATCGGCAGCATCCTAGACGGCGAAGAGGCGGTCAAATCGGGGCTGGTCGACAGCCTTGGCGGCATCGCAGAGGCCTACGAGGCCCTGTACGGCATGATCGAGGAGGGCAGGGAGAAGGCCTAGCGCCCTGCCATGTTGCTGCTGTATGCAGGTAGAATCATAATATAAAATAATAAAGTAATAAGTTAATTTTATAGAAAAACGGCGGGTTTTGGGCAAAGACCAGGGGGGTTTGTACCGATAATTGCTTGTGGAGTCATCTTGGGACACAGATGGGGGGACCCGCATGCAAACCAGCAAGATCTTCACCAACGAGAATTGTGTCGGCTGCAACCTCTGTATTTTGAACTGCCCCTGCGAGGAGGCCAACGTGGCCGTGCTCGAGGAGGGGGGCAACAAGATCTACGTCGATGCGGAAAAGTGCATCGCCTGCGGACAGTGTATCCGCAACTGCTCCCACAACGCCAGGGACTACGAGGACGACACGCTGTCCTTCTTCCGGGACCTGGCCGCGGGGCGCAGCATTTCGCTGATTGTGGCGCCGGCCCTGCGCACCAACTTTGCCGACTACCCAAGGCTGCTCGGCCTGCTGCGCAAAATGGGGGTCAAGCTCATCTTCGACACCTCCTTTGGCGCCGACATCTGCACCTGGGCCTACCTGCGCCACATCACGCAGACCGGGGCCGGCGGCGTCATCTCGCAGCCCTGCCCCGCGATTGTCAACTATGTGGAGCGCTACACGCCCGAGCTGATCGCACGGCTCGCGCCCATTCACTCGCCGGCCATGTGCACGGCGGTGTACATGAAGAAGTACCGGCAGGTGGAGGGGAGTTACGCCTTCCTGTCCCCCTGCATCGCCAAGCGGGACGAGTTCAACGATCCGAACACCGGCAACCTGGTGCAGTACAACGTGACCTACCGAAAGCTGCTCGACTACCTGGACGCCCACGACATCGACTACCGCAGCCAGCCCGAGACGGGCTACGACAACGAGCAGCACGGCCTCGGGGCCATCTATCCGCTGCCGGGCGGGCTCAAGGTCAATGTGGAGCAGCATGTGGGCGACGTCTGGATCCAGCAGGTCGAGGGGCAGCCCCACGCCAGCCACTTCCTGGACCACTACGTGGAGGATGCAAAGCGGGGCAGCCTGCCCTTTCTGGTGGACATTCTGAGCTGCCAGCACGGCTGCAACGTCGGCACCGGCGCCCTGCGCCAGGAGTACGAGACATTGCAAGTGGGGGCCGCGCTGCATGGCGTCCGGACACAGCTGAAGGGGGACCGGCGGGGCAGGCACCCGCTGGGGCCGGACTTTAAAAAGTTTGACCGGGAGCTGCGGCTGGCCGACTTCCGCCGCAGCTACACCGCCCGGTCGGTCCGGCGGGCCGAGGTCAGCGCGCAGCAGCTCGAGGCCGCCTTCATCGCGCTGCGCAAGTTCACCGACCTCGAGCGCCGGATCGACTGCCGCTCCTGCGGCTACCGCAGCTGCCGCAAGATGGCCGAGGCGGTGGCCAAGGGCATCAACCATGTCGAAAACTGCGTGGAGTACTTCAAGCGCGTGCTCGAGGAGCAGAAGGCGCAGGTCGAGGAGCTGGCCCGGCTGCGCGACGACCAGGCACAGGCACTGCGCAGCCATGTGGAGCAGATCTTCAACTCCATCTCGCTGTCCTCTCAGCGGGCCGAGACCACCGTGGCCGACATCCAGGACATCAACAACCGCCTGTCCCTGATGCGCGAGGTCTCGGGCCGGCTCAGCGAGAGCGTGCTGAGCCTCAAGGCCGAGATCGGCAAGTACGTCAAGATGAGCGACGAGATCGTCGACCTCTCGACCCAGACCAACCTGCTGGCCCTCAACGCCTCGATCGAGGCGGCCAGGGCGGGGCAGCATGGGCGGGGCTTTGCCGTCGTGGCCGAGCAGATCAAGCGGCTGTCCGACCAGAGCCAGCACTCGGCCAGGGGGGCGCTGCAGAACAACCAGGTCATCGCGCCGATTTTGCAGCAGGTCAACGCCGTCAGCGAGGATGTGCAAAAGGAGTCGGCGGCCATCTCCCAAAACGCCGCCAACATCCTGGGCGCCATCACCGAGCTCTCGAGGCTGCAGCAGGACATTGCGACGGTGGCCTCGGGCATGGTGGACAAGGGCGGCAGCCGGATGCTGGAGCGGGTCTAGGCCGCATCGGCAGCGGGACCCGCCGGGCAGCAATAGAAGGGCAGAGGGCCTGTGCGCTCGCGCCTTCGTTCCTCGCGCCTTTGGGGCTCGAAACTCGCAGGCCCGCTTAGGAGTAGGAACGTCGGCACATGTCCGCCGTTCCTACGGATTTGATGTCGGGGCTGTTTTTGCCACCCGCCTGGCATAAGACTGCCTTTTTTGACAGTCTCAAAGGGCCGTTGCAGACGCAACGGCCCTCGTTTTGCCTGATGGGCTGAAAACAGGCAGATGGCTCAGTGCATGAGCTCGTTGTTGTCGATCACGATCTGGCCCTCAAACACATAGGCGTTGTTCATGCCCAGCACCTTCTTGAAGAAGGAGAGCGGCACGTAGGTGCGCTCGTTGTGCAGCTCGGGCGCGGCGCCCAGCTCGATGGGGTCGGCGCCCTCGCCGACATAGTGGTCCTTGCCGATCTGCAGCGAGACCTGTTCGCCCAGCCTGACGCTGGAGGTGGTCTCCTCCCAGTGCACCTCAAGGGCCAGCGCCTCGGCGATGACGCGCAGCGGCACCATCACGACGCCCTGCTCGTTGAAGTAGGCGGCGGGGGGAGCCTCGATGCGCTTGTCGTTGACCACGAGATCGCACTGCGCAACGTCAAACATCTGTCCGTCGGGCAGCTCGGACCCGGTCTCCGGCTCGGCCTCCAGCAGCACCACGATGCGGTCGGGGTTGGTCTGGGGCGGCAGGCTCCTGGTCGCGGCGCCGAACTCGACCAGCAGGGCGCAGCCGCCCAGCTCGCCGGTGTAGGGGGTGCCGTCCTTGCGCAGGATCTCAGCCTGGTCGGTCGAGAGCAGCTGGAGCAGGTTGCCCTGGCTGAGCAGCGCCTCGTCAAAGCGGTCGGCGATGTAGCTCTTGCCCTCGGCGGGGTTGACAATCAGCGCATCCACGTGGAACTGGGGCGGGTAGATCAGGATCATGGGCAGGTCGGTGCGGTAAAAGCCGATGACGGTGCCGCCGATCACCAGCGCGTCCTGGTTGTTGCGCCAGGTGTCCTCGTCCACGCACAGCATGATGGGATTGCCGGCTTCGTCCTCAATCCGTACAAAGTACCGCCCGGGCACCTCGTTGCCGTCGGTGTCGACATAGGGGTCGCAGGCGACGATCTTGCCCTTGGCCGCGGCGTACAGCGGCAGGGCCGCCTCGGGCTCGGCGCCCTCGGGCGGAACCTCCTGTGCAAAGATGTTCATCACCGGAACCATCAGCAGGGCCAGGCACAGCATGGCCGAGAGCAGCAGCTTGACCGTTCTCATCCTTTCATCATCTCCTTATGACATTTTGATGTGGCCCGGCGCCGGCCGGGCGGGCTTCTTTGCCTCTCGTTCTCATAGACGGCGGGATGGTCCGGATGTTCCACCGCATGGATACAAGCCGGCATGCCGCCTGCAAGGGAAAAAAAGCCGGTGCCGCCGGCTTCATGTCAGGGCGGCGATCTGGGAAATTTGGCGGCGAAATGCCGCGGCGCGATTGTCAAATCCATTAAAAAAACGACGAATTTATCGTCAAAAACCGCCTGGCAAAACGGTTTACAAACCGCCCCGAGTAGATTATGATAAAAAAGGAAAGTCCCGCCATGCAAGTTACCCGCTTCTGCAGCAAAACAAGAAAATACCAAAGAGTGAGGAGGCTTTTGAAAACCATGCGAACATTTGAACTTGGCGCCGACTATGCGGCAAAGTTGGACGCGGTCGACCCCATTGCGTCGCTGCGCGAGCGTTTTTACGTGAAGGAAGACGAGCTCTACATGGACGGCAACTCCCTCGGACTGTGCTCCAGGGACGCCGAGGCGGCCATTTTGAACATCCTTTCGGTCTGGAAGGGGCAGGGCATCGGCATCTGGACCGCCGAAGACGGCCTGTACTTCCTGTATCCCTCCTACCTGGGCGGTCTGCTGGCGCCGCTGATCGGGGCCGACAAGGACGAGGTCACGATCACCAACAGCACCACCATCAACATTCACCAGGCCATTGCCACGTTTTACAAGCCCACGAAGGAGCGCTATAAAATCCTGGTGGACGACCTGAATTTCCCCACCGACCGACACGCGGTGGACAGCCAGGTGATGCTCAAGGGCTATGACCCGGCCGACGCAGTCAAGGTGGTCGAGAGCCCCGACGGGCGCCTGATTGACGAGGAGGCCGTCATCGCGGCCATGACCGACGACGTGGCGCTCTGCCTGATGCCCTCGGTGCTGTACCGCAGCGCCCAGCTGCTCAACATCGAAAAGCTGTCGAGGGCGGCCCGCGAGCGCGGTATCATCATCGGCTGGGACCTCTGTCACTCGATCGGCGCCATCCCCCACGACCTCAAAAAGGCCGACGCCGACTTTGCCATCTGGTGCAACTACAAGTACCTGAACGCCGGCCCCGGCGCGGTCGGCGGCCTGTACATCAACCGGCGGCACTTCGGCATGACGCCGGGCCTCGCCGGCTGGCACGGCAACCTCAAGGCCACCCAGTTTGAGCTGCATCACAAGCACGACCCCGCCCCCGATGCCGACGCCTGGCTGACCGGCACTGCGCCCATGCTCTCGATGGCGGGGCTGGAGGGCAACCTCAAGATCGTGGCGGAGGCCGGCATCGACCGGATCCGCGAAAAGTCCCTCAACCTGACGGCCTACCTGATGTTTTTGATCGATGCGCGGCTGACGCCGTACGGCTACGCGGTGGGCAACCCGCGCGAGGACGCCGTGCGCGGCGGCCACGTGGCGCTCGAGCACAGCGAGGCCTACCGCATCTGCCAGGCGCTCAAGCTCAAAAAGGTCATTCCGGACTACCGTGAGCCCAACGTGGTTCGCCTGGCGCCGGTGGCACTGTACAACACCTATGCCGAGGTCCACCGCCTGGTGGACATTCTGGAGGAGATCGGCAAGGATCGGCTCTACGAACAGATCCCGGCCGAAAAGACCGGAATCGTTCATTAATTTTAAATTTTGCAAAAGAGAAAAGGGAGGCCAGTTTAGCCATGCGACTGATGAACTTCTATGTGGACGAGGCGAAAAAGCGGGTCAACGTCGGACTGGTGACCGAGGACGGCGTGATCGACCTCAATAAAGCGGCCGACGCCAAGGGGATGAAGCTGCCCTGCGACTGCGGCTTTTGCGAGAACCACGGCACCCATCTGACCATGGAAAAGATCATTGCGGCCGGCGACGAGGGCAAGGCCTTTGTGCTGCAGGCGGCCGAGGGGCAGCCGGCCCTGCCGGAGGACACGCTGGTACACGCGCCCGCCGTGACCAACCCCGAGAAGATCATGTGCGTCGGCGTCAACTACAGGGACCACGCCGCGGAGGCCAACACCGATGTGCCCGACTATCCGGTGCTGTTCAGCAAGTACCGCACGGCGCTCAACTGCCACAACGGCGAGGTGCCGATGCCCCGCGCCGGCGAGAACTTCGACTACGAGGCCGAGCTCGTGGTGGTCATCGGCAAGCAGTGCAAGCACGTGAGCCCCGAAGAGGCCCTGGACTACGTGTTTGGCTATACAATCGGCAACGACGTGTCGATGCGCAAGCAGTTCAACACCCGCCTGACCCAGTGGATCACCAACAAGAGTCCCGACGGCTTTGCGCCGGTTGGCCCCCACATCGTGACCAAGGACGAGGTGGACTGCTTTGACCTCGACATCAAGCTCTACCGCAACGGCGTGGTCAAGCAGCACAGCAACACCAAGTACATGGTGGCAAACGTGCCCTACATCATCAGCTATGCCTCGCAGTACTTCACCTTTAAACCCGGCGACATCATCTATACCGGCACCATGGCCGGCGTGATCATGGGCAAGGACACCCACGATCCGTGGCTGGAGCCCGGCGAGGAGATCGTCGTGGAGATCGAGGGGATCGGCCGGCTGCGCAACATCATGGCCTGAACAAAATCGCCGTCGCCCGGCTGCCCACGGCGAGGGTGGAGTCAGACCCATCCGGACCGGTGATGGCAGAGACGCTTTTGTGGGGGGCACGGTTGCGCCCGCCAAAGAGGGGAGAGGATCTGTGCAGAGGGACACCGCCGCACAGCTGGCCTACTGTGGAATTTACTGCCCGGTCTGCTCCTTTCGGGTGGCCTGCGAGACCGGAGACCGGGCGCACCTGCTGGGCATGCCCGCCAAGTACGACCCCTTCAAAGAGGGGGATCTCGCAGATTGCCGGTGTGAGGGCTGCAAGCAGGACGCCTCCTGCGGGCCCTGTGCCATTAAGGACTGTGCACAGGACCGCGATCTCGCCCACTGCGGGGACTGCGGAGACTTCCCCTGTGAGGTGCTGCTGGCCTTCCAACATGACGGCATCCCGCACCATTTTGAGGCGGTGCAAAACCTGCATCAAATCCGCGACGGCGGGATCGACCGCTGGCTTGCCGAGGCTGCGCGCCGTGCTGTCTGCAATGTCTGCGGCGGCAGGCGGTCCTTTTACCACCGCTGCCGGCACGGCTGAGGCAGCGGGTGGGGGAGGGCGCTTTGGGTGT